>NZ_CP115159.1:2207000-2560000 GCF_027594425.1 Zunongwangia sp. HGR-M22
GAATATATTCAAGCTGTAGATCGTGACTTTAATAGTTTTAATGGTGCCTTTGGTGCGAAGTACCAGTTCAATAAACATTTAAATGCTCGCCTAAATTTAGCAAGCGGATTTAGAGCACCTAATTTAGCTGAACTTACCAGCAATGGTTCTCACCACGGCGCAAATCGTTATGAGGTTGGAAATGCTAATCTGGATAACGAACAAAACTTTCAGATAGATTTTTCTCTTGAGTGGAGAAATGAACATTTTGAAGCTTTTGCAAATGCTTTTCATAACACGATTAACAATTACATCTATCTAAATCCCACAGGTGAAACAATAAATGAAAACCCTGTTTATGATTATGTGCAAGATGATGCTGAACTTTATGGTGGTGAGGCTGGTATCCACATACACCCGCATCCTTGGGATTGGTTACATATAGAAAGTAGTTTTGAAACTGTAACCGGCAAAAGAAGTGATGATGCCTACCTTCCGTTAATTCCGGCTAATAGCATTACCAATACGTTTAGAGTTGAATTTAATGAAGGCAAAATTATCGAAAATAAGTATGCTTTTATTAGGTTGAAGAATGTTTTCGATAAAGAGAACACCAGCGCTTTTGAAACTAGAACTGGTGGTTATTCATTATTAGGGGCAGGTATTGGCGGCCGTGTACAATTAGAAAAATCTGAAGTGCAGATATCGGTTAACGGCAATAATCTTTTAGATAAAACATATATATCGCACTTATCCCGACTTAAAACCGATGGGATTTCCAATATTGGAAGAAATATTATGGTTTCTGTGCAGTGGTTTTTATAATCCTGAATTAAGATTTCATTATAAAGAAAAAGCCTGTTTGAGAGTTCAAACAGGCTTTTTTGTTATTTTATAATTGATGATGTTACCAGCTTTCAACTTCGATAGTACGTACTTGACCAGCAGTGTCTTTTTTATAAACATATGTATACAAATACATCAAGGTGAATGTTGGAACGATATCGGTAAATGGTAGAATCTCTTCTATAAACACAATAGCCGAAGCTAATTTTCCTTTTTTACCGGGATACATTTCTCTGATTTTTCGTGCAGCATAAGGTGCCCACAAAATATCCAAAAAAGGCCCTATTAATGGAACTCCCATAGTAACCATACCAATACCATCTAGCAATAGTCCTTTTAAAAACAATTTATCTTTTAGCATCTTTTTTTGTATTGATTCAGTTAATTAAATCAAATAAAGTGCCAGTTTTCAGATACTTACTAATATTACATACTTATTTCTTTAGTTTTTCGGCAAAAAGAGCATTTAATTTTTGAATTTTAGGATCGATAATATATTGGCAATAAGGTTGTTCTCGATTCTGATTATAAAAGTCGAAATGTTCCGCTTCGGCTTCATAAAACGCTGAAGCTTCGGTAACTTCAGTAACTATAGGGTCTTGAAAGACTTCCTGCTTTTCTAATTCAGCAATAACCTGCTCTGCTATTCGCTTTTGTTCTTCTGAATGATAAAAAATAGCACTACGATATTGTGTTCCTCTATCGTTTTGTTGACGATTTAAAGTTGTGGGATCGTGAGTAGAAAAGAAGATCAATAATAATTCTTGAAAACTTATAATTTCAGGATCAAATAAAAACTGAATGCCTTCAGCATGCCCGGTTCTTCCTGTGACTACTTCTCGATAAGGAGGATTTTTAATAAACCCGCCGGTAAATCCAGATTTTACATCACTTACACCTTCCAGCCGTTGAAAAACAGCTTCGGTACACCAAAAACATCCTGCAGCTAATGTGGCCAACTCTTCATTTTTCATAAATAGCAAATATTTATCTCAAATGTAAGATTTACAATAGCAAAGGCATAGCCCGTTCACGTTATTTTAATAAAAATTGAACGATCGAAACCTCTTAAAATTTCAGAAAATAATTAAAAGATGTTATACTTGGGGGTCGCGATTAAATTAGCTAATTTTCGAGCTCTTTATAGACGTTATGATTACAATTGAAAATATTCATAAGTATTATGGCGATTTACACGTATTAAAAGGTGTCGATCTTCATATCGCAAAAAGCGAAATTGTTTCTGTAGTTGGTGCCTCGGGTGCCGGGAAAACAACCTTGCTTCAGATTTTGGGAACACTAGATTTGCCTGAAAAAAATAAGGAATCTAAACTTATAATCAACGAAACTGATATTTATGGTCTAAATGCTAAGAGCCTGGCGATATTCAGGAATGATCATATTGGTTTTATATTTCAGTTTCATCAATTGTTACCAGAGTTTACTGCGTTAGAAAACATTTGCATTCCGGCGTACATTAAAAATACTCCAAAAGCCGAAGCCGAAAAAAGAGCGATGGAATTATTAGGATTTCTAGGACTTAAAAATAGAGCGAATCACAAACCTTCTACTTTAAGCGGTGGAGAACAACAACGAATTGCGGTAGCCAGAGCATTAATGAACAACCCTGCAGTTATTTTTGCTGATGAGCCTTCAGGGAATTTGGATAGTGAATCTGCTGAAAATCTCCATAAACTCTTCTTTAAACTTAGAGATGAATTTGGACAAACCTTCGTAATTGTAACACACAACGAAGAGCTTGCCGATATGGCCGATAGAAAGTTGACCATGGTTGATGGTGAAATTGTGTAATCTTCTAAGTAATTTTCGACTAAACATCGCCTCTAAAAGATTATATTTTTGAAGAAAAGCGAATTAAAAGAGTTTTTAGATTTTAAAGTTAATCAATATAACACCCCAGATTTTATAGGTACAGATCCTATTCAGATTCCACACCAATTCAGTAAAAAAGAAGATATTGAAATTGCAGGTTTTTTGGCTGCAACTATTGCCTGGGGAAATCGAAAAAGTATTCTGAAAAATGCGAACGATCTTATGGAACGCATGGAGCGATCTCCGTATGATTTTATCCTAAATTTCGAAGAAAAAGATTTAGAAACCATGGAAGGTTTTGTGCATCGCACTTTCAATAGTATTGATCTTTGCTATTTTATGCGTTCGCTTCAGAATATTTATAAGAATCATGGAAGCCTGGAAGAAATCTTCAGTAATCATGCTACTGCAATTTCGCTTCAGCCAGCAATACATGAGTTTAAAAAGATTTTTTTTGAACTTCCGCATCAAAAAAGAACACAAAAGCACGTAAGTGATCCGCTAAAAAATTCTGCAGCTAAACGTATAAACATGTTTTTACGCTGGATGGTAAGAAAAGATAACTGTGGTGTCGATTTTGGTATTTGGGAGTCGATTTCTTCTTCGCAACTCTCCTGTCCGCTCGATGTGCACTCAGGCAACATTGCAAGAAAATTAAAGTTACTTAAGAGAAAACAAAACGATGCCAAAGCTTTAGCCGAATTGGATACCGCACTTCGTAAATTAGATCATCAGGATCCAGTGAAATATGATTTTGCATTATTTGGTCTTGGTGCTTTCGAAAAATATTGATGCCTTATTTGCTTAATTTCGATCTAAAATTGTTAAATTCGTCTTAACGTTTCGCGCAATTTCCGTTTTTTCAATCAGAAAATTGTGAAAATTCAATGATTCAACCCGCTACACCTCTTAACGAAAAAGAACGTTTAAGTTCTCTCAATTCTATAGAACTTCTAAAAGGAGTTTCTGAAGAAGAATTTGATAACATCACGCAACTTGCATCTTATATCTGCAAAACGCCCATCTCACTAATCACTTTGGTTGAAACTGAAAAAAACTGGTATAAATCTAATCACGGTGGGCCTTCTATTACTGAATCTGAAAGAAGACTTTCGCATTGTGCCCATGCCATTTTACAACCTGGCGATTTAATGGAAGTTGAAGATTTACGTGAGGATGTGCGATTTAAAGATAATCCCTTTACATCTAATCCAGAGTCACCAATTCTCTATTATGCAGGTATGCCCTTGCTTGATAATAATGGATGTGCTCTGGGAACCCTATGTGTGCTAGACACCAAGATTAATAAATTAGACGAAGATCAAAAAAACGCTTTAAAAGCTTTAGCTAAGCAAGTAGAAAAATTATTCGAATTGCGACGGAAGAATCTATATTTAGAAAAAATTAAACAAGAATTAGACGATCACAACTCTTTATTGAAGGATTTTGCCGGTGTAGTTTCGCATGATATGAAAATGCCTTTAGCAAACATGATTATTACTGCAGATTTAATTAAAGCCAGGTACAAAGATCATGTAGATAAAAAGGGGCAGGAACTTCTCGCTAATTTAAAAAAATCGGCCTTAAAGCTTAGCGACTATATTAACGGAATATTAAATCACTATGAGAGTGATCGTATTGTATCTTCTGATCTTGTTGAATTTGATTTACATCATCTGCTAGAGGATATCATCGATTTGATGAATATTAATGATAAATGCGAAATTAATTTCCCTTCAGAAAATATTATGCTGAATTGTAATCGATCTGCCTTAGAGCAGATTCTAATTAATCTAATAAACAACAGCATTAAATATAACAATAAGGAAGAGATTATTATTGATATTGAAAGTTCTGAAGATGAAAATTTTTACAATTTTAGCGTAAAAGATAACGGAATTGGTATCCCTGAAGATCAGATTTCCAATATTTTTCAGCTATTCAAAACACTTTATATTACCGACAGACAAGGAAATCAAGGAAATGGTATTGGACTTTCTACCGTTAAAAAATTGGTGACCTCTCTTGGCGGAAAAATTAGCGTACAATCAGTTTTAGGCGAAAGCACTTGTTTTGAATTTAGTATAAAAAAGGCGATTAAGATCAACTAAGCACTCTCTATAAGCCTATACCAATTAATTTAAATTTTTGAGGTTTTTAAATAGCAGTGATCAGAAGAACAATTATCAGACAAAACGAGAAAACATCTACTAAAAAATAAATAATTCTTTTAAGGTTCTCTGAGCATTTAATCTCAATTATCCAGTTTGCCTGCCGCACAATTTCTTTATATTTGAGAAATCTTTAAAAGCGGTATGCAGTTTAGACATCCAGAACTTCTTTATGCTTTAATTTTACTGGTAATTCCATTTATTGTTCATTTGTTTAAGCTTCGTAAATTTCAGAAAGAAGCATTTACCAATGTAAAATTGCTTAAAAAAGTAGTTCAGGAAAACCGCAAAAGCAATCAGCTCAAAAAGTGGCTAATTCTTATAGCGCGGACTTTAGCTTTGGCTTTTTTGATTCTCGCTTTTGCGCAGCCATTTATTCCTTCAGGAAAAACAGCTAAACAAAGCACCTCTACCCTGCTCTATCTGGATAATTCGTTTAGCATGCAATTGCGAGGCGAGCACGGGCCAATGTTGCAACATAACATTCAGCAATTATTAGAAAATAGCCAGCAAAATGATCAGTTTGGCTTGTTTACCAATAATAAAGACTTCGGAATTATCTCTCCTTCAGAAGATCAATCTGAACTTCAGGATATCGATTACAGCTCAAATTCGATGAATTTTAACCTGATCAATTTAAAAGCTCGACAGTTTTTTAATGAGCACCCAGCAGAAGTACAGCGACTGGTTTTAATTTCAGATTTTCAGCAAAATTTAGGGGATTTAAATAAGCTTGAAAATATAGCATATCATTTCGTAAAAAATGAAGCGCAAAACATCTCGAATATTAGTGTAGATTCGGCTTATGCGATCGATAAAAACCTGAATCAACTTAGCCTAAGAGCCAATTTTAGCACTACTGAAAAATTAGATCGTGATATTCCTATTAGCCTGAAAAATGGCGAGCAGATTTTGGCTAAAAAGAGCATCAATTTTAAAGAAAATAAGCAACAAGAAGTCGAATTTCGATTACAGGCTGAAGAAATTGAAAACGGAATTATTTCGATTGAAGACAACGGCCTTGTTTACGATAACGAACTGTTTTTTACTTATGCTGAAACACCAAAAATCAATGTTTTAAGTGTTTCGGGTAGCGATGCCGACTTTCTTAACCGAATTTTCACTAAAGACCAATTCAGCTATATCAATTTTGATGAAAATGAAGTTGATTTTAGTGCTTTTAGCAGTGCAGATTTGATCATTTTAAACGAAGTAGAGCACATAAATACTGCTTTACAAAACCAGGTGCTGGAAAAAGCAAAAGAAGGAACGCCTGTTTGCATTATCCCAGCTTCTAATCTTCAGCTTCAAAATTATAATTCATTTTTATCGAATCTTGGCTTACCAATTATCAAGAATAAACAAAACAAGGAATTATTAATTACTGAAATTTCTTTTGAGCACCCACTATTTGAGGATACATTCGAAAAAGAGATCAGCAACTTTCAATATCCTGAAGTACAAAGCTTTTACAATTTTAATAAGGATGCTTCAGCTGCATTAGCTTATCAAAATAATAATGCCTTCTTAATGAATTCTGGCAATAGCTATTTATTTTCAGCACCAATCAGTCAGGAAAATTCTAACTTTCAAAATTCGCCGTTAATCGTTCCTGTTTTCTATAATTTGGGAATTTCAGCTTTAAAAACTCCAAGCTTATATTTTGAAGTCGGCCAGGAAAATATCTTCGATGTTAATATAGCAGGAAACGGTGATCAGGTAGTTGAAATTCAGCAAAATTCTGCCGATAGTTTTATTCCGCTTCAACAAAATACCTCAGACAAGATCACGGTAACCACCACAGAGCTGCCTGAAAATGCTGGAAATTACATGATAACATACCAAGAAAAGAGAATTTTACCAATTAGTTATAATTATCCAAGAAACGAAAGTGATCTTAATTATCTGGATATTAACGAATTTGAAAATATCGAAAAGCAAACCGACCTTAATACATTTTTTGAAAGTACAAAAGCTGCTCAACAAATCGATGTGCTTTGGAAATGGTTTATTATTTTTGCACTGATCTTTTTAACCATAGAGATGCTCCTCTTAAAATTCTTTAAATGAAGCTACTTATAAAATCTGCCACAATCGTAGACCAGCAAAGCGATTATCATTTAAAAAAAGCCGATATTCTCATTGAAGATGGCGTTATTAAAAAAATCGGAAATGCTATTGAAACTAAAGCTGATAAAGAAATTAGCATTGAAGGATTACACGTTTCACAGGGATGGTTTGATAGCAGCGTGAGTTTTGGAGAACCAGGTTATGAAGAACGTGAAACAATCGAAAACGGACTAAAAACCGCAGCATTTAGCGGATTTACCGATGTGGTCTTAAATGCGCAAACCAATCCAACAATAGATAATAGCTCTGCCATTTATTCGGTAAAAGCAAAGGCACAAGGAAATGCAGTAAACCTTTTGCCAACGGGCGCCTTAACCGTAAAAACTGAAGGTGTCGATCTTGCTGAACTTTTTGATATGGGAAATGCCGGTGCGGTAAGTTTTGCAGATTATAAAAAACCGGTAAGCAATCCTAATCTCCTAAAAATTGCTTTGCAATACGCACAAAATTTTGATGGATTGGTGCAATCTTTTCCGTTAGAAAAGAAAATAGCAGGAAAGGGAATTGTAAATGAGCATCATAACAGTACACTTCTAGGCTTAAAAGGAATACCCAATCTTGCTGAAGACCTGCAAATTGCACGTGATCTTTATCTTTTAGAATATACCGGAGGGAAACTGCATATCCCAACCGTTTCTACAGAAAAATCTGTTGCACTAATTAAGGAAGCTAAGAAAAAAGGTCTGGATGTTACCTGTAGCGTTGCCATCCACAACTTAGTACTTACCGACGATTTGCTAAGTGAGTTTGATACTCGCGCCAAAGTAATGCCTCCGCTAAGGACAAAAAAAGACACCAAAGCCTTAATTAAAGGATTAAAAGAAGGAACGATCGATTTTGTAACCAGCGATCACGATCCAATCGATATCGAAAATAAAAAAGTTGAATTCGATAACGCCAATTACGGAACAATTGGTTTAGAAAGTGCTTTTGGTGCTTTACAAACTATCTTTTCTACAGAAGAAACTGTGGAAATCTTAACGCGCGGCAAAGAACGCTTTAAAGCTGAAAGTTCTATAATTACTGAAGAAGAAATGGCAAAACTATCTTTCTTTTTACCTGAAGAAAAGTACACTTTCCAGAAATCTGATATTCTTTCAACCTCACAAAACAGTATATTTTTAGGGCAGAAATTAAAAGGAAAAGCGATTGGTATTTTTAACAACAATCAATTAATCATTTCCGAAGATTTATAAAACTATGACTCAAAATACCCCAACTAAAACTAAAGATGGTAAAACTGCAGCAATTACAGCCTATATAACGATATTTGGCTTTATACTTGCCATTTTTTTTAATATGGAAAATAAACATAAATTAGCTAGTTTTCATATTCGACAAGCTTTTGGGACACATATACTATTTTACGTGCTAGGAGCTATAGCATCAATATTTACTAATTTTTTTATACCAACTGCTTTTTATTTAGTTTATGTTGTTTTAGCTATTTATGGTCTCGTAGCTGCAATACAGGGGGAGTTTAGGTTGATTCCTTATATTGGTGAATATTTTCAAAAATGGTTTAAATCAATTACCTAATGCAAACAGCGAATCTTTCTTTAGAACACGTTATAAAACAACCAAAAGGTCAAACTGAAAAAGCTCCCGTAGTTTTTATGTTTCATGGCTATGGTAGTAATGAACAAGATCTTTTTAGTTTTGCAAGCGAGTTACCCGAAGAGTTTTTTGTAATCTCGGTGAGAGCGCCATACCCCATGCAACCAAGTGGTAACGCATGGTATGCAATATATTTTGACGACGCTAGCGGAAAATTTAGCGACGACGAGCAAGCCATTAAATCACGGGATTTAATCGCTCAATTTATCGATGAAGCCATTGAAACTTACCCAATAAACAAGAATAAAGTTACGCTACTAGGTTTTAGCCAGGGCAGTATTTTAAGTTATGCCGTTGCACTCTCTTATCCAGAAAAAGTTAAAAATATTGTTGCACTAAGTGGATACGTAAATAAAGACATCATTAAATCTGGTTTCGAAAATAATGATTTTGACCATTTAAATTTCTATTGTTCCCACGGAACTGTAGACCAGGTTATCCCAATCGATTGGGCTAGAAAAACCAAACCTTTCCTTGATCAATTAAATATCAAAAATACCTATTCTGAATTTCCCGTTGGTCACGGAGTAGCACCACAAAATTTCTTTGAACTTAAGGAATGGCTGGAGAAAAATGGGTGATTAATTCTCAAAGCTCTTCCAACCTATTAAAGTTCTTTTAACTTTATAATATGACATTTGTTAGGTTTCATGCTCAAAAATACTGGTAAATTTGTACCACTTCTTGCAAATAAAGAAGCATTTTTTTGAAACTAATTTAATTGTTAATAACCTCGCAAAAAACGAGAATTAACATCAAGAACTCACTTTTAGGTGAGCAAAAAATAAGTATTATGAATAAAGGTATCTACATTGCTACCATGGAAGAAGACAGTGGAAAGTCATTAATATCCCTGGGGCTGATGCAAACTCTTTTAGGAAAAACAGATAAAGTAGGATATTTTAGACCAATAATCGATGATTTTCCTGAAAGTCAGAAAGATAATCATATCGAAACTGTTCTATCTCAATTTGATATTGAAATTCCATACGAAGAAGCCTATGGAGTAACCAGAAAAGAATTGGTTGATAAAAGAAATGACGGTAAAGCAGGCGAAATTATAGACGTCATCATTCAGAAATACAAAAAGCTAGAAGAAGAGTTTAATTTTGTTTTAGTGGAAGGAACCGATTTTTCTGTAAAGGGAAATGTTTTTGAATTCGACACCAATGTAACCATCGCAAAAAATCTTGGTCTGCCTACCATAATTATCTCAAGCGGTAAGGATAAAAGTAAGAAGGAACTCGTTGACGCGCTAAATTTTGTTTACAGTTCTTTTAGTAATCGTGATGTAAAAGTTATTGGAGTAGTTGCCAATAAAATTCAGGAAGAAAACGTTGAAAATGTTAGAACCGATCTCAATAATTTCTTCCCGAAAGAGGTAGAAGTTTCTATCGTTCCGATGATAAAAACTTTGCTCCATCCCACCATCAAAGAGATTGTAGAAGAACTTGAGGGTAAAGTAATATTTGGAGAAACACATTTAAACAATCAAACCGGGAATTTTGGTGTTGGCGCGATGCAACTGCGTAATTATCTTACCAAACTTAAAGAGAATAGCTTGGTAATCACACCGGGAGATCGTGCAGATATTATTCTTGGTGCGTTACAAGCGCATATTTCTGCCAACTACCCTCCAATATCTGGAATTATCCTAACCGGCGGACTAATCCCTGAAGATAGTATCTTAAAACTGATCGAAGGGCTTTCACAAATAGTTCCAATAGTTTCAGTACAGGGCGGAACTTTTAGTGTTACTAATCGTATTGGTAATATTAAATCAAAAATATATAAAGACAGCAAACAGAAAATCATGACGTCTCTGGCTGTTTCAGATAAATATTTAAATCTTGATAGTCTTACTGAAAAACTCTTCAATTTTCAGCCAAAAGCGCTTACGCCAAAGATGTTTCAGTATAGCCTTTACAAACGTGCGCAGCAGTCTAGAAAACGTATCGTGCTTCCAGAAGGAACCGACGAGCGTATATTAATTGCTACAATGCGTCTTATCGCACTTAATATTGTAGACATTACGCTATTAGGAAGCATCGATAAAATCAAAAATAAGATCGCAGATCTTGGGTTAAATATCGATTTGAGCAAAATTAATGTTATCGATCCCGTACATTCCGATAAATACGACGAGTATTCAGAAACTTTTTATGAACTAAGAAAACATAAAAATGTAAATATGGATATGGCTCGTGATATGATGGCCGATGTTTCTTACTTTGGGACCATGATGATCCATAAAGGTGATGCAGACGGCATGGTCTCTGGTGCTGCACATACCACCCAGCATACCATTAGACCCGCGCTTCAGTTCATCAAAACAAAACCAGGCGTATCTGTAGTTTCGTCAGTATTTTTTATGTGTTTAGAAGATCGTGTTTCAGTATTTGGTGACTGTGCGATTAATCCTAATCCTAATGCTGCAGAACTTGCTGAAATTGCAATTTCTTCCGCAGAGAGTAGCCTTGCATTCGGTATCGAACCAAAAATTGCCATGCTTTCTTACTCTTCAGGAACTTCGGGTAAAGGCGAAGATGTAGATCGTGTTCGTGAAGCGACCGAGATCGTTAGAAACAAGCGCCCAGACCTTAAAATTGAAGGACCTATACAATATGATGCTGCGGTAGATGCTACTGTAGGAAAAAGTAAATTACCAGGTTCTGAAGTTGCAGGACAGGCGAGCGTACTTATTTTCCCAGACCTTAATACCGGGAACAATACCTACAAAGCCGTACAAAGAGAAACCGGCGCATTGGCTATAGGACCAATGCTACAGGGACTTAATAAACCGGTTAACGATTTAAGTAGAGGATGTACCGTGGACGACGTTTTTAATACAGTAATTATAACCGCAATACAAGCACAAGGATTTTAATATGAATATTTTAGTTATAAACTCAGGTAGTTCTTCTATAAAATACCAACTTATAAAAATGCCCGAAGAAACCGTTGCCGCAAGCGGTCTTGTAGAGCGAATAGGTTTAGATAAGGCTTTAATTCATTATAATGCAGGTGAAACTAAACTTAGTAAAGAAGTAGAAATCCCGGATCACGAAACCGGATTAAAAAGAATTACTACTTTTTTGATGGATAGCGAAGTTGGTGTAATAGAGGATGAAAATCATATTCAGATTGTTGGACATCGCGTGGTTCACGGCGGAAAAAGTTTAACAAAAACAGTTGAAGTTACTGCGGAAGTTAAAGAAGAGATTAGAAATGTATTTCCGTTGGCTCCTCTACACAATCCTCATAATTTAAGAGGAATTGAAGTGGCTGAAAAAGTTTTTGCAAATGCGAAACAAGTGGTCGTTTTTGATACTGCTTTTTTCCATACTATGCCGCAAAAAGCGTATCAATATGCAATTCCTAAAAAGTTTATGGAAGAAAATGCGGTAAGATCGTATGGATTTCATGGAACCAGTCATAAATATGTTTCTGAAAAAGCAATTGAATATTTAAATGAAAAAGGGCTTCCTTCAGAAAAAATAATCACCGTACATCTTGGTAACGGATGCAGCATAACTGCAATTAAAGATGGAATTGCTATCGATCATTCTTTGGGAATGGGACCGGCAAACGGACTTATTATGGGTACTCGTGCTGGTGATATCGATCAATCTGTAATTTTTTATTTAATCGATAAGCTTGGTTACACACCGCAACAAGTAAATGATATTTTGCTGAAAGAAAGCGGAATGTTAGGACTTACCGGTTATAGCGATATGCGCGATATTGAAGAAAAATCGGCTGAAGGTGATGAAACCTGTCGATTAGCGCTTTACATGAACGGGTATCGTATAAAAAAATATATTGGTTCTTACATCGCTGCTTTAAATGGTGTTGATGCCATTGTATTTACAGCCGGAATTGGTGAAAATAGCAGTGTGATTCGTAAAATTGCTTTAGAAGATATGGAATATTTAGGACTTCATTTGGATCATCGAAAAAATGATGTTCGCGGAAAAACAATTCGTCCTATAAATCCGCCAGAAGCAAAAACAAAGATTTTGGTTGTTCCTACGAATGAAGAATTAGAGATTGCCAAGCAGTCTTATGCTTTGGTAAACTAAATTAGTTTTCTGTAAAGTTGATAAAGCTCAGATTCTAAAGAATCTGAGCTTTTTTATCTAATTTGAAATTTAAAAGAATTATTTATTGCCAGTTAGCGCTCTCACTTTAGGTAGTTGTTCATAATATTTTTCAAGACTCCATTTGATCTGAAATCCTTGCTGAAGGTAAGTTTGCATATCAGGCAGACCTACTTCTGCTCTTAAGCTATCAACTTTTTCAGGATTTTGTATTGGTCGTACATATTTTTCGCCAGTAGCATTATCGATCCAAACCTGGCTACCATAAATTTGCTTCCCTCCTTCCCTTAGTGCTATTCGATCTTGAAGCAATGCAAGATTCGATGCTAAAGTTTTACGTTCTTTAACGGCAGATTCGATAAGAGGCAGATATTTTTTCTGCTTACCTAAATCGGCATGCTGAATAACTAAAAACAGGGTTTGATTTTGCTGTAAATTCAGATTTTCTGGCCATCCATTTCGTAAAATTTCAATCACTTTTTTTTGATTGATCGAATCCTGAGTTTTCATTCCGCTGATAAGCTTCTTGAATTCTGAAGTATTCGTTTTTCCCTGTTGCTGAAGTTGGATGAGTTCCATTCTAATTCCCTGATCGGTTTTCCAAATAGAATCTAATTGTGCTGAAATTTGCTGATTTTGGGCAAAAACAGATTGAAAAATACATAATAAAGAAACTAAAATAACTGATGATAATCTTTTCATGATTGATGTCTTTCTTTAAAGACGAATCACGTAAAGATTTGTTACTCGTAATTAGGTATAAAAATTATTCAGTAGGATATAAAAAGGAGTTTAGTGGCTCAAACTCTACACTTCCATTTTCGCTAATAAAATACTTTAATAAAACTTCGCCCCAATGTTCTCCATCAGTGAATTCAGCGATTACCCATTTGTGATTAAGCAATTTGATTTTATTGATACGCATAGGATCTTTCATGCCTTCAAAAGGAACCATTTCGTTATCCTCTTCCGCTTTATTCATATCAATTAAAGCATCCTGAACTTTCTGCTCTACTTCAGCCGCTTTAAAACCATTATTTTCAAAATAAGTGATTGCAGGCTCGTTTCTTTTCAGACTAAAATCATAGAAATTTTCAGATTCAGTAATATCTGTATTTTCTTCTTCAGCTTCTAACTTATCTAATTTCTTTTGGAGGCTTACGATTCTGCTTGTTTGATCGTCAAGAATTTTCTTGTCGTTCACATAAATAAATATCGCAAACAACGCAGCGAATATGAATAAATATAGTAGGATCTTATTTTTCATCAATCGTGATTTTCAAATTATCATAAGCTAAATGTACATTTTCGGGTAAATTTTGTTCTACCTCTTCGTGAAAACCAAGCAAATGACTTATATGCGTTAAATAAGACTTTTTAGGCTGGATTTTTTCAATAAATTCTAAAGCTTCAGCAAGATTAAAATGCGAATGATGTGGCTCCATTCGCAGCGCACTAACAACGACTACATCAAGGTTGTGCAGTTTTTCTGCTTCTTTGTCAGAAATAGACTTAATATCGGTTAAATACGCAAATTTATCCATTCGATAACCGTAAACCTGCAATCGATTATGTAAATAGCTTACCGGAATAATTTCTTTTCCACCTATCTCAAAAATATCATTAGTAACTACATGCTGCTTAACGCCAGGTGCTCCCGGATATTTATTTTCAGTAACAAAAATATAATTAAAACGCTTTTTTAATGAATCCAACACGCGATTGTGAGCATAAATTGGGATATCACCCTGTCTAAAGAAAAAAGGACGTATATCGTCTAAACCAGCAACATGATCATTATGTTCATGGGTAAAAAGAATGGCATCCAGCTTTGAAAAATTATTTGCCAGCATCTGCATTCTAAAATCTGGACCACAATCTATAAGTATGTTTAAATCGTTCCACTCTACCATTACCGAAACCCTTAAGCGTTTATCCTTAGGATTTTCGCTTAAACAAACGGGGTGATTACTACCAATTATTGGGATTCCTTGTGATGTGCCTGTACCTAAAAATGTAACTTTCAAGAATGTTATATTTGTGACAAAGTTAATTAATATTTTTTGTTTACTTTGGTGTTTTAGTACCTTTGACAGCGTAAAAAAAGGAATTCATCTAAAAGGAAAAATATGCCAATCACCATAATGGGCGACAAGGAATTTGAGAATGTTCCTTCAATAAAAAGTAAAGCGCTACGTATAAATCTAAACGAAAATATTTATGGTACTTTTTCTGAAATTGGCGCAGGACAGGAAACCGTAAGAAATTTTTTTAGAGCAGGGGGTGCATCGGGTACGATCGCAAAAGCAATGAGTGCTTACGATAAAGATTTTAGTGATGCCATCTACGGTGTTGAAGATGACAGAAGGTACGTTACTGAAGCCCGACTAAAAAAAATGCTTTCTCATGAGATTAAATTAATAGAAGAAAGAATTTCCAGAGAAAAACACCCCAACAAACTCTTTTTTAGCTATGCAAATACTGTAGCTACAATCGATTTTGCAAAAAAATATAAAGGTCATGGTTGGGTTGGAATTCGTTATCAGGTAAGTCCAGAAGAAGATTATAACGAAATTAGTCTTCATATTCGATTTAAAGAAAATGATGCACGTCACCAACAAAATACGTTGGGAATTTTAGGAGTTAACTTAATTTATGGTGCTTATTATAAGTATGATAATCCTAAAAAATTACTTCGATATTTATACGATCACATCGATAAAGATCAATTAGAGATTGATACCATCAACTTTTCGGGACCAAGATTCGATAAAGTTGATAATAGATTGATGAGCTTACAGTTGGTAAAAAACGGAATGACCGATGCGGTAATGTTTAGCCCGAACGGAAATAATGTTTTACCAGCAAAAATTCTTTACAAGAAAAATATCCTTGCCCTTCGTGGTAGCTTTAGACCAGTAACTAAGGTGAACATGGATATGTTTGAAAAATCTAGAGAATTATTCTTTAGTGAAAATAGAGTTTCTGAAGAAGATACTGAGGTTATTTTTGAAATTACGCTATCCAACCTAAGAGCAGAAGGTGAGATCGATGAAAGAGATTTTATGGATCGCGCCGAGCTTCTTTGCTCTTTGGGACAAACGGTAATGATTTCTAATTTCCAGGAATATTATAAAGTAGTAGAATACTTTAGTAAATATTCTAAGATGAGAATGGGTCTTGCGATGGGTGTAAACAACCTAGTAGATGTATTTGATGAGAAATACTACCGTCATTTAAGCGGTGGAATATTAGAAGCTTTCGGTAAATTATTTTTTAAAGATTTAAAAGTTTATCTGTACCCACTTAAAGATTCTGAAACCGGAGAAATTACTACCAGTGAAAACTTAATGGTACATCCAAGAATGAAAGAATTATATAAATTCTTTAAATACAATGGTCGTGTAGAAGATATTGAAAATTATAACCCAGAAATTCTGGACATTTACTCTAGAGAAGTCTTACAAATGATAACCGACGGTAAAGAAGGCTGGGAAGATATGCTACCTGAAAAGACGACTGGCATGATTAAAGAACAAAATTTATTTCATTATAAAGAAAATAAAGAAAAGGCTCAGAAAGTCTAAAATTTGAAATTATAATTTAATAAAAAAGCGATCAAATTATTGATCGCTTTTTTTTATGTTTTGGAATATACATTTACACTTCTTTATTTAATTTTGAATAATTAAATTTTCTTACCAAAATTAAAATTACCTAATTCAGATGCTTAAAGCGTCTTATCGTATATTTCATTCAGAAGATATTATCTAGATTGATTAAAAATTACGTTATAATTTCTTGTGAATATCCGTTTCGGTTTAATACATTTGCTACATTATTTATAACCAATCTAAATAAAAATTAAATGAAAAAATCATTACTCATTCTTATTCTTGTTCTCAGTAGATTTTATGTCGGATTTTCACAAAATCAAGACATAGAACTTAAAGGATTTGTTTTGGATGAACAACAAAATCCAGTTAATAACGCCAATGTATATTTAAAAAATTCTACCTACGGAACTTATACCGATCAAAATGGTTCTTTTAGTATTAATGGAATTGAAAAAGGGGAATATATCATCGTTATTTCTGAAATAGGGTTTATAAAAAAAGAACTGAAAATTAACCTGCAATCGAGTCAAAATATAAATATTGAACTGCGGACAGAAGTTAATACTCTTTCAGATGTTTGGCTTTCCGGAGAAAAAGACAAAGGCTATACTAGTAGGAATGTTTCTTCTTCATTAAAATTGGATCAGGAATTAATCAATATCCCACAAAATATCCAGATTATTACCAACGATGTTTTACAAGACCAGGCAACCATATCAATGATGGAAAATATTACCCGAAATGTTAGTGGCGCTCAAATGATCGAACATTGGGGCAATTTTGCCAGGATTAATATGCGTGGTTTCAGGATTCCGCCTTTTAGAAATGGAATGAATGTGTTATCTACATGGGGACCAATGGCAGAAGATCTTGCACTAGTTGAAAGAATCGAAGTAGTAAAAGGCCCCTCGGCTTTTATGCTCTCCAGTGGCGAACCAGGTGGATTATATAATGTGGTCACAAAAAAGCCAACCGGAAGAGAGCGTGGTGAAATAAGTTTACTTACCGGAAGTTACAGTACGCTTAGAGCAACTTTAGATTTAGAAGGTAAATTATCTAATGATAATAAATTGCAATATCGATTTGTTGGCGCTGCATCTACAAAAGAATCACACAGGGATTACGAGCCTGAAAACCGTTATACCTTTGCCCCTTCCCTAAAATATCAGATTGACGAAAAAACTTCGGTAACAGCACAATATACTTATCAGTATTACAAAACCAAACTTATAGGTTCGGCTTATGTTTTTGCCCCAAACAAATATGCCGATTTAGATAGGGATTTTACACTTTCAGATCCACGTCTAGGCCCATCGGTAATGAAAGAGCACTACGGTTTCATTAATTTTGAGCACCAGTTGGCTGATAACTGGAATTTAACTGCACAATTAAGTTATATTAATTATCAACATGAGGGACAAAGTTTATGGATAGACGGCAATTTTGGGGTTAAAGAAAATGGTGATCTATTAAGGGATATTAGTATTTGGGATGCCCATGAAGAGCAAAAGCTGGGACAGGTATTTATAAGCGGTAAAGAACAAACCGGTAGTATTTCTCACAATATTCTGGCTGGTTTAGATTATGGAAACAAAAAATATATTGCCGATTGGTCGCAGTCGGTTACTATAGATACCATAGGAAACCCTTTTAATATTTATAACCCTCAACCGGCTGCCATCCTACCTGATTTTGATAGAGAAACAAGCTTAGAGCAAAGAGCTGATGGAATAATTACCTCACAATATTTGTCTTATTATCTTCAAGATGAATTAGGATTTTTTGAAGATGCACTTCGCTTAACATTAGCAGGACGATATACTGAATTTGAAAGTAGTTACAATGCGACATCAGATGATAATGTTTTTACTCCACGCGTGGCATTAGCATATTCGATTTTGGATAATCTTACCATTTATGGAATGTACGATCAATCATTTTTACCAGAACAGGGAACAAACAGATTAGGAGATCCTTTTGATCCTGTTACTGCTGAGGATATTGAAGGTGGCCTAAAATTCCAATTTATGGATGGAAGATGGAATGCTACCGCTACTTACTTCAATATTCATAAAGATAAATTTTTAGTTATCGATCCTGAAGATGCAAATTATTCCATTCAACAAGATACCGATATCACTTCTAAGGGATTTGAATTTGATACTCGTGGAGAAATTACAAGAGGTCTGAGCTTAATCCTTAACTATGCTTACACCAATTTAGAAGACGAAGATGGTAATCCTATTGCCGGTTTTTCTAAACATGTTACCAATGGTTGGCTAAATTATAAATTCCAGGATGCAAAATTAAAAGGATTTGGAGTTTCCCTTGGTTATCAATATCTGATTGACCGGTCGTCATGGGTTTGGGCTTCAGAAGGACAAACCGATTTACCTGATTACTTCAGGATGGATGGTGCATTAAGCTGGGAGAATGGAAAATTCCGTGTATCACTTAACCTTAATAACCTTCTTAACGAATATCTATACTCTGGTGCCGATTACGGAAGTTATGTATATTGGCAAAGTGAACCGGGTAGAAACTTTAGATTAAGCCTTAACTATAAATTTTAACCCTCGTGAGGATTCAAAACGGCACACCAAATAACCTCCACCTCCTAGATAGCAAAACTATAGTGGAAGTAATCAGAAAACGCTAAACCCAAATGATCTTTTCAGAGATTTTAAAAAATGAAAATAAACACTTTAAACTAAATATTTTAAATATGAAAAAACTAAGTCTTATTTTACTATTCTTATTATGTTACACATCCTCTTTTGCCCATTATTTATGGATCGAGACCAATCCAACAGGTAAACTGAATAAAGAGCAGGAAATAAAAATTCATTATGGCGAATACACCTACGGAGTTCTTGAAAAAACCGATGGTGAGGCTTTTAAAAGCGTTTCGCAGTTTGAGGTTTGGGTAATTAATCCAGATGGAACTTCGACCAAACTAAATTTAGACAAAAAAGAAGATCATTATTTAGGTCATTTTACTCCTAAAAATGAAGGAATATTTACCATTCAGCTTAAAAATGATAATATCGACGTTGTTGATTATACTGAATATGACTTCGGAATTTTTAAAACCTATTATCAGTCTTTCGCAAAAGTAAAAGTGGGAAAAGGAGAAAAAGCTTCAGAAATAACCGAAAAAGGATTAAGCATCAGAGAATTACCGTCTGAGAATGAAGAAAAAAACCTGCAGGTGTTTTATAAAGGACAACCGATTAGCAAACAGGAAGTAAAAATCTATGTTTCAGATCTTTGGTCTAAAACATTAACTACCGATGCTGAGGGAAAAATCTCATTTAAACTTCCGTGGAATACAAAATATACCGTAGAGACCACTAAAAATGAAAATGTGCCCGGCACTTATAATGGCGAAGACTACGAATTTATCTGGCATTGTGCTACATATTGCTTTCCGCAAAAATAAATAACCATTTATCGAAAACAATCTATTCGCTGACCATCCATATTTTTGATGATAAACATCAATCAGCAGCAATAAAAAAGCCTCGAAAAAAATCTCGAGGCTTTTGTTTTATAAATGAAAATCTTTTATTCTATTCAACACGTTCAATTTTAGCTCCTATACTTTTTAGTCGGGCTTCAATATCTTCGTAACCTCTATCAATTTGCTCGATATTATGGATTGTAGATGTTCCTTTTGCAGAAAGCGCCGCAATTAGTAGGGAAATTCCCGCTCTAATATCTGGCGATGTCATCGTCGTAGCCTTCAAGGTCGATTGAAAATCATGACCTATTACGGTAGCTCGATGGGGATCGCAAAGGATAATTTTCGCCCCCATGTCAATAAGCTTATCTACAAAGAAAAGTCGACTTTCAAACATTTTCTGATGGATAAGCACACTACCTTTAGCCTGAGTTGCCACTACCAAAATAATACTCAGCAAATCGGGTGTAAAACCAGGCCATGGCGCATCGCTAATATTCATTATAGAGCCATCTATAAAGCTTTGTACCTCGTAACCTTCAGCATGTGAAGGAATAAAAATATCGTCACCTCGCCGCTCAATTCTAATTCCAAGTTTTTTGAAGGTAGTAGGAATCAAACCTAGCATCTCCCAGTTTACATTGGTAATAGTAATTTCACTTTTTGTCATTGCCGCAAGACCAATCCAAGATCCTATTTCTACCATATCTGGTAAAATAGTATGCTCGCAACCTCCTAATTCTGTTACTCCTTCAATAATTAATAAGTTGGATCCTACGCCACTAATATTAGCTCCCATAGAATTCAACATTTTACAAAGCTGTTGTAAATAAGGTTCACAGGCAGCATTATAAATTGTTGTAGTTCCTTGTGCCATTACCGCAGCCATCACGATATTAGCAGTACCCGTTACCGATGCTTCTTCCAAAAGCATGTACTTACCTTTAAGTCCGTTTGGAGCTTCCACTCCATAAAAACGATCTTCTTTATTGTATCGAAAAGTAGCTCCAAGATTTATAAAACCTTCAAAATGCGTATCTAAACGACGGCGACCTATTTTATCACCACCCGGTTTTGGAATATACCCCTTACCAAATCGTGCTAAAAGAGGCCCTACAATCATAATAGAACCACGTAAACCACTACCGTCTTTTTTAAATTGTTCGCTTTGTAAATAATCAAGATCTAATTGATCACTTTTAAAAGAATAACGCCCTTTTCCTAATTTTTGAATTTTAACACCTAGATTCTTCAGTAAGCTAATTAGCTTATTAACATCAATAATATCGGGTATATTATTAATAATTATTTCTTCTGAAGTTAATAAGACAGCACAAAGAATCTGTAAGGCTTCATTTTTCGCTCCCTGAGGCTGAATTTTCCCCTGAAGCTGATGCCCTCCTTCTATTTGAAAAGTTCCCATTAAAATTGGTTAAATTTTAGTAACGTTTACGGGGTTTGCGACCCGATCTTTTAGAATTATTATTTTTGGTAAATTTCTTTTTACCGCGCATAAGATTAGAAGAATCGCTTAAATCTTCGTCGGAATTTTTCAGATTTAATTCGCCACCGCTCAACTCTTTTAAATGCTCAAAAATCACATTATCATCTACAGTATCACGATTCCAATTAAGAAAAGATTTCTTCATATGGTTAGCAATCGCTAATACTAATGCATCCTTAAATTCACCATCCTCATATTTTTTAGCCTCATCAATCATCCTTTTAATATTGTTCCCGTAGAAACGATATTTCGGGAAATTTTGTGGGTAATCAAGAGTATCAGGGCGTTCCTCTAGCTTTTCACGACTAGGTTTAGGAAACGGAGATTCTACATCTAATTTAAAATCACTAATTATAAAAAGTTGATCCCATAATTTATGTTGAAAATCTGCAACATCACGAAGATGCGGATTCATATTTCCCATTACCGAGATAATAGAATTAGCAACACGGTTTCTCTCTTCATCATCCTCAATACTTACAGCATGCTCTACCATTTTCTGTAGATGTCTTCCGTATTCAGGAATTATCAACGTACTCCTTTCAGAGTTATATTCTAATGCGTTTGTCAAAAAAATAGATTTAAATTAGGTAATATTTAATTGCAGAAGTTTATTCTGCCTGCAAAATAAGAAATATTAACTAAGTTGAATAATAATAACGGCTTTTTAGCAATAAAAGTGTTATAGCGAAATTACGCCTTCTACTTTTTGCCCTACTTCTTTATACTTGGCAATTACTTCATCAGGATTTTTCATCGTAACATTTACAGAAACGCTGGTGTATGTACCTTTTTTAGATTTTTTAGTAGTAATAACCGCCCCCATATTGTCAAAAACATCCTCTACTCCTTTTATTTTCTCTTCGCTTGAAGGAACAATAAATTTATATAAATATTCTGAAGGCCAAATGGCTGTATCCTGAAGTTGAGCTTTTAGTTTTGCGTAAAATTCATCAGGATTTTTAGATTCACTCATAATTCTTTGTTCAAAAATTTAAGGTAACAAAGATACAAGCTTTATACCATTTTTATAATCAAAATCAAATGTCGAAATTTGCAGAGTGAAAGCAAAAAAAATTGTAATAACCGGGGGACCGGGAACGGGAAAATCTTCGATAATTTTCGAATTGGAAAAAAGAGGCTACACCTGCCTGCATGAGATTTCTAGACAGGTTACTTTAGAAGCTCAAAAAGAAGGGATAGATCAATTATTTTTAGAGCAACCTCTCTTATTTAGTGAGAAACTTTTGGAAGGAAGAGATGCGCAATATCAAGAAGCAGAAGCTTTTGAAGAGGATCTTATATTTATAGATCGTGGCGTACATGACGTAGTGGCATATATGGATTATTTTAATACAAAATACGACGAGCCTTTTATTTCTATCTGCAAGAAAAGGAAATACGAACAGGTTTTTATGTTACCACCTTGGGAAGAAATTTATAAGAGCGATAATGAACGATATGAAACATTCGCTGAAGCTGAAAAAATATCTCAGTTTTTATCGAATACTTATATTAACTACGGATATAAACCCTTAATTGTCCCTATTGGGACAGTAAAAGAACGAGCTGATTTTATTTTAAAGAACATCGAGCCCTAATAGTGCAGGAAGCTTTAAATATATTAAATAAATATTGGGGGCATAAAGCGTTTAGATCGCTGCAATGGCCTATTATCTCTTCAGTTCTTGAAGGGGAAAATGTACTTGCTCTAATGCCTACGGGGGGTGGAAAATCTATATGTTTTCAAGTACCTGCTCTTTTACAAGATGGAATTTGTATTGTAGTTTCTCCACTAATTGCTTTAATGGAAGATCAGGTAAGCAGTCTACAATCCAAAGGGATAAAGGCTATGGCGATTACCGGAGGAATTTCCTTTAACGATTTAGATAAAAAACTGGATAATTGTATTTATGGAAATTATAAATTTCTATATCTCTCACCAGAAAGATTACAAATGGAGCTTGTACAGGAGCGCATCCGATTAATGAATGTAAACCTAGTCGCAATAGACGAAGCACATTGCATCTCGCAATGGGGACATGATTTTAGACCAGCATATAGAAATATTTCAATTTTTAAGGAGTTAAAGCCTGAAATTCCATTAATTGCGTTAACAGCAACCGCGACTTTGGATGTTATCGAGGACATAAAGGATCAATTAGAGTTACCTGACTTAAAGCTGCACAAAAAGTCCTTTTATCGGCCTAATATTGCCTATAATGTTAAGGTTGCTGAAGATAAATTCTATGAAATTTCTAAGCTCTTAACATCTGCTGAAGAAACCGCTATCATTTACGTAAGAAGTAGAAATGCAACTACAGACATTGCAAACTATCTAAAAACCCAGGGATATCAGGCTGAAGCCTTTCATGGCGGAATGAAACAGCAAGAAAAAAAGCGAAAACTGGAAGATTGGTTAAACAATAAATTCAGGATAATGGTCGCAACAACCGCCTTTGGTATGGGAATCGATAAACCCGATGTGCGCCAAGTGATTCATTTAAATTTACCAGAAAATCTAGAAAGTTATTTTCAGGAAGCCGGGCGTGCCGGTAGAGATGGAAAGTTCGCAACGGCCACAGTCATTACCAATAAAAGCGATATTCCTGTTTTAGAGAATCAATTTTTGGCAAAATTACCTTCAGTTTCCGAAATTAAAGAAATCTATAAGAAGTTATTTAGCTATTTTAGAATAGCCTACGGCGAAGGTGAACAAGAGATATTTAACTTCAACTTCAACTCTTTTTGCAAGCAATACTCGTTCAATATTCATAAAGCCTATTCAGCTTTGCAAATATTAGAACGCTGCTCTATACTGAAACTAAGTGAAGAATTTCACAAAAAGACACTTGTAAAATTTGAAGTATCGCCAGGAAGTTTAAACCATTATTTGCAATCACGCCCTGAAATTTCTGAATTTGCCAGAGCTATTTTACGCACCTATGGTGGTGTTTTTGAAAATCTCACTGCTATCAATATTTCTTCCTTATCGCAAAAGACAAATCTAACTGAAGATAAAGCCCTGCACTTACTTCAGAAACTAGAGAAAGATGAAATTATTGAGTTTGATTATGCTCAGCATGATGCTTCTGTTACGTTTTTAGTACCAAGGGAAGACGAGCGAACCTTGATACCGCATACTAAATTCATTCAGCAATATCTTCAGAATAAAAAAGAAAAAATAGAGCAGGTTTTAAACTACATCGATAATAACAAAAACTGTAGAAGTAAACAACTTTTAGGTTATTTTGGAGAGAAAGAAATAGATGACTGCGGTATTTGCTCGGTTTGTACACAACAACAAACCGGAAAATTAACTCGGGATTTAATGAATATGATTTATTTGGAAATCATTAAAAAATTGAGACATTCTGAAAAATCATCGCGCGAATTGGTAGCTGAATTAGCTTTTTCTGAATCTCATATTTTACAAGTTTTACGCCTTTTAGTTGAAAAAAATAGAATTATAAGAACACCGACAAATACCTACAAAGCCAATTAAAATGAAAGATTTACGAATATTATTTATGGGAACACCAGATTTTGCAGTAGAAGGTCTTGCAAAAATTCTCGAAGCTGGCTACAACGTCGTTGGTGTGGTAACTGCACCCGATCGACCAGCAGGACGTGGCAGAAAACTAAACCAGAGCGCCGTTAAAAAATTTGCACTCGTTAAAGGTTTACCTGTTTTACAACCCACTAATTTAAAATCTGAAGAATTTGAAAATCAGCTTAAAGAATTAAAACCCAATCTACAGGTTGTAGTAGCATTTAGAATGTTACCAGAAAAAGTATGGAAGTTCCCAGAATATGGCACTTTTAATTTACATGCTTCTCTCCTACCCGAATATCGTGGCGCTGCACCCATCAACTGGGCTGTAATTAATGGCGAAAAGACTACTGGTGTAACTACATTCTTTATTGACGAAAAGATAGACACTGGCGCCATTATTAAATCTAAAGAAGTAGATATAAAAGTAACAGAAAACGTTGGTGCGGTACATGATCGATTAATGCATTTGGGAGCAGACCTTATTGTAGACACCTTAGCGCTAATCGAAAATGGTGAAGTAGAAACAATTTCACAAAACAAAGAAGTGGAGTTAAAACCCGCTCCAAAATTGACCCGGGAAAATACCAAAATCGATTGGACACAAAATACTACTGCTATTTACAATCTTATTCGCGGCCTCAACCCCTACCCTGCAGCTTGGTGTTATTTTATGAATGGAAAAAAGATGAATGTAAAGATTTTTGATTGTGAAATGCTTTTAAAAGAACATCAAGAGTCTTTAGGAAAAGTAAGTGTTGAAGATAATCAAATTAAAATAGCAACATCAGACGGATTTATTTTGGTGAACGAAATTCAGTTACCTGGGAAACGCAAAATGAGAATAAAAGATTTGCTAAACGGTTTAACCTTAGAGAAGGATGCCTATATGCTCTGAACCCTGATGAATACTGAAATCATAAAAAATCAATATTTTTCTTAATCAATTATTAACATTTTGCCAAAGTTATCAACAAAGCATCCGTTTTCCCTTGCTATTACTTGCACGGCTGAGAAATCCATATAAATTTGTAAGAGCAATTGAACAAAGTGTTTAACCAACAATTATTTAAATTTAAATTATGAACAAAACAGATTTAATCGACGCAATGGCTGAGGACGCAGGGATTTCTAAAGCGGCAGCTAAAAAAGCATTAGAATCATTTTTAGGAGGAATTGAAAATTCTCTTAAAAAAGGAGATAGAGTTTCATTAGTAGGTTTCGGATCATGGTCTGTATCTAAAAGAGCAGCACGTGAAGGTAGAAATCCACAAACTGGAAAAACAATTAAGATTGCTGCTAAAAATGTAGTAAAATTTAAAGCGGGTGCAGATTTACAAAAAGCAGTAAACTAATAATTTTCAGCTTTTAAGTTAAAGTATTAAGGCTTTCCTATTGGAAAGCTTTTTTTTATTATTTTTTTCAATATTTTTTTTGTAAGGCTAATAATTATTAGTTAGATTAGTTAAAAAGTATGCCTATGATTGCACTAAAACCCTCTAAAGGCCACCTTTTAATAGCAGAGCCTTCCATAATAGGAGATGTCTCTTTTAACAGATCGGTCGTTTTATTAGCTGAACATTCTAATAATGGCTCTGTTGGATTTATCTTAAATAAGGTACTGGATTTCACACTTAAAGATCTTCTGCCCGATTTGAATGTAGACTTTCAAATTTATAATGGAGGTCCCGTAGAGCAGGACAACCTTTATTTTATACATCGCATACCAGATTTGATTCCCGATAGTGTAGAAATTGCAGATGGCATTTATTGGGGTGGAAATTTTGATGCCGTAACCACTTTGATCTCTCAAAATTTGATTGATGAGAAGCAAATTCGATTTTTTCTTGGGTATTCAGGTTGGGATGCAGAGCAATTAAATGTTGAGCTAGATGCAAATTCGTGGATCGTGGTAACCAACGAAGATCAGAAAAATGTTATCGAAAGACCATACGATTCTTTCTGGAAAGACCAAATGATGCAATTGGGTGGTGAATATGTTTTATGGTCTAACGCACCAGAAAATCCTAGTTACAATTAGGAATTTCCGCAATTGACGATTTTTCCCTAGCCTAATCTTGCTTTTGCATTTAACTTGGCAAGCAGATCTCTGGCTATTGAATTTTTGTATTCTTTTTTACGGTATTTTGAAATGGGCTGAATACCTACAATTACATTGCTTATAAAAAGCTCATCTGCTTTTTGCAATTCGAATGGAGAAATAGATTTCTCTTCAAATTTATATTCCTGCAACTTCTTTATAATACTTATTAATTGTTTTCTTGTAATACCGTTTAGAGCTCCATCTGTTAATGGTGGCGTTTTAATTGTATTTCCCTTTACAAGAAAAAGATTTCCATTTAAAGCCTCTACTATAGATTTATTCTCGTTTATCAATAAACAATTGTCGTAATCATTTTCATTAGCGAATATACCACCCAAAACGTTAACTGCTTTGTTATTTGATTTGATGGTCGACAACAATCCTTTAGTCACATAATGATCTTTAAAAAGTTCCACTTCATAAAAATCATCATTCAGCACATAAAAGGAATTTTTAATTTCTGAAGTAAGAATAAAATATTCAATATCTCGAACTTCTGGAGTATATAAGCCTCCTTCTTTTCTGAAAACTGAAAATTTAACGCGAACAGATTTCGTCTCAAGGTTATTCTCTTTTATTAAACTCAGAATTTCTTCTTCTAGGAACTCAGGTGAAAATTGGTTTGGAATTTCCATACGCATTATACGCATAGATGCCATCAATCTAAAGTAATGATCTTCCCAAAACATTACTTTTCCGTTAATAACTCGTATTGTTTCGAAAACCGAATCACCGTAGGCGTAACCACGATTGGTAATTGATAATTTAGCTTTATCTTCTTCTATTAGAGTTCCGTTGAAATTGATCATAAAAAAAGCCCCGTTTTATAGCGGGGCAAAGGTAAGTTTTAAATATTGAATATTAAACCGATCCCAAAACCTGTTTAAGATCTGAAATCATATTTTCCCAAAGCATTTTTCCTTCTTCCACTTCGTCTTCATCTTCAGCAAAGTCAGTAATCATTATAGATACATCTTTGGTGATATCATCTACTTGTATACGAATTTCAAAGTAAAATGGGGTGTCTTCTTCTTCCATCCATCTAAATTTCACACGCTCATCACTTTTTTTACTAACAAGCTTAGCTTGCTCTTCACTACCTTCCCATATAAAGGTAAATAATTCGCCTCGCGAATTTACATTGTCGGCATACCATTCACTTAATCCTGAAGGAGTTGAAATATATTGATATAGCAATGAAGGAGAAGCATGTATTGGAAATTCCATTTCGTACTTTATCTTATCTTCCATTTTTCGATTTATTAGTTTCGAGCAATATATATATTAATTAGTAACATTAAAAGAAAACAATTTAAATATTTTTGAAAATAATGTTTGCAGCATTTGAAATTGTTTCTATATTTGCACCCGCATTTGCAGATCATCGCAAATGTCTTGTATAGCAGTAATACTGCAAGATACGGCGAGGTAGCTCAGTTGGTTAGAGCGTCGGATTCATAACCCGGAGGTCCCGAGTTCAAATCTCGGTCTCGCTACAGTAATAATAAGGCTTTCGAGAAATCGAAAGCCTTTTTTTATTTTATGGGTACAGAATAGGTACAGAATTTCACCTATTTCAAATAAATTAAAAAGAGCAACTTCGAATAATCTCATTTGATGGCAATTGAAACCAAATTCTAAGTTTTTATCCGAGAATTTAATGGAGAAAATACATGTTACTTCATTTTCTAACGTTGGTCTCTAGCATCATTTTTAATTATTTTTCCAGTAAGTGGTGGCAGATTTCTGAATTTCTGCTAAAATTTAAAATATCGTGTATTTTAAAGTACAGTACTAATGACTTCGGAAATAGAAAAATCAGTATCTAATTAATTGTGCAGATAATAAAAGAATTTATTCGCTATTGAAGTTTTCAAGCTATTTTTGTTCAAATCATGACAGGATTTAAAATTTAAAACCAAATCTCTCTAAGCCAGTATTTTATATCTTAATTTTAAAAATAGGACATCAATTAAGACATCAACGAGAGCGCTTTACGCTTTCTATGTAACAAATGTAACCAAATGATTTTAAATTATGTTAGAAGCTCGCCATGAAGGCTTCACCATCAGTAAGTGGTGCGGATCTCTGAATTTCTTCCAAATTTTAAAACCCAAATTAATCTTATAGGACTATATTTACAACTACGTAAATAGAAAATCAGGATTTGCAAACCTGAACTTTCGAAGCTAGCCCTTTTTACAAGTGACCATCCAAAGAGTTTGATGAGTGTTGCTTTTTGATTTTTTTATCGGTTCAAGGATTTCTTTAGCTCCTATTAATCCAAATTCACCAAATTCTTCATCAATAGTGGTAGTATTATGAAAATACAATTCTACGTTGTGCTTTGATAAAAACCGATTTTGTGAAATTTCTTTTCCTTTACCATATTGATAATCATTTGCGGAAAGCGTAACAAAAACCATTGTCCCACCTTTAGTCAACTGAGAGTATCATTTGTTTATCAAATTTAATCTTTCTTCTAAATCCAAAAGAGGAAGTCAACCGATTTTATTTGATGATTATTTGTTAAAGAGACTCTTTTACCCCTAAATCTTACTTAAAACAGTAATAATATATGTATAAAGATAGAGTATTGAGATTTTAAACATTACCTTCACTTACGCTTTTTGATGTTTTGGACTTTAAAACTGTAATATTCTTATAGTGAATAATTTTAATTCTTTAGTTATGGTTTTTTATATCAAATACATGGTAAGCTCAAGATGTAAGCTGATTGTTAAACAGACTCTTAAATCTTTAAATCTTCACTCTATTTTGGTAGAATTAGGTAAAATAGAAATTATTGAAAGCATAAATGCTTTTCAGCAGGAAGAATTAAAAAAAGCACTCAAAAAATTTGGATTAGAATTATTAGAGGATAAAAAAATAATCATAATTGAAAAGATTAAAAATCTAATCATAAATATGATTCATTACAAAGATGAATTACCAGAAGAAAATTATTCAGACTTTATAAGTAAGAATTTAAATTATGATTATACATATCTTTCCAACATGTTTTCAGAGGTAAAAGGCATTACTATCCAGCATTATATTATTCTTCATAAAATAGAAAGAGTTAAAGAATTACTTCTTTATAAGGAGCTTAATTTAACTGAAATAGCTTATAAACTTCATTACAGCAGTGTGGCTCATCTTTCCAATCAGTTTAAAAAAACAACTGGTATTTCACCTTCTTTTTACATGAAATTAAAGCTAAAAAGAACTCAGAATTTAGAAGATATTTAATCCTATACGCCATTCGATTATTTAGTTATAAGCATAAAACCTGTAAGTTTTGTAAGATTATTTTTAATATCTATAACAAACTGTTTTGTAATTGCAATACTTTCATTATCTCCGTAAGAGTAACTTCTATATGCATTTTCAGGTATAAGGCCTTTACACTGAAATAGCTGGTAATCTATAGAAAATAGTTTTTTTTATCGGAGGCTCATTTAATGAATTTAAATCTAATCTCAATATGCTATGAAAGTTTTAATACTTTACGATTATCCTCCTTCCCCCGGAGGTTTAGCCACTCAAGGAGATTTATTATATAGAGGACTGTTAGAATTGGGAATAGATGCACATGCTGTACATTTGGAATCTGAACAGGAAAAAGAGTGGTACTATCGATGGTTTAAACCAGATGTGGTCGTTGGGATAGGGTATTGGGGACACACACCGCAATTGATTTTACATCCTCAACGTTACGAATTTTTAGCGGTACCATGGTTAGTAGCTGATGGTTACATCGCTAATTATCAGGAAATATTAAATAAATTACCTCTTATTTTGGTTACTTCAAATTGGGTGAAAGAAATGTACGTGCGTGATGGAATAAACCCTGAAAATATAGAAGTACTCCCTGTGGGATGCGATACCGATATCTTTATTCCTTTTGAAAAAAATGATCCCAAAATTCTAGCGGTGAGAGCATCCTTAGGTATATCCCCAGAGCAGTTGATGATTCTTACTGTAGGAGGAGATGCCGCCTCTAAAGGTGCTCAGGAAGTAATGCAAGCCTTAGCTATTATCAATAAAGAAGCTCCTGATTGGAGATATATTTGTAAAGTATGGCCACAACCCAGAACAAAAGCTCAGAATTTGTTAGATATAGAAATGGCTATGCATTTAGGAATTGAAAAGCATATTACCTACGCCACCAATACTGTTTCAAGAAATTTTATGCCGTACTTAATTGGAGCTTGTGATATTTATGCTGCACCTTCTAGGTTAGAAGGTTTTGGCATGCCTCAAGTAGAAGCCGGCGCTTGTGAGAAACCTGTAATTGGAATTCGAGCCATGGGTATGTTGGACACATTAGTGCATAACGAGACAGCTTTTTTGGCTGAAGTCGCCCAGAAAATTGTTGTTAATGAAGTTATTTTAGGAGATGAATCCGGATTTGAACCTTTCCATAAAGTGCAATTCAAAACTCCTAGAACGGTAGACTATCGAGCCAATATACAAGATATAGCTCAAGATTTATTAACCTTGATGAATGATGAAAATCTCCGTAAAGAAATGGGAGAAAAAGCGAGAAAAAGAGTTGTCGCTAAATTTGACTACCGAATTGTTGCAAAACGTTTTGTTCAACTTGTATCTGATAAATTAGGAATTATTTAGTTGTAATGAAAATAGAAGAAAACGCAATTCTTAACCACACTAAAAAGACTGCCCTGGAAATCCTACTGAATAATAGTAGAAAGTCAACAGAAGGATTGTCCCGTACTGCGGCTTGGGGATATCCAGAACCTTATACACGTGACTTGATGTTAGCTATACTTGGCGTAGCAGTTTCCAAAAACGAAGAGTTAATTGCAAATTATAAGCATATTTTAGAAGTCTTAGCAAGTAATCAAACCCGCAGAGGTCATATCCCTTCCTTAATCAATGATAAGGAAAATCGTGGAGCTAGTGATACTACACCTCTATTTCTTTTTGGAGTTTCTATTTTCAGAAAAATTAATAATCAACCTGCTTTTCAAAAGAAAGCAGTAAAGAAAGCACTAAAATGGATGAAATATCAAAGTCCAACAGATCGTTATCTAATCGCTCAACAACCTACCAGCGATTGGCGCGATGAACAATGGATCCTTGGCTATGGCCTTTTTGTTAATACCATTTTATATGCTGCATTGAAAGGCTTAGGTAAGAATAAAAGAGCCACTCATTTGGCTGGGGAAATTCAATATTTAGCCATTAATAATCAATTAACAGATGATATTTTAGATGAAGATGTGCTCATTACATTAAAGCCCTATTATAATAGTTGGTCTTACAAAATTTATCATAATGATAGATTTGATTTACTTGGTAATAGTATAGCTATTCTTACTGGACTTGCTTCCCCTAAACGAGCAAAAGCTATTATTAAATGGGTAGAGCAAGAATGCAATATAATGAAAGAAAAAAATATGCTTCGAGGAGATTTGCCTCCTAACTTTTTTCCTTTTATTCAACCCAATGATCGAGATTGGTTCGACAGATATGCACATTTTAATTTACCCGGAAATTATCATAACGGTGGTATTTGGCCTTTTATTACAGCTTTATACATAGCCGCTTTGGTAAATATTAAAGAATATGAATTGGCAGAAAATAAGTTAATAGCGTTAGCACATCTTTTGAAATTAGCAAATCAAAAAAATAGAGATTATGGTTTTAATGAGTGGTACAAAGCTCAAGATAATACGGCAATGGGGGAAGATTGGCAAACCTGGAGTGCAGCTTTATATTTGTATGCATCCCATTGTGTAGAACAAAGAGACACCCCTTTTTTCTAAAAATAATTTTATTTACATAATTAATATTCTTTCATACATAGGTTTAAAAAATTATTGTTTAAGCTTTTGTTTTTTTATCCAATTGTATCCCTCAATTGGTTTAGTGAACTTCCAGAAAGCTTCTTCTTTTGGCGTAGTCTTCGCCTCAAAACTGGTCTTCGCAAAACCATATACTTGGGTGATGATATCATATTTTGCATTCCACACTTTTATGGAAAGTGTCTCATGGTGTGTAGCAGATTTTATGGGTTTAGGAAAGTATTTTTTATTATTATCCTCATAAGCGAAAATCCATAATTCTTTAGTTGAAATTTTATGGTTTTCCCATAATTTTTGCACCGCTATTCCAACTTCTTCATGCCGTCGGTGACGTGTATATTCTCCTAGAGGATTATGAGTTAGAATGATATCAAAATGAACGTTAGGTAAAATATTTAAAATTTCATTTTCAACAATTTTCTCTGGTAAAGGAATTTGATCCGGGTCATCATTTAAATTTCCCATTATTCCTTGTGCTTTGAGTTTAATAAGAACTTGCTGAAATTTTGGGGCTCTATCTATATCGTATCTTCTTGATAAGCAAGCAATAAACCAATGGTGCTGTGGATTTTTTAGAATGAGACCTCCACACCAAAGTGTTTCGTCATCAGGGTGTGCCACTACTACAGCTATATTTTTGGGTTTATTCTCTATTTTTTCTGGTGCCATTAGCATTGTATTATATTTTATTATTCAAAAATCGAATTTATCCTTTATAGCCTGTTGAGTAGGAAAACCAAATTGCTAACCGAAATTATATTTTTTTGATAGTAATTTTCAATTATTTTAAAATCTGAAACGCAATATAGGTTTGAGCTCATCTTAATTTGGGATTGGCGTAACGGTAAATATTATTAATTTGAATAGCTACTTTATTACATTAATCATAAGATTTTTTACATAGATAACAGATACGAATATGGATATGTAATATTTAATATTAAGGGCTTAATCGTACTGTAAAATATATAAGGTTTAGTAAAATAGATGTAATATTATATCTACTATAGTTATCCATCTTTGTAAGTCTAAAATATTACAAATGATAAGTAAAGGAAAATCTTGGATGTTAGTAAGTATGCTTGCTCTACTTCTATTAACTATAATATCCTGCACCAGGAAAATTGTTTTTCAACAATCTACTATTGTACCTGCGGCGGAAGGTTATGTGAAAATCCACACTGATGATAATAATAATTTTGTACTTGAAATAAAAATTGTGAATTTAGCCGAAGTTAGCAGATTACAACCTCCAAAAGAAAGTTACGTCTCCTGGATGATCACCGATAAAAATGAAACTGTTAAATTAGGACAGTTAAACAGCTCAACCGGTTTTATGTCAAAACAGATGAAAGCTTCCTTAGAAACTGTATCCTCCTATAATCCAACAAAAATATTTATTACAGCAGAGGATAACAGTAACGTCCTCTACCCCAACAAGCTTATTATATTAACAACTAATAAATTTTAGATCATTTATTATTTTCCTTTTAAATTATTTTTTAAGGAAACCAAAATCCATCTCTCCTGGTTGATTTTACTTAAAATCTAAAGACAACCTCTGCACTACTTTTCAGGAAATTTTTAAAATGTAGTATGGTAAGCAAATTACTCTTAGTCATTCTTGTTTTAAGATTCTGGCATAAGTCATTTTAAAATGATACCACTAAAGGTAATAATTTGCAGTTATTCTAGAGGTAACACAAAAATATATAAAACTAAAATACAGTTAATTACCTTATTCACACCTTATATACATGAGAGTTTCGATTGAGCGTAAACAGATTAATTTTTCACCAGACTCTAGTCGGGTGATCGCCCGTTATTTTATGAACGGCGAATCTCGCACCCAAAATTTAGTCAAGCGTATTCTTAAAATGAATACGATCGAAGTAAGCCAGGCATTAGAACAAACGTTAAGGGCATTCGCCAACAGACACCGTAATATTTCCCAGCTTTTTTTTAAGCATTGCGAAAACATTCGTGAGATTATTGAAAAAATGGATATTCCATTTAATACACTTTCTGAGGAGCAAAAAATGTTAATTGGATCGTACTGTACCATGGAATATTCAATCGAATCCGCAGCATTTTTTAATCCTTCGATAGTTGAAGATTTAGATCAATCCTATTTAGAAAAAGGTGAAAAACGAGTAATTATTTCCTTTAGAGCCACCGGAGAAGGCCATATTTCTTCCCTGGTTTTCAGAAGGGGAATCATTGACGCTAATAATGATCTATTCCTTACAAAACTTGGAGATTATATAGATATGGCTGCAATGTCACGTAAAACTTCCTTTTATAAAAGTCGGTTTATAAAAAGACTTAAAGAAATGCAGGTAGAAGAGCAATACTTTAAAATAATTATGGACAAGTTACCAGACCGATTTGAACATTCTGCCTTAAAAGAATTAGTTAATAGTTTCCTTCAAAAAGAAAATGTAAATAGCGAGGCACACCGGTCTTTTGAAGAAATTAAATGGTTATTGGAATCATTTTATGACTTGCATTTTCATAAAGATTCCGATATTACAGAACGTGTGATCTTTCCTATATCAGAATCTGAAAGTAAAGGCATTGAGGATGCACGCTTTGTGCGCTTTATAGAAGATGATCAATCTATTGTATTTTATGCTACTTATACAGCCTATAATGGGCATACTATTTTACCAAAATTAATAGCTACAAAAGATTTTTATACTTTTAGAATAATGCCATTAAGAGGTGATGGCGCAAAAGGAAAGAATCTGGCACTTTTTCCTAAAAAAATTAAAGGTCAATATGCTATGTTATCCAGGATTGATGGAGTTAATAATTATTTAATGTACTCTAAAAATACTAATTTTTGGAATAAACCAGAACGTATTCAAGAGCCTAAATTCGCATGGGAATTTACTCAAATAGGAAATTGTGGATCTCCTTTATGGACAGAAAAAGGTTGGCTAATTATTACTCATGGTGTAGGTCCAATGAGACGCTATTGTATAGGTGCATCACTTTTTGATCTTGAAGATCCTTCCATAGAAATTGGACGACTGGAAGAGCCTTTACTTATTCCTCTAGAAGAAGAGCGCAACGGATATGTCCCCAACGTGGTATATTCCTGTGGTTCTATAATTCATAATAATAGCTTAATTTTACCTTATGCAGTGTCTGATTACTCCTCTACTTATGCAGTGGTAGATATGACAGAATTGTTTACTGCATTAATCAACTAATTTTGAAAATTTAGAAGCACGTTTTTATAAGCTTCTTCATAAGAAGAAATCATATTTTCCATATTAAAATTGGTTTCTGCGTGCCATCTACACTGTATAGGAGATAGTAATTCTAGTTTTTTTACGGCGTCAACAGCTTCTTGTATGGTATGCACTAAAAATCCAGAAACACCATCAGCAATTAACTCGGGCATACTACCTCGACAAAATGCAATTACTGGTGTACCGCACATCATTGCTTCTAGAACACTAAGTCCAAAAGGCTCTTCAAAAGAAATAGGATGTAATAGGGCTTTGGCACTACCAAGAATAAGATCACGTTCATTTTTACCCAAATTCCCTAAATACTGAATGAAATTCCCATCGATATTAGGTTTTATTTTCGAATTAAAATAATCTTGATCCTGTATAAGGCCAGCAATTTTAAGAGGTAAATTTGCCTTTTTTGCAATGGCAATTGCTTTATCTAAGCCTTTTTCAGGATGGATTCTGCCAAAATAAAGCAAGTAGTTTTCTTTTATACTCTGAAAAGTAAAATGACTCGGATTTACACCGTGATAAATGGTATCCAGGTAAGTTAGCTCTTCATGTCTGTTTGCATTCGAAATTGAAATGTAAGCTGCTGTAGCATTATATTTTTTATATACCGGAATAATTTTAGGCGAAGAGAAACCATGAATAGTGGTGATGATGGGAGTTGAGATAAGCCGGGAATAAGTAAGTGGAAGAAAATCGAAATGATTATGGATGATGTCAAAATTTCCTGCTTTTTCCATCAGATTACTGATGTGTAAGCATTCCAAAACTTTAGGGTCGCTGGTTTTGTCGGTTTCGTATGGTAAAGCACAAACCGCATCTAATTTTGCTGAGGTTATAGAATTTCCACTGGCAAAAAGGCACACCTCATGACCTCGACTTACTAAAGCTTCTGTTAAAGTGGATGCAACCTGCTCCCATGGTCCGTAACTTTCGGGAGGTGTTCTCCATGCAATAGGTGCTAGTATGGCTATTTTCATGCTTTTTATAAAGCTTTGTCCTTTGTTATAGTTGTTAAATCATCATACTGGTAAAATTCTTCATAAGCTTTTAATACCGTTAAATGGGAAATAAGGTAGGCCAAAGAACTTTCTGCACCTTGATTCCGGTTAACTCCGTAATTTTCAAACCCATCGCAACAACCTTTCGTTTCAAAATCATATAGGCTCATCCGCAAATCGTTTTCTCCTAAGAACCACATAAATGAATCAAAAAGTTTAGTCAAGTATTCTTTATTCCCCGTAAGAATAAAGGCCTGATGAAACATTAAGACCATAGCCATTGCATCTATAGGTTGTTGTGCGAAAAAAGAACGTTCACCATCTTTGGTATACCACTTATCGTTACCTATAACAGATAGTGTACCGTCTTTTAAAGTATGTTCTTCTAAAAACTCCATAGTAATCATCGCTATATCAATAACTTTTTTATCTGGTATTATTTGTGCTGAATGCAATAAAGCCAATGGTAGTACTCCATTATCATAGGCAAGAAGCAACTCAAACCATTTCCAGTCTTCAGAATGACTTATCTCATATTGATGAACAAGCTTAGCACTAAGACTTTTGAGAATAGCGAGCATATTTTCGTCCGTACTATTCGTTTTTAAATAATAGCAGATACCAATAATAGTGTTGGCAATACTGCGTATCGATTGCAATTTTTCAAAATTCGGTACAGCATCAAAGAATACCAGTTTACCGGTTTGATAATATGCATCATTTGGGGCATTTCCTATAAGATAACCCAGCGCCCAAATTGTTCTACCAAAAGAATCTTCAGAACCGACTTCATCTAAAAAATTCCGATTAAAACTCAAGAAATTTCTAAAGGAACCATCCTTATTCTGCATGTAATGAATATAGCTTAGGTAAATAGGCATGAATTCTAAAGCCGTTTCATCTTTTTTCTGTTTATACGTCATCAAAACCATAAGTAATGCACGTGCATTATCATCTAAACAATAACCCTCTTTTAAATTAGGTATGCCAAATTTGGCATGTTGGATGATTCCAGTATCATCTGTTAGCCTTTTGATGTGGTTCAAGGAAAAAGGTGGTAATAAAAGTAAGTCGATGATAGTTTCCTTTTTATCTACTTTCTGTTTAGGAAACGAAAGTAAACTATTAGAAAGATGTAAGTACTTTTTACCAATTTTTGGCCAGGTAACATTTTTACCATAAGCATAAGCATTGGCCTGAATTTGTTTTAAAATTTTTGGTTGCCCCAGTAATTGATTTAATATTGCTGCTAGTTCTTCAGAATTGTTGAAATCGAACAGTTTGCCACGCTCTTCCGTTAGTAGTTCTGCAGCATGCCAGTAAGGTGTAGAAACAATTGCACATCCAGCGCCCATGGCATAAGAAAGCGTGCCACTGGTGATCTGAGCTTCATTAAGGTAAGGGGTTATATAAATATCGCAGGCACTTAGATATTTAAATAATTCTGTCTCATCAATAAATTCATTTAACATCAAAACATGACTCTGAAGGTTTAGGTTTTTAATCAGTAATTTTAAAAAATTTCTATACTCCTCGCCTTCATGACGGAAAACATTAGGATGCGTTTTTCCTAAAATAATATAAAGTGTTTCAGGGTGTTTTTCAATTATTTTTGGTAGTGCCCTAATTACGGTTTCAATACCCTTATTACGTCCTATAAAACCAAAAGTAAGTATTAGCTTTTTTTTAGTGAATTTAAATTCAGTTTTGGCGGCCAGACGATTAAAATGAATATCGGGGACACCATGCTCTATTAATACAATTTTAGCTTGAGGAATATCATAAATAGTGGTTAGAAAAGAAATGGCTTTATGACTCATCACCACAATCTTATCCGCCATCTTGCAGATTTCTTTAAGAATAGCCTTCTCATTATAAGAAGGTGAATCAAGAATAGTGTGTAGCGTTACTATACACGGGATTTCCAAACGATGTAAAAGAGGAAGTATATAAATACCACCAAGTCCACCATAAATTCCAAATTCATGTTCGAGAATACAAATATCTGCCCCGCTTAGATTTATAAAATTTGCAGCTTCCAGATAATCGGTTTGTTGTTCTTGGCTAATTTGTAGCTTTACTTCTGGAGGATAGTCATATTTTTGATTACCATCGTTCATCGCTACCACTAATATCTCATTACGATGCAAACCTTTGTCATCGATATCCAGCATCGATTTAGTTAAATTTTGAGTAAAAGTACCAATGCCACATTCTCGTGGTGGATATGTTCCTATATAGGCTATTTTCATTTTATAAGGCTCTTCCGCGATTGTTTTTATTCTCTTCGCGCTTTGCTGCTTTTGCCTTGCGTTTTTCTTTTAAGCTTAATAGCGGTTTTGTCTTATCTGTTTTTCTAGTTGTATTTTTATTTTCTTTTGCCATAATAGGAATATTCATTATTAAAGCTAAAGGTATTGATAAGAGTGATTTGTAGAATTACAAAAAGCTAGAAGAAACTTACATATTTCACGCTTTTTAATTTGTTTAAAGTACTACCCCTATAATAATTATAGGAAATAAAAAGAGATTCTTTAAAATCATCAAAACCACATAACTGCGTCAGTAAAAAATAATGGTTTTAGTTAAGGCAGAACGCTTATAACATTCCGAAACACTTAGATATGAATAAGAGTTTACATAGATTCTAATTTTGGAACTCACAATTAAACATCTGGATTTATAATTTCTCTTTCAACTTTTCCATATCGTTAGAAATTTTGGAATAAATTACTCTTGCATAAATTTGAGTTTTGGCAAGCTTTGTATATCCCGGAAGCTTAGATACTGTCTCAATAGGTATTCCTTTAGATAATGTAACCGTCGTTGCAAAGGTATGACGGGCGACATGAAAAGTAAGCTTCTTGGATATCTTGGCAAGCTTTGCCAAATCCTTTAAATACTGGTTGGTTTTCTGATTGGAATATACCGGAAGCAACAAACCACTTATTGCAGCTTCCCTTTCATTTTTTTTCAGAATAGCTTTTACTTTTGGAAGCATAGGCACTTTAAAAAGCTTTCCCGTTTTTTCCCGTTCCTTTACAATCCATTTGTTGTCGTCGATACCGATAACGATATGTTTTGCTTCTAATGATTTTGCATCACCATAGGATAAGTAAAAAAACAGGTTTTTTTAAAAGAAAAGTTATAGGATTTTACTTGTTTTTAAGCTCAGTTCTTCCTAAAGCGGGTAATATGCCTTGCAAACCACTATCCCCCTTATTAATTATACTGCTTGTTGTATTGCGTTTTTTACGGTTGCAATAATAAAATAAAGATTAACAATTACTTCATAAGAAACTTACTTCTATTTTTTCGCCACTTCTAATGTTTCTATCTATAATTTTTATTCCGTTGAGAGAAATACTTGATTTAATATTGTTATCTATTTGTTCCAGATTAATTGAAATACTATTATCCCCGAGATGCAAATTTTTTATACTTAATCGGGGTAATTTATCTGAAAGTTGTGGTTCAATGCTAAATGAATTAAATCCGGTCTGTTCAAATGATAAAATTCCTTCAATAATAAGTCTACAATACAATGCACTTTCTGCTGAAAGATGCTTCATATTATTTTCGGGGTATGCTTCAACAGCATAAGGTACATGATCTCCTAATAATCTTTTATTGGAATATTCTTCTAATTTCTCAAGCGATTGATCAAAAAAACCTGCTTTAAACGTGCCTCTTAAGGCGTATAGAGTTCCTCTGTCCCAAAAAACTTTTGGTTCATTTATATTCGGATTAAGTTCAACTAAAACTCCGTTTGAAGTCCATAGTTTATCAAGTAGTGCTGTCGCAGTTGTCTCGGCTCTGTTTTCAATGCCCATTACCAGTGGCAAACAAATCCAGTGACGAAGGTGCGTATTTCCTTTAAAATAACGATAGGTGTTTAGTCCTTCAAGCTCAGAACCAAAATAATCTTCAATATTCTTAGATAACTCAATGCTACGGTCAGAGTAAAGTGCCGACAAGCTATCGTGTCCTAGTTCTTTTGCCAAATATGAAGCATTTATTAGTCCTCCGTAATAAAGAGAACTGGTGGAAAGGTTCGCTTCACCTGTTGAAATTCTTCCTTCCATTTCGTCTGTTTCTGACAACACAACTCCTTCTGCATTAGTCTTTTTATGGCAGTAATTAATGCACCACTCAATCAATGGCCATATCTTTTGGGCAAAATCTTTATCGGCATATCGTAATGCGAATTGCGATGCTCCATAAGCAATCATGGCGGCATCCCCTCTATCTTTTCCACAGTTTGGCAGCTCTCCGTCTATTTCAAATGCATAGCAAATAGGCGAGAAATCTTCAGGAATGTTTTTTAAAAACATTAAGTAGGCATTTTTTGCAGCTTCAATACCCGTATCGTACCCTAAAAACGGGAAAAAAGGTCCGCTATATTCTACCTGATCGTTTGCCCAAATACCAATATAATAATTTCCTCCACCGGGTGAATGTACCAATCCCATCTTCGATTCGAAAATACTTTCAGAAGCCCTGATTTTTGAAAAATAAAAAAGTTGATCGATTACAGGATCGGAAGTTTCAAGAACAAGGTTTTCTTTAACTTTACTAATAAAAGCATCCCTTTCCGCTTCAATTTGTTGAAAACGGAACCCATTTATAGGTTCATTATCGATGGCGGCTGAAAAATAGAGCGTAAAATTATAAGATGTTTTAGGGTTAAGCGTTACCTGCTTCATAGCATCATTATACACATGGGTTGTATATTTCCCCTTATAGCCAGTTATTTTTGCACTAACATTTGTTTCGCCAATTTTAAGCTCTTTTGCTTTATCCCCGATATTTGTCAATTCCCAGTTTTCAACAAACAAACGTTCGTTCATTGACGGGAATAATGTACGCTTAAGTATTATCCCTTCAACAGGAGTATGGTAAAAAGTCAGCTTCCCATCAATTTTTACTGAATCAATTTGGTTAAATATTAAATTGAAACGATCCATGGTTATTGTAGGTTCAATTTCATCAGCGTAGTTAAGCCGATGATATGCCCGGTATTTTTTCCAACCTTCTTCAATTGTTCTTAACTGTGGATATATAATTTCACGATTTATTTCAACTTCTTTATGTTCATTTGTTTTATAATAAATAATGGCAGATACTTTTTTGCCCGACATCTCAATGTTGTCTTCATGCGGATAACTATGATCCTTATCCAGTTTCCAAACAATGCTTTGCGAAGAGCTAATTTCCCAATATTTGTCAATAGATTGATTTTGTCCCAATAAGGAGTAGGAAAGCAATAAAATGGTCTTTATTAAAAAAAAATTCTTACACTTCATTCTAGAATTTATATAATTTCAATTTACTATTTAATTATGTGCGATTATATTTTTTGTTATAACCCGAAATTCTGATTAATTGTAAATTTCTCTCCTTAAAAATAATGACAGATAACGGTTTGTATAAGGTTTGTTGCGTGAAAATCCGCCAGGATTTTCACATTACGAAACCAAGATATCAAATTGCGCGTATTTTCCGAAGGAAAATCCGAAGCAATGAAATTTATATGGTGTTGAACGAATCCTCCCTACCGGTCGGAAGCTTACTAAGCCAAAATACAACAATTCTTATATTTAAGATAAACTAAAATTTACCGTTATGTATAAAAAAAAGTAAAATGATAGTAGAGACCGCTATCGCAGAAGTTCCTGGCTTTGAAAACCTATGCTTACAACTTGGTAAGAGCTTTTCGATCAATGGGAAAGCCGCAAGTACCCTGAACAACTACAAGCGATGCCTGGCTCACCTGGGCCTGCACTACAAGCAAAGCCCGGAGACCCTCTCTACTGAAATGATCAATGATTATCTTTTTCATTGCCAAAACCTGCACAAAACCCCATCCGAAAGTTTTTTCAAGCACACTATTTTCGGCCTGCGGGCCATCTACAAGATCCTGGGCTTGAATGATAAGCAGGTCAAGCTTCCCCAAATAAAGCGACAGAACCAACTCCCTGTAGTGCTTAGCAAAGCTGAAGTACGTACCTTGCTCAAAGCACCCAAATATCTCAAACACCGATTGATCCTGGGGATGCTGTATGGGTGTGGACTAAGGAGCTATGAACTCTGTGCCCTACGGCTCTGCGATGTAGACTTTGACCGACAGACTGTTTTTGTAAAAAAGCAGAAGGGCAAAGTAGACCGTTATGTGCCACTTAGCGAGCACTTGGCACGTGGACTTAAAAAATACATTGCAACGGAATCTCCAAAAACCTTCCTCTTCAACAGCCAGGTAACCGATGATGGCGCCCCCCGGCCCATAACCCCCACCGCAATACAATGGGTCATCAAAGAGAACCGAAGTAAAGTAAATACCCACAAGACTATTACCGCCCATTGCCTGCGTCACACTTACGCCACGCACTTGCTGGAGGCAGGACTCAATATTATGAGCCTGAAAGAACTTTTAGGACATGCCTTTATCGAGACAACGCTGGTATATTTACACGTTGCCAACACTGGGAGTTCACGCAAGTTTAGCCCCCTGGATACCCTTTTTCAATAATGCGCAGTCACCTTAAGGTGGCCGATGTGCTGGAGATGGAGCAGGATTATATCTCCTCACGGGCATTTACGAGCTGGCACAGGCGTACCCTTCATGCCATCCGTAAATGCCGCACCCCTGCTATGGGCGGACATATCGATAAGTGCGATTGCTGTGATAAACTCCACATCAGTTACAACAGTTGCAGGAACCGGCATTGCCCTACCTGTCAAGGCCATAAACGCGAACAGTGGATACAGGCACGGGAAAGTGAACTGCTCAATGTTCCTTATTTTCATGTAGTCTTCACACTCCCTTCGGAACTGAATGCGTTTGCTTTATCCCATCCCAAAATAATTTATGGGAGCTTGTTCAAAGCGGCCTGGTCCACCCTTAGACAGTTCGGGGAGAACCCCAAGCACCTGGGCGGGCAAATGGGCATGATAGCCATACTGCACACCTGGGGCCAAAACCTGAGCCTGCACCCGCACTTGCATTGTATTGTTCCTGGAGGTGCGGTAAAGAGGTCAGGCAAATGGAACCTGCAAGGAACAAGGGAAAATACCTGTTCAACGTGAAATCCATGGGGAAGGTATTCCGCGCAAAATATAGTGCACTGCTTCGAGAGCAAAAGATAGCCATACCACAGGAAATCTATGATAAGCTCTTTGCTAAAAACTGGGTAGTCTATGCAAAGCAGCAATTCCACACCCCAAAATATGTAGTAGAATATCTGGGCCGTTACACCCATAAGATCGCAATAAGCAATCACCGGATAAAACAAATAAACAACTCCCAAAGGAGGGTAACCTTCCAGATTAAGGACTACAGGAAAGCGGGCCAAAAAGGACAACTAATACTGGATACCCGTGAGTTCGTGCGCCGATTTGCACTGCACGTACTGCCCAAAGGTTTTACAAGGATAAGGCATTACGGCATCCTAAGCAGCAGTTGGAAAAAGCATAAACTACCGGCCCTACAAAATATCCTTGCAGGGGTGCCAGTAAAACCTGTCGAAAAAAAGCCTCCATTGCTCTTGGGCAAATGTCCAAGTTGCAAAAAGGGAAAACTAGTCACCGCTCTAACTTTCGATAAGCGTGGACCGCCAGATAAATGGAGAAAACTACTTTTATCCATTAATAGCTTTTAAAAACTGGCCTGCACCATGCGGGGCGGGAGAGTTATGTCCTAAAGCCAAGGATTTATTCAAAAAGGGACCGGAAAAGGAGGCTAATCGATACGTAACTAGATTTAAGTAACTAGAAAAATGTTGGAGCCTAAAAAACTCAACAAAAATTGTGGCTCATCTGCCCCAATAAAATTCCAGAATAATACAGGGTAAAAAGGTATTCCCCATAAAGGAGGAAACGGATCCGTCAACAAAATATTCAGCCCTGGCCTATCGGCGGGCCGAATACTTAGTTATTACCTGCTGGCTTTTCTTGCCTTAATGCAAAATGCACAAGAAAAGATTTATCAATCTGTTACTTGTGCATTTTAATTAATTTTTTTTGCTAGTATTTATTGCTTATTTATTTCCTAGCATAATTAGTGTAGCCACCGTCAACTAATAATTCTGTTCCAACAACAAAACTTGCTTCCTCCGAAGCTAAGAACAATACCGCTTTTGCAATTTCATCAGGATTCCCTACTCTTTTCAAAGCTGTTGCCGAAGCTACATAGTCTTTTGCTTCTTTAGTAGGAACCGCACTATCAAGAATTTTTGTTTGAACAGGGCCTGGACTCACGATATTTACCCTAATATTTCTGTCAGCCAATTCGTTAGCAGCAATTTGAGCAATCTTGCTCAGTGCACCTTTAGTGGCAGAATATACACTTGCTCCCAAATTGGCAGCTGTTGCCGAAGTTGAGGATGTAAATAGTATTGCTCCTCCATTTTTGATATTAGGAAGTAATTTTTGTAATGTAAAGAAGCTTCCTTTCACATTAGTGTTGAATTGGGCATCAAAATCAGCTTCCGTAACCTGTTCAATTGAGTTGAATACTGCTGTTCCAGCATTCAAAAAAAGGACGTCAATTTTAATTCCACTTTCAGTAACTACTTTTTCTAATACTGCGATACCTGCTAAACTTGAAGTATCTGAAACTACCGTATTCAATCGTTCGCTGTCTATTTTTACAGCTGCATTTTGGAGATTTTCAGCACTTCTTCCGGTGATCCATACATTTGCGCCTTTTTGTACAAAGGCTTTTGCTGTTGCGAAACCAATACCTGTACTTCCACCAGTAATTACTACGTTTTTATTTTCGAAATTCATTTTATAATTATTTATAATTTGGAGGCAAACTTAAAACAGTTTTATTTATTTTTGATATCAAGTAACAAAAAGTAACAGTAACCTTGGAGTAACATAGTAACTTATTATGGAGTGCGAAGAATTCAACCCATACGAATACAAAGAAGAAATGATGGCCGTTCAAGATACTATGGATGTGCTGCAGGGAAAGTGGAAAATAAAGGTTTTATCATCCATTTGCTTTTACGATAAAAGAAGATTTTCAGATATTCTGAATGATGTATATGGCATATCCAACAAAATGTTGAGTAAGGAATTAAAGGATCTTGAGGTAAATCAATTGATTACCCGTACAGTTTTAGATACGCATCCTGTAACCATACATTATCAACTTACAGAACACGGAAAGACATTAGGAACAATTATAGATAATTTGACAGAATGGGGTAAAAGGCACAGAAAAAAAATTATAGGAGGATAAACGCTCTTTACTTGTAGTTCTCACTCTTTTCTATCTGCCATTAGTTTACTTAACAATCTAAGCTTATGGCAAACTTTATTTTGGTCAAACTATTTCTGGCAAAAATTTTTTTTTCAGCTTGCAGGTAACGTCTCATTTGAAAAGTCGCGCTGAAAATAAGCTGTTACTTTTCGGGTTAAACACAAGCCTAATTTTTAAATTTTACTATTTCTTTTATTTATAGGCAATCGTCAAATTTAAAAATTTGGCGACTTGCCAAAAATGCCCAAGTTATCGTTTTAGCAATGACTTGCGCTATTTTTTATATACATTGTTACCTTCTGGCTTTTTACAAAACGTTAAAAGAAAAATACTTTATCCGTAGATGGTCGTTGCAGGTTATCAAAAATCATTTCCGTTTTGATGTCATTTGCAATTCCATCTAAATCAGGGAATAAGATGCTTTCACGAATCTCTAATTTATATAACTTTCTCTGAATTTCTATAGCCAATTCTTGATTAAAGGTGATTACCTGTAGACTTTCTTTAAATCCAGGATAATCGAATTCATCTTTTGGTCCAGGATGCGTAGAAAAAAGACCTGCTTGTCCAGAAATTCTATTAGTTAAAAAAGGTGTATAAAATACTCCTGCTCCGTATTCAAATGGACCTTTTCCTTCTGATTCAAATGTCGATGTATTCTTTTGTATTGTAAACATAAATTGCTCCTCCATTCTCATTAGGAAGTTTTAATTTTCCTCCAAAATTTATTTCTGGTTTTGTGGCAAAGTAAGCTGCAATTAACGGATTTGATGTCCAATCCAAAAGCCTTGTTGGTAATCCGTGATGTTGAGCAAGAGCTAGCCATTCCCATTCATTTTTAGGTTCAAATTTTAACTGACTTGTTGCTCTTAATTTAAATTTTCGAAGAATTTCTTTTTCGTATAAATTGAAATCTCCCTCAATGTTTTTGAGTCTTCCAATTGATGGAATTAATTTATGATTTAATCTGTCTTTTATTCCTCTGTAAACTGTATTTCCAATTGGAAAATTTCGATTAGATAATAAATTAACTAATTCTTCGAATGATTCTATTTTTTTAGTGTGATGAGTCATTTTTTTAGCTTGCAGGTAACGTATCGTATAAAAACAGGAGCTGGCGAGCTTGATTGTCCGTAAGACAATCCGCAAGTGAGCACCAAGTTTCGTTTCGAGACGGAATTAAGCATTGTTTTTATATGTTGTTGAACGAATCCTCCCTACCGGTCGGAAGCTTACTAAGCCAAAATACAACAATTCTTATATTTAAGATAAACTAAAATTTACCGTTATGTATAAAAAAAAGTAAAACGATAGTAGAGACCGCTATCGCAGAAGTTCCTGGCTTTGAAAACCTATGCTTACAACCTATGGATTATCTCCTAAAGAAGTCTTGCAGGGATTTAAAAATAAAGAGAAAGATTGACGTTATAATCTATATTTTTACAGTTCACGATTACTTAAACAAACCTATTCATGAAGGATTATAATGAATGAGCAATTAATACATTAGCCTAGAGACAAAAAAATAATTAGGCTATATTCACAACGATCCGTATTACCAAACTCACTCATTTAGCTATATCCATTTTGTTGTTAAATATTATATTGGATTTCTGGGAAATATTTCGACTTGCGTATTTTCTTCTTTTAGTATCTCCAACCTGCTTGGTCGTTTTGAACGGGCCATAGCTAATGAATTTTTATAAGCCGAATCATACTCCTTCCATTCCTCTAATTGCTTCTCTCCTTCGGAGGAAAGTACCCACTTCTTTTGCTTCTCATTATATTGGAGTTGGAATAGATGTTGCCTTATTAATTTGTCTCGATCCTTGATCAAGTGATAAATAATTTTACCGTCACTATAATTTCCATCAGGATAACTCATAGGAAATAAAGCAAAAAAAATATAATATAACGAAAAGTATAAAAATTGATATGTAAAAATACTAGAAGTAAGCATTTCATTTTTTATAGCATACATCAACAATAGAGCTATCATTATATTACAAATAGCCCCTCCAGAATAAATAAATAGGTTTCGCCATTTGCTTTTATCATCTATGTTTTCAAAATAACAATATCCATAATAAAAATAGTATTTTCGAAATTCGATATACTTAGAATTGAAAATTATATTTCCAGATCCTATAATAATCTTGATATTCTTGGCACCAAGAATTTTAGCTGCAATTACATGTCCGAATTCATGAAACACTGAAATTGCCGGCATAATTACAAAGAAAGCCAGACAGAGTTTCAATAAATCCAAAAATTCAATCATCACCTTTCATTTTTTCTTAGGTAAATCTATGATTCTAAAAATTTGATATAATCACAATTACACTATTGAACATGCAAATTTATTATCTAGAACATTCCGACTTTGATACAAAAAACAGAGAATGAACGAAATTGCTAATTTTGATTTTTTTTCACAATGATATAAGTCGCTATGATTAAGCTTCGTTTTATAAAAAAGTATTTTTATTAAAAATTGATTTTCTGGCGATTACTGGGCCAATGCCTTTGATGCTGGTAATGAGCTTATAATTATCCTTTAAATCAGAATCCTTCTGATCGATTTTTTCGATTTCCTTCTCTATCGCATCAATTTCCTTTTCCATATTCGTAATCGCTCTCTGACAAATTCTCTGGGCTACAATACTCTGGGAAGCACTGTGCTTTCTTGTTTTCTGTCCCAACAAAAGCGATGTTCTATTTTTTGACAACTGTTCCCGCAAACTATAAAGTTCTTTGAGTTCCTTGACCTACTCTGACTTTGGCTCTATCAAAGCGTAACTCTTCAGAAAACCTCTCACTGTATTTCTTAATAGGATATGCATCCTTAGAATCGCTCTTGCCTCTTTGCAACCCCAAACTATGGTTAATGTTGTATCCAGAGACCAATGCTATTTTGACTTGGAACGCATAGGTGAGACCAATAGGTCACCGCAGCCTCCTGCATGTTCAGCTACCAGGATGCAGTTATCTTCTACCTGTTTCAAAAAATAGCAGATACCTTTAAAGTCATTTTTAACAATTCTCTCTTTCTGTTCCCCTGCAAGAACATAGCTTACGTCAATTTTTCTTTGGAAAGGTCAATACCATATGCTTTCATAATAAGTGTTTTTAATGTTCCCTTTGAGCGGCTTAAATCGTTAGTGGGTTGTGCCCTTAATACTCTCTGGCTTAGGCTCAAATAACTTACCGTACTGAATATAAATAGTAGATTTATTCTATTCCGTTTCTAAAGCTAATGCAGTAAGTGGAACTGTTGATTTCAAGTTAGAACAGTATCTGTTCCAACAATATTATTTCATTCGGTAAGTAACGATGCCGTTTCCTTTCCGCTCCAAAATTTTGACTTCCGTTTGAGCCAGACTCAAATATTGCTTAATATAAAATTTCATTATCATGGAAACAAAAACAAAAAAAGCACCGCTAAATAAGGAGGTTCAAAAGAAATTAACCCAGGAAGCTATGGAAAAACAAAGAACTTCTGAGGCCAAAGCTAGCGGTATGTCGCAAGAAAAAGAAATAAGTTTCGATGAACGGATTCAAAAATTTGAAAGATTAAAAGGTTTAGCCACGCAACGTGAGCGCTTAACACAAACCTTAACCGAACTTACTAAATTCAACTACAATCAGGATGGTTCAAGCAGCTTTTTGATTAGAGATGCTCATCATTTAGAATTTAAAACCACTAATTCCAATTTGATCAAGTTAGTGACCTCGCATTTACAATCCACCCTGGAAAAGCGTAAGGTCGAAATCGAACAACAAATTGTTCAATTCGAACTCTAATATCAAAAGTAGTATAGCATCAGAAAGCCTGCTCGTGAGAGCGGGTTTTCTTTTTTAACCTGCTGTATTTTAGGAAAAAAGTTCACTGTAGAAAATCTTGGACAGAAAACTTTTATAGTATAGAATAATCATATATAAGTAAGAGATGGCATATCTACATAACATACTTGGCTTATCTCTGCTTCATCAAATTTCCATTCTTGCATTTAGTTTCCCTTCCTGAAGCTTACCGATTCTTCATTTTAGGTTTTTGATTCCCTACCACCCCGTACACTTATTCTTTTTTTGGTCGCAAAACACCAACATTTTGGAATTGAACCGCACTGCATAAGCCGCTCCCCTACTCGCTTTTATAAGTCCTTATCAATCCAAAATATTGAAATCGTGTAAGCATCAAAAAAAGATAACAGCTATACGGCGCTATGGGAAGTAAATCAAAACAGTTTAATATGAAATCATCAATAACATATCGATCCGGAAGGGAAACTAAAAAAATCAAAAAAAGCTTGCCTGCCGCGGCAGGAAAAACGCTACCGGATATAATAAGTAAATCAATTTTGTTAATCAATGTGTAACCGTCTGTCTTTAAAGGCAGACCTCTAAAACTTTTAATTATGAGTAATCTAAGAAACAAAGTACAGTTAATCGGAAACGTAGGTCAAGAACCTAGCACCACCAACCTTGATAACGGCAAAAAAGTAGCCCGCTTATCATTGGCGACCAATGAGAACTACAAAAACAATAAAGGCGAAAAGGTACAGGCGACCTCCTGGCATACCGTGGTGGCTTGGGGAAAGACTGCTGAAATCATTGAAAATTATGTAAGCAAAGGCAAAGAAATTGCCGTAGAGGGAAAATTAACTTCTCGTTCCTATGAGGATAAAGAAGGGGTAAAAAGATATGTTACCGAAGTGCTAGCTTCTGAAATCCTACTATTAGGTGGTAACGATTAAAAATGGTAAACAAGGAGCGAAAATCCTTTCGCTTCCTTGTTTTTTTTTGAGATGATCTTAGCCTAAAGTTTAGGCCTTATAAATCTAGTGAAAATTGAATTAAAAAGGGGCGTAACCGAATAGAATTAACACCCCCTAATTTAAACCTTATTATTATGAAAGTTAATCAAATAAAATTATGCTACAAAGAACGCATCAATATTTCTAAATGTCCAAAAATCTGTTGTTCTCAGGATGCTGCCAACCTGTATTATCAAAATTGGGATAAAAACGAAATTCAGTTACAGGAATGTTTTAAAGTAATGTTACTGAATAATTCCAATATCGTAAAAGGGATTTGTCAGATTTCTTCTGGAGGAATTACCACGACCTTAGTAGATTTACGAATTATGTTCGCGCTAATCCTTAAAAGCTTATCCACGGCCATCATTGTTTGCCACAATCATCCCTCTGGGAAATTAGAGGCCAGTCATCATGATAAAAACCTGACCTCAAAGATTCAGAAAGCCTGTGATTTTCTAGATATTAAATTACTCGATCATATCATTATGACTGGAGAAGGTAATTATCTGAGTTTTGCCGATGAAGGTCTCCTTTAAGATTGGCATCATGATCTATTTGAATTATACCAACCTTGATAAGCAAACACAGGAACGTTTGCTTTCGATGTCTAAAAAAGAAGTTGAAAATCTCTTCGGAAACCAATTAAAGAACTATGCCCAACAACAGGATGTCAATTACGATACCTTGTTGGAAGAGGAAGCCATACGAAATCTATACAATTATGATTTTGTATTCAATATGTGACCACTAAACAACACCAAACAAGCCCTTATTAAATGAGGGCTTTTTCTTTTGCCTATTTCGTTTAAATCGTATCTTTAGATTATTGATTAATAACACTTTGGTCATTACTTTTTTTGATTTGACTTTCCTTAAATGACCAATCCATAAACTAATAAAGGCATTCTCACCAATCCCTATAGCTATCGGGATTGGTGAGAATGTCTGGAAATTTGGGTCCCTGCGGGACGGAAATTGGAAGAGCAAGAGGGTGACACGCAAAGCGGTGTCTCGGCTGTCAATTTCTATGTAAACCACTAAAAATCAGATATTTAAATATATTTTATTTATACTGATTTTCAGGACTTTGCAGCAAAACCTCTGGAACCCATTGTAAACAGGCATTTTTTTGCAGCAAAAATGAAGAAATTTTCAACATACGGCTTTTCAGGGATCAATATCAAGAAAGATATTGCCGAGCGTTTTAGGGCATTTTCCAAGGACATTTCCAAATCGCATTCGGAAACCCTCGAGGCAATGTTGAACTTCTTCAAATGGAATAATCTTGACCCTAATGATAATCTTGGCGTACAAACGGATGCAACAAAAAAAAGGATTAATGCCCTGATTGCTATTGTACGGAATATTGAAAAGCAACAGACCCTGCCGACCAAGGCGATGCTGGACACGCTATTTCAGGAAATAAACAAGGTAGACCAGGAAGAAAAAGAAGCGGAACAGTTTGATTTTGGAACACCGGAACCTCTTTCGAGGGATAGCGAATTGGAGCATTACAAAAAACGCTATGACCAGATGCAACAAGAACTGAGCACCTACCGAAATAACACGAAAAACCTACTGGAACATTTAACCTATGTGAAGGGAACTTTTGGGAAGGGATATTATAAGCTGAATATGAATACAGAAGAATTAGAAGAACTTCAAGAAGAACTCGACAATGTACATCACCATCACCGCTCAGAAAGTGCAGGGTAATTATGCGCAAAGTGCTGCCGATTTTGTAGATTACCTGGAAAAGGAAAATGAAGGCAAACCGCTTCCCGAACTGGAGCATTTTTTTGATCAGCAGCACGATGAAATAACTGCCGAAGAAGTCATCCGGGAAATTGATGACAATACGGCCAAACTTAAAAATAAAGAACCCAAGTTCTATTCGATTACCCTAAATCCAAGCGGTCGGGAACTTAAAAGTATTCAGGATTCCCCGGAAGCCCTCAAACGCTATACCCGGGAAGCAATGAAGGAATACGCCAGGTCTTTTCACCGGGAAATCGATGGTCGCCCAGTGGCTATTACGGATATTAAATATTACGCCAAGGTAGAACGCCAGCGCACCTTTAAGGGGACCGATAAGCAGGTTCGGGAAAATCAGCCCTATGCAACGAGGATTTTGGCATTGAAAAATGATATCCGAAGTATCAACCGGGGGGAGCGTGTTGGGAATATTAAGACACTTCAAAGGGAAATCCAACGGCTGGAAGCAGCAGCCCCCCATCAATTGAACGGAAAACGGATCGTGCAGGGAATGGCCAAGCCGGGACCGCAAAGCCACATCCATATCATTGTGAGCCGAAAGGATGCGTCCAACCGCTACAGCCTTTCCCCGGGAAGTAAGCACAAAGCCTCGGAAGTAGAAATGCACGGCAAGATGGTTAGACGAGGTTTTGACCGTAATGCTTTTATCAAAAATTCAGAGAAAACCTTTGATCAACTATTCCGTTATAAACGAAATTATGTGGAAAGCTATACTGCCCGAAAAACGTTTCTTAAAGATCCGAAATTGTATTTTGCTAACATCACCAAGCTCCCGGCCAATGAAAAGGCAATGGCGTTTAAATTATTACAACAATCAGGAGTGAATACAGCGGTATTAAATATCCCTACAAATAAATTTCAGCTGGCTACAAAAGCCCTGAATCAATTGAAAAAAGGGGTAGGCAAGGCTATTGAATCAGGATCGATCGGGATATGAACTGGCAATGGGAACATATTACCCTCTATATCATCGTCCCGGCTTTGTTCCTGGGTGCGGTGGTATACGGACTGTTTTTCGCGGAACGCAAAGCGCCAGGGGATAAAAAATACCATGTGCGTTTTCAGTTGAGTAATGGACATTTTAAAGCGGATAATATCCGCCGGGGTGCCTCAATCATAGGATCAGCGGGAAGTGGAAAAACCGAAAGTGTGATCTATAACTTCTTGCAGCATTTTAGCCAAAATGATTTTTGTGGGGTGATCCACGATTATAAAGATTTTGAACTCACAGAAATGGCCTATCCCCTATTCAAAAATAAAAACTTGAACTTCTATACCATCGCTTTTGATCAGATCCATTACCGGGTCAATCCCATTGCCCCAAAATACCTGCCCAATGAGGAAAGTGTGAATGAGGTTTCCCGGGTATTGATGGAAAACCTGTTGGAACAAAACCTATCGGCAAATACCGGTAGTAATAAGTTTTTTTCGGATGCCGTGGAAGGATTATTGAGTGGGATGATCTGGAAGATGAAAACCGCTTATCCTGATTGCTGCACCCTGCCCCACATTATTGCCCTGTTTCAAGTGGTCAGTACTAAAAAGCTGGTCGCCTTTTTACAATCAGATCTTACGGCGCGCAGTATGGCCAGCGCGTTTATCAATGGGATCGAATCAGAAAAACAGACCGCCGGAGTGAAAAGTACCCTCGCCAATGCCTTTAAAAAGATCAGCTCACAAAAACTGTTCTATGTCCTTTGCAAAGATGAAGTGCCACTGGATATCAACCACCCGGAACATCCGGCGATAGTCGCTTTGGTCAACCATCCAAAATACGATGGGGCTTATTCCCCCGTCATTGCAATGATAATTCATACCATTATCAAACAGATGAGTATCCGGGAACGTAAAGCTTCTTTTTTACTCCTGGAAGAAGCACCGACCCTAAAACTTCCCAATATGCACCGGATCCCGGCTACGCTGCGCAGTTATGATATCAGTACCGTTTACGTGATGCAGGACAAGGTTCAGAACGATCTGCTATACGGGGATAAAGCGAGTAAGGCGATTTTGAGCAACCTGTCCTACCAATTTTTTGGAAAGGTGAATGATCCCGATACGGCCAAATATCATGAACGCTTTTTTGAGATCATCAAAACCCCTACCAAGAGCGTCAGTAAAAGCAGTGGTTTTAGTTACGAAAGCAGGATTACCAAAGGGGAAAAAGAAGTATCCAAACGGAGGGCTGATGCGTTTTTTCGATTGAAACAAGGGGAATTTGTGGCCTTTGCCGATGGGAAGGATAAAAAGGTACGGTTTAAACTTCAAGATATTCAAAGGGAAATGCCCATTTCTAAGGCGAACATTACCCAAGAAGATTTACTGTTCCATCAACAACAGGTTTATACAGATATCTACAAAATTATATAAGGAATCAAATGAAAGAATATTCTTGTGAGTATAGATCTTTTTAATCATAAATTGCTATCAAAAAACGCTAAAACTATGAGTTATTTTATTGTTGGTCATTCAACCCTATTATTCGTTATCAATTGCCTGTTTATAAAAAATTGTTTTTCATACATTTATATGCACAAAAGGATATAAACTAAAAATTCCTTAAACTTATTCATGTCACTATATTTATAGATATTCATGGAGGTGAGTAAAGTATGCAATGATTCTATTTCATTCCTAATAACTTAAAAAGTTCTCTCCTGAACAATAACTGGTTAGCAAAAAATTGATTGAAACAAAAACTTTTTTGAAGCTCCCATAACCAATGGATCAGAGCATTTGAAGAAGAATTATCTGGTGGAGAAACTGTAGTTTCTTTTTGTTCTTTATGATACTTTTCAGCCATAAATATATCTTCCCTACCTTCTACATTATGAAAGCATAATCCCCCTTTTTTGCTATAAAATTCGGCTTTAATTAACGCTTCTTCACCTATGGGCATATTCCAACAGGCCATCAATTTTATAAGACATCCTTCAATTGTCAGTATTTCAATACTTGCAAGATCTTCAGCACGTTCCTCTCCATTTTTTAAAAAACTACCCTGAGAAAAATTTTTAAAATCAATAGTATCAATAGCGGGATATCCTACAGCATATAATCCTACTTCCAATAAATCGATGCACATATGAGAGATAACCCCAGTGCCTCGAACTTTATTTTTATAGAACCACTGATCGTCAGGCCCATCGCTTTTATAGCACTTCAGATCGATAAACCTTACCTTTCCTACTTCCTCATTCTTTAAACGTTCGTATATATCCTGAAAAGCTCGACTATATCGATAGGGAGAATTGCAAAAAATCAATCGATTTTTTAACCTTGCCATTTCAATAATTTGATTAGCTAATTCACTATCTCTTAAAATGGGCCTGAACTGGAAGATAGGCAAATGATGTTCAAGAGCTTTTTTGGTATACGCGGCCAACTCTGTTTCTCTAGGAAAATATCCCATAATAATACCGTCCAGATTTTCTTTCCATAGTTTCTTATCTGTGGCTAGAGATCTAGTAGTGCAAAACAGCGTGGCCAATTCAGCATTCCAGTAAGATTTTGTATGTACAAAAATAGCTCGAATTGGTCTTCCTATAGCTTCTTGTAGATCAAGAAAATACTTGGAATTTATGGTATTATAGGGGTCTATTATCCCCAAGGATATTTCACGGGAATTTTTACACAAAATACAATTAAATTTAAAACAGTGTTTTTTATAAATTCAAAAGTAAATGGTGAAGAGAGGATCTAGAACTTACTGCGCCATTGTATGCCAATATTATTAGAAATATAAGGGATTTTATTATTTTCATTCTGAGAAAAAGAAATATTCAAAACATAAAGCAATATTTGTCCCATATACTAAATGGGCTAATATTAAATGAAAGAAAAAACCTTTAAAATAAATATTGGGAATAGGAAAATCCTTAAATAATAAACATGCCCAACCGGCGACACCCGCTACCGATAAAATAAAACCGTAAAAAACCCCATTCGCCAATACATGGTTGAAATCGCAATATTGAATCCCCTGGTAAAATAGATAACTAAAGACTAATCCTATGAGATAATGCAGAATCCATCCTATTAATTTTTGCTCGCCCAATGTTCTCAAGAATGAAAATCTGGAAGTAACTAATATGTGGTTCAGAAGATCAGGTTCCTTGAATTGGTAATTTGTTATAAAGGCATATATATAACTAAAAATAGTCATCAGTGTTGTCCCAATGATACCAAATAATACTATATATATTGTTATGATCATAAGAACATAATTTTTTATTTCTCAGATAGACTTTTAAATTATATTGAAGAAACCACCTCCCTAAACTGTTTATTGTGAACTCAAAATAAAGGGAGGTGGCTATAATTCCGGTTTCAAGACCGTAATCCCAACTTTCTAAAATGACGCTAGCCCAATATCTAACGCTAAAGATTATTATTACTAATAATAACCTCCCAAAAACTACAATTCAGACAAGATTGATTTCAATTCAAACTGATGCCTAAGCAGTACATTTCTGAACGATGGTTCTGAAATTTTACGGAGCATATCATTTACAAAAGTAAGATTTGAATTTTCCTTCTCTATAAAATTAAAATCAATGTTTAGACTATTTTCCTTAGCTTTTATAACGGTTAAGTTTCGAAAAACTTCTTTTTTGAGTCTTATAAAATACTTTTCAATTTTCCATAATCGTATTAAACTATAATACTCCTGAAAGATTTCAAAAACCAATAATATAAATTTACTCTTGGATTCAAGAAACCGTAATAAAAGTCGCTTACGGTACCTATCCATACTCTTCCTGTAACAAAACAAATAGGTATTATATTGCAAAGACATTTTTTACTTCTTGTAGTAAAAGAAGAAAAATATTCTTTTTGCTGGCCGAATTTTGATACATACTCTGAATGGAAATTTGATTACTTACGAATTTATAAGGACAGGATGAATCATGTGGCGCATTCATCATTTTTAGAACGTTCTTAACATTTCATAATTTTTCATTAACAATTCCTCTGTATTGTAGATGAAAAGCAAATCTTATCGTTTTTAGAGGTTAAGAATAATATAGACTTTCATTCTAAGAAAATATCCAATGCAAAAAAACACCTACTTTTAACCCATCTAATAAAACTTTTAAAAAAGATTTTTTAGTATTTAATTAAGATTTGTTCGCGAAAGATGATGTATAAAAGATAAATCCCTAATAGTGTATCAGGACAAACGATTCAGCTTACGGAATTCCATCGGGGACAACTCATATTTCTCTTTAAAAATTCTGGAAAAATAGCTATAGCTCTTTATGCCTATTCTATTTGAAATTTCACTAATGCTAAGATCGGTATTAAGCAATAACGTTTTCATCATTTTCAATCTTGTCTGCTTCAAATAAGTATGAACACTTGTATCAAATAAAACCTGGAAACCATATTGAAGCTTATTTTTATTTAAGCCTGCATAGCGACTTAATTCTTCCAGATCAGGTCCCTTTGATATATGATCTTCGATATAATTAGCCGCCTTTCTAATAGACCTCACTTCATAATGCGTCAAAATTCGTTGCTCCGTTTCTGTTTTCAGTTCATCTTCATATTTCTCTAATTCATAAGTAAGCATTTTCATTGTTAAGGCTTCAAGAAAAATCCTACGGATAAAATTATTTCGCTTAAATTCCTGGATCTCCCGAAATAAATCTGCTATTTTAAGAGAATAAAAACCCTTATGATAAAATTCTTTCTGGGCTTTCACATCCAAAAAAACCTCCTTCAATTTATATCCTATACCTTCTAACTCACAATTAATCTTATCAATAAAATTTTCCCGGTCAATTTCAATACTGATCATAGAAAGTTGTTCTTCTTCTGAAAATTGTAAAATATGCCCTTTATCTTGGACATTTGCCACAATTCCATGTTGATACTGCTCTATAGAGTGTTTTTCTTTATTGCCTTCAAATCGATGCACCATATTTCCTTTTAACATATAAAGAAATTTAAGCGGATGAATCTTATCTACTACAAATTGTATTTCTGTTTTCGCTTTGAAAACACAATCATAATGAATAAATCCAAAACCATTCTTAAAATTAATCCCAGAAATACTTCCTTCCCCCAAGGCTTCTGGAATATCTAAACGAACCTGCTTACAATTCTCTGAAACCGGCTGTGAAATGGCTCTTCCTATATCCTTTATTACTTCGTCTATTGGTATGGAATTAACTTCAATTATATTCATGCCAGTGTTGTTTTTTCTATAATCTTTTTCTCTCTTTGTTTTCGATATTCTGATGGTGTTATCTGATAAAACTCTTTAAACAATCTACTAAAATAACTTGGACTGGCAATTCCTATTTCATGAGAAATCTGGGATAAACTCAAGTGATTTTCACCAAGTAACACCCTGGCCTTATTCATCTTAGCAGACCTTATATATCCATTCACACTTTGACCGTACAATTCTTGAAATCCTTGTTGCAACTTATTCCTATTCAAGCCAACCTCACGGCTAATCCAATCAATTCTACTAACTTTTTCAATATTTTTATGGATATATTCAGCAGCCTTTTTCACCTGTTTCACATCGGTGGGATGAATAAGCTTTAATCGATAATTAAAATCTTTATTATACTGTTGCAGATGAAGAAAAATTAGTTCATGGATATTCAACTCCAATTTTAAATAATCCAGAAAATTAAGAGTACTTAAATCATTTATTTCTTTGAAAATATCGGCTATCTTAAGATTATAATGTCCTAAATGAAGTTTTTGTTGGGAAGGAATTTCCTTAAAAATTAATTGTAAGCTATCTTCTAAGCTCGTGACGTTATAGGTTCTATTTTCCAAAAATTGCTTTTTTGGAATGTTTATCAAATAAAAATTGTAAAGAATACCGCTTTTTAGGGAAATTTTCGAGATAAGACGTGAGGACGTCATTGTAATTGCATGCTGAAATTGTTCAAAAATAACCCATTCCGAGTCATTAGAAAATTGGTACAGAAAGGGATGTCCCAAATTATAAACAAATTGAAGGGAATTTTGATGGTTAAATTCTAATTCTAAGGTAATAGTACGGGACAATTCTCCTTCTAAAAAGACGAAAGAAATATCTCTATCCAATGCTACCCCAATGATTTTTCCTTTTCCTTCTTCTGCAGGGAGATTCTTTTTAAAAACACGCCGGTTATTTCCAGCGTAATTTTCTATTGGTGAATGAAAATTCTTTAAAATATGCCTAATCGGAAATGGTCGAATTCTTATTGCCTTCAAATGTTCTTTCAATTTTAAAGACCGAAAATATTGTATTACATATCGGTATGAACGGTAGAAAGCAAATTTTAATCAGTTTTACTATTATTTATGTCATTTTTATTAATTCAATCATACTGCGTTGTTTTTTACTATTTTGAACGTTGCCGAAACTACATTCTTTCTAACAGCTCCCTAATGAACTTAATTATACCCTTAATAACCCTCGGGGTTATCAAAACATATAAATAGTGATGAAGAAATAAGGAATAAGATCCGACACAGAATCTTAAATGCCATTAATTAAGAAACTTCCTAATGATTAACAACCAATTTGCCCCAATAATCACATTGATTTGATCAACATGGTGAACGAGATATATCAATTTCAATAGAAATAAAAAATCAAAATAATAGTCTAGGACTTTCGGAATAGCTTAATATATTTATCATTTATTATAAATGCATGGATTACTCCAGGTATCCAGCCTAAACAGGTGAGTAATAAATTAACTAAAAAAAATTTCTTAGCTCCATATTTAATATACACTGCAACCGGTGGCAAAATTAGATTTAAGATTACTATACTTAGTTTCATTGGTCATTTTTAATTATTAAATCTATTATATCTTCTTTGTTCTTTTTCTCTAAAAGGGTAATTCCCCTCTGTCGACAAACCACAATTAACTCTTTATAAGTGTAATCATGATAAACATTTCTTTGTACTTGTTCCTTGTTCTCTGAAACCTCAGAAGCTTTCTCTTCACTCATACCATTTCTTTTTAAAATAGCATATTGCTCATCATCCTGGATTCCTTTATTTTTCTTTTTCATTTCTCAATTGGATTAAAAAAGGCCATTCAGTACCCTAATACTGAATGGCCTGCCCCACCAGGCAGTTGTGAATTATTCAGCCTTCTTATTGATTTGGTTGGTCGCTAGAGTGTTCAATTTTTCATCGGCTACATACTCTTCCCGGAGGGTTTTATTTAATTTTTCAGCTATACCTGTATAACCTAATTCCTGCGCAAATTTTACTAACGTTTCATAGCCAGCAATTTCGTAATGTTCAATACGCTGTGCATCAGCTATAATTCCCGCATCTCGAACAAATTCATTTTCCACTTCTTCTTTTAAAAAATCGTTAGCTTCCGTTATAAGTCCTTTCATAGCATTGCACACTTCTCCAGTTGGTGAAATTCCCATATCTTCGCAAACATCCTTTTACCGCAGTTGGTGCTCTTTTGTCTCCTCTAAATGCATTTTAAATGCCTTTTTCAAATTAGGCGTATTTGACTGCTCGACCATATCCGGTAATGCTGCGATTAGTTGAGTTTCGGCACTGTATAAGTCTTTTAGCTGATGGACAAATAAATCTTTTAAATTTTTCATGGCTTATCTAATTTGGTTTTTAAAATAGTTTTTCAAAAGATTAGCACTTTATAAAATAGAATCTAACTCAAAGTTAACCATCAGATTACAGGGGTTAACAAAACAAAAAGAAATAACAAAGTATTAAGCCTTATTAAGAAATCATTTATTTCCTAGTTTATGTCGTAGGCATTTGTAAGCAAGATTATGCAATAGCTATCTGGAATCATTTTATAAGACTTGTATCATCGTAAAATAAAAGTTGACAAATAATTGAGAAGTAATTTCTAACATTTTATTAAGAAAAGTTCAATGTTCCTCAGTTATTTTAATGTAACCATAGACCTAAAATTTGTCAGGAATTGGAGCATTCTGATATTGATATTCCTTGACATTAATGCCGATCAAATTCAAATTCATCCCAGGCTTTGCATTTCTTAGGATTTACTTCGAAATCACGCAGCAATCCACGAATAAAAACCGGAGATATATCAAGATGACGCATAAAATTTTTTAGTCGCTCCTCAATATGCGATGTTACCATACTTCTCAATAACCTGCACTTCTCTTTTCTGGTATATTTTCGATCCTGATGATCTAAAATTTCCATACATAGTAAAAGATCTGAGAATTGCGACTTGGGTTGCTATTGTAAATTTTGAATCTGCCCGGGGATCACTTCCCTCCCCATAAAAAAATAATCATACTTCACGCCATAATGATCGTCCTCAATTCGACCATTTTGCGGTATGTCCTCCAATTCTATATAAAATTTCATTAAATAGTATTTTATCCAAATTAATGGAATTTTTCCTAATTAAAAAAATTAGAGTGGAATTACTACATTAGAATGGACATAAAGTTGAATGAATATTATTGCAAGTTGCTAACTTAGCAATTATAAAATGTAAAGCCACCATTACACTTTAGAGTTTAAGTAAAAAGCAGTAGAAGGAAGTTATGCTAAAGGCAGTGTAGCATGAATTAGAACGTGATACCATAAAAAAGATTTGGCATCCCAGACTGCCGGCTGGCAGACTTTCCATGAACGACAAGAAAAATACAGATTTATAAAAGAGAACCGTATAAAATTTGCTATTGAGAAGATGTGCACTATGTTAGCAATAAGTACAAATTGATATTATCACTGGCTAAAATCTGGCCCCCTCCCCCTGGAAAGAAAATCTAAAGTTTCCTTAATTAAAGATATATTTCAAGATAGTCTCCAGAGCTATGGATCTCCGAGAAAAGATGAATTGAAAGCTATAGGCTATACCATATCTAGCCCATATAATGAAGGCAAATCATTTATACGTAAACAGGAAGCAAAAGTTTAAGGCAACCACTAATAGTAACCAGAACTATCCCACAGTATTCTATGACTAAACCAAATTATATTTCACATTTTCAATGTTAATTTGCTGCATATTTTATTAAATCTACATAAGGAGATTTCCTATTAATAACAGCAAAGATCCTAGCTAATATTTTGTTTCTGATAATGTTTATTGTTGACATTTTATTTTTTCCCAAATCGATTCTTTTGTGATAATACAATTTCATTTCTTCATTGTATTGGATAGAAGACTTAGCGCATAAGTCCAATAAACTTTTTAGTTTTTTATTGGCTAAATGGCTTACTTTGGTCCTTCCCCTAATACTTGAACCAGAAGTATTGGGGAAAGGAGCTATTCCGCAATAAGAGGCGAATTTCCTCCAACTGTCAAATTTTTTAAAGCCCTCTGTAACTACAATCATATAGAGCGCAGTTTGTTTTCCTACTCCTTTTATTGAAATTATTAGCTCGTACTGGTTTTTAAGGTTCTCATCTTCAGCAACAATGGTTTCTATTTCCTTTTCAATGATATCTATTTCTTTTGTCAAATATTTGATAAGGTCTTTTTGAACTTTTAATAGTAATTTATTTTCAGTTCTTGAAAGTATTTCTGATTGCTCCTTTAAGCTCATTTTATAGCCGGCTCTTTGTTTTACCATGCGCTCCCGTAGTGAGAATAATCGCTTTAATTTAACGGTATTCTCAGAACTTTGGACATGAGGTTTTAATCGATCACGTTTTTCATAAGCGTAGAGAGCTATTCTTTTAGCATCTGCTTTGTCATTTTTTCCTCTGGTCATTCCCATGGATTGTTTAATTTCCAATCCAGGTAAAATCACATAATTAAAGTTTTCTTCAAACAAAAATAGAGATAATCTATAACCGTAGATTCCTGTATGCTCCATTGCAAACAGCAAGTTTTCTGTAGGAATATCATTATTCTTTTCCAACCACTTAAGCATTTGTTTGAACCCTATCTTATTGTTTTCAAATTGCTGGTAAAGATCTCTTTTGTGAAGGTGTGTATCGATCACTTTTTTACTAATATCGATACCTACAGTTTCTAAAATTTCCATACTTTTAATTATTAAATTAATGGTTACTTTGACTAAAACCTTTAGTAACTTATTACTAATTAGTATTCTATTTGGTCCTTTGTAACCGGTTATAAAAGAGCGGGGACTAATACTGTGAATAGAGATGTAGCTCTAGAACCAAACCAAGTTCACCCCGTTCTTTTTTAATAAAAATATGAACAATTTAATTAGTTATGAGTCTCCCCCAGACCCCCTCTTTTCAACAACATAATTATTGAATAATTGTATATTGTTTATAGGTTCAAATCTAAAGGTACCAAACTATTTGAATCAACGCTTCAGTATGGGCAGAGCAAGTATGGGTAAGCGATATTGCCAATGTTCAGACGAATCAGGTTTGAGTTACCTAACATGGGGCATTGATCTATTTAATAGAAAAATTATAGATGGGCTTTAAGTGATATCCTAAATACCGAGTACTGCTATAAAAGCTTGGCAGATGGCTATTAAAAATGCCACACTCCACCAACCTTGGATATTCCATTCAGACTAAGGTGGAAAGGTGAATGATCCCGATACGGCTAAATATTATGAACGCTTTTTTGAGATCATCAAAACCCCGACCAAAAGCGTCAGTAAAAGTAGTGGTTTTAGTTACGAAAGCCGGATTACCAAAGGCGAAAAAGAAGTATCCAAACGAAGGGCTGATGCGTTTTTTCGATTGAAACAAGGGGAATTTGTGGCCTTTGCTGATGGGAAGGATAAAAAGGTACGGTTTAAACTTCAACATATTCAAAGGGAAATTCCTATTTCTAAGGCGAACATCACCCAAGAAGATTTACTGTTCCATCAGCAGCAAATTTATAGAGACCTGGAGAAGATTATCAGGTGAAGTAATTTTTTAAGGCCCCATTGAAATAGAAACGAATAGTAAACATTTTATTGCTGTAAGGAAATGTTGTGGTGATTATCTATTGTTCAAAATTGATCACAAATTCAAATTTCGTTCTTTCATTAATTTTTCTAATTCATCATTCTTCTTTGATTTCTTCAAAAGTTGATAAATTAAAAATAGTGGAACAAGTGTTACTAATCCCCAAGTGTTCTGTACGACAGAATAAATGATTATTCCTATAAGGATACCTATAAAAGTAGCATTAATTAGGGCTTGGTTTATTGCTTTTTGCTTCTTTTAGTAATTCCTCATTAGTGAATTCCGATAACTTTTTCTCACTCATAATGATTATTTAGCTAGTTTTTATACATAAAAGTTTCTACCAAAAATTGAAAAAATCCAGTACGTTTAGCTTTACCTCAAAACTAATCAAAAAAACAATAATTTCATTTCGGCTCTACTTCAAAACACGATAAAAATTCTTATTTACTAAAATCAGTATATCAAATTCAAATAAATCGAATATCCTATCTCAATAAGTGGAATGGATTATAATAGCTGCTAAAATTTTCTGACTATATATAAATCTAAAGTAGAATTTTAACCTAACAATTACGAATAACAATCAATTGAAAGATTTCTTACTTCTTATTTTGGGAAAAAAATATTATTTTACGATAAAAACTATGAAAACTCCACCTGTTCCTTCCAACGATGACGAGCGATCTGAAGAATCTTCCAAGTATACCAAATATACTATAGAAGATGAAGATTTAAATTTTTTAGGTGCAATGGTAGCCGAGATTTGTAACACTGATAGCGCCCTCATATCCCTCATTGATAAAGAAAAGCAGTATATTCAATCTACCTTTGGAATGGAACTGGAGGTTCGGGAATTCCCCAGGGAGTTTACCTTTTGTGCCCATACTATTAATAAATTAGATAGTCCTACTATCGTACCCGATGCCAGAAAAGATGAACGATTTAAAGATAACCCATTTGTCACAGGGGAAAATCCGGTGATATTTTATTCTGGGTATCCATTAATTGATAAGAATGGTTATGCTTTAGGAACTGTCTGTGCTATAGACGGAGAGCCGAAAGACTTAAGTGAAGATCAGAAAAATAAATTGGTTTTACTCTCTAAACAGGTAATGAATATACTGGAACTTAGAAAACAATCGGAAGTTCTTACCCAAACAAATAAAGAACTTTCTAAGTTGAACAAAAGATTTCAATATATTACTAAAAGTACGAATACCGGGACTTTTGAATATAATTTAAATGATTATTCCCTTGAATTTAATGAGGCTTGGTGGACGATTACCGGCTATTCCAGTAAGCAAAACCTATCCTTAAAAAAATGGGAAGAGTTGGTTCATCCGGAAGACCTTCCTGGCTTAAAGGAGAAAATTAAAAAACATTCTAATGCTGAAGATCGTTTTAATTATCATTTCCGTCTATTACATAGAAATGAAAATTATATCTGGATAAGTATTAAAGCCCAATTTAATTTTGGTTTAGCTAAGGAAGAACCCACCCACGTCTATGGCACATTTAGAGACATTACAGAACAGAAAACCAAAGAGTCCGAAATTCTTTATAGACAAAAACTTTTGCAATCATTATATGAGCTCTCCCCTATAGGTATTGCCCTTAATGATTTTGAGACAGGGGCATTTTTAGAAGTAAATCAAAAACTGGTAGATCCTACCGGTTACACCAGAGAAGAATTCCTACAACTGAATTATTGGGAGCTCACCCCTAAAGCGTATGAACCGCAAGAAGCACAACAGATAGAATCGATGAACGAAAAAGGTTCATATGGCCCTTATGAAAAAGAATACATCAAAAAGAATGGGGAAAAATACCCAGTTGTGCTAAGAGGTATTTTGGTAGAAGATATCGACGGGCAAAAAAAGATATGGAGTTTTATTGAAGATATCTCTGAACACAAAAAAGATGAACTTGAAAAGGCACAGCACTTAGAAAAGATTCAAAATTTATTACATATAAAAAACGATCAAAACGAGCGGTTAGAAAACTTTGCCCATATTGTTTCCCATAATTTACGTTCCCATTCTAGTGCTATTAATACGCTAATTCATTTTATACAAGAAGAAAATACTACGTTAAATGAAACGGAAACATTTAAGTATTTAATTCAGGCATCGTCCAATCTTGAGACCACCATTGCAGATTTAAATGAAATTGTGGAAGTAAATCTATCTAATGCTAAAGATTTTAAACCAATTGATATTTATCCATTGATTAAAAAGAATGTGGAAAGTGTATTTCCCTTGGCCAAAGAAAACAAGGTAGCGATCTTTATAGATATTGAACCAGAAACCTATATGATAGGGGTACGCTCATACCTAGAGAGTATTTTCCTTAATTTTATCACCAATAGTATTAAATACAATGCTGTAGACCGGGACAGCTATCTCAAGATTTCTGCGCAATCGGAAGGAAATTTTACCACGGTAATTTTTGAAGATAATGGTCTGGGAATAGATATGGACACCTATGGCAAAAAACTGTTTAAAATGTATCAAACTTTTCACAACCATAAAGATGCCCGTGGCATCGGACTGTTTATTACCAAAAACCAGATAGAAACAATGAAGGGAACTATCGAAGTAAGCAGTAAAGTCAATATAGGTACCACTTTTACAATTAAAATCCCTAATAAAAAATAATCAGTATAAACCTAAAAAGAAGCGTTTTTAAATGACTATGTAATTATAGAATAAGACAAAGCTACATTTAAGCAAAAATAAGTTATAAGCCGAAGACGTATTAATTTGTGGATTTACATTTTAACATCATTCTATCCTATTTAACTTCCAGTCCCTCAGTTGTGAAAGCGAAAGATTTATTCCCGATACCACCAATCATTACTGCCTGAAATATTGGGCTTAAATTTTTATTCCCATACCATTCCAAAATGAAATTGGCACCAGCTCCCCCAGATGTGTCATTTTCTTCAATAATGTAATCGATTGTTTCTAATGGAGTTAAATAAATACTTTCCTCCAGATAACTTTTTACTAAATCACCATTTGTATTAAAATAGTCAACTCTTTTTATATATAAAGAATCTTTCTCACTTGTATTCCTAATACTTAAAGTTGCTGTTAATTGGGTTCTTTCGTTTCTTGATTTTTGATAAATATCTGAATATATAGGTACATAGATTTTATGTAAAGCCTTTTCGTTTTCGTTACTTATCTCATTCGAACCTACATTTCTTCTACTAATGGTATCATTGGTCAATTGATTTGGATTTCTATCTACACACGAACCGAGAATACACAATATCATCATTGTTTTGAAAAAGCTTTTAATTCTATACATATTTGAAAAATTAGATTATTAAATTTACAATTACTTTTACCAGCATAACAATGGATTTTAAAAATTATAAATTTTAGTGTCTAAAATAAGCGGAAATATTTTAATCGTTGATGACGAACCAGAGCTACGTAAATTATTAGCAAGGATACTTGAACTTGAGGGCTATGAGGTTTTTACAGCAGATGATGCTGCCAATGCGCTCAAAAAAATACCTTCAATTCAAATCAATGTGGTTATTACCGATATACAGATGCCGGGTATGAACGGTATCGATTTAATTGAAAAAATTAAAAAAATTTCCCCCATCACTGAAGTAATCTGCCTTACAGCATATGGAAAAATAACCGATGGGGTACAGGCCATTAAAAATGGTGCTTATGATTATTTGGAAAAAGATAATTACCGTACTAAAATCATCCCATTAGTAGCTAAAGCTGCGGAAAAATCAAAATTGCAATTTGAAGTACTATCCCTTCGAAAAAAAATTCAGGGAAAAGAGAATTTTAATACCATTATAGGCCGTTCAAAAGCTATTCAAAATGCTATCGCCATTGCTCAAAAAGTTGCCCCCACAGATGCTACGGTATTATTATCCGGACCGACCGGAACCGGGAAAGAAATTTTTGCCAACGCTATTCACAATGAAAGTAAAAGAGCTACAGAAAATTTAGTCACTATAAATTGCGCAGCGCTAAGCAAAGAAATATTAGAAAGTGAACTTTTTGGCCATAAGCTGGGAGCCTTTACCGGTGCCATAAAGGATAAACAGGGTTTGTTTGAAGCTGCACATAAAGGCACTATTTTTCTAGATGAAATTGGTGAACTGGAACTGGGCTTACAGGCAAAAATATTGCGTGTATTGGAAAATGGAACTTTTATAAAGCTTGGCGATACCAAGCAGCAAAAAGTAGATGTGCGGATACTTTCAGCCACAAATAGAAACCTCCAGGAAGCCGTTAAAAATGGAACTTTTAGGGAAGATCTATATTTTAGACTCTCGATGTTTGAAATTCGTCTTCCTTCTCTAAATGAACGCCAAGAAGATATCCTGCCCTTAGCAAATCATTTTTTACTGTCCACAAAAATAAGATTAAATAAAAACATCAATGGAATAACAGCTGCCTATGAGAAAGCATTGGAAAAACATTACTGGAGTGGCAATATCCGAGAGCTCAAAAACCTCATTGAACGTTCCGTTATTTTGGAAGATTCAGAACTCCTAACTGCTGATACCCTTCCCTTTAATTTTCAAGATCAACTCCCATTAAACGAAAAAAAACCTGTTACTTTAAAAGAAGTTGAGAAAAATCATATTCAAAAAATTTTGGAACATACCGGTGGTAACAAAACACAAACCGCAAAAATCCTGGAAATTGGGCTCACTACTCTCTACGCAAAAATTAAAGAATTTCAGTTAAGTTAAACCCTACCCCTTCCATTTTGGAAATAAACCCTTCGGAATCCGAAGGGTTTATAATTTCCCTGCAATTTCCATTTACATTAAATTAAATTTTAATAAACTCCAAATCAATACTTTAAAAAAGTATTTACCCTATAAATATTGTATTGGCATTTCGTTTGGCATAAGCCCATTAGAAATTTAAAATATACGATGATGTCAATTTTATTATCCCTTGGGATGCTGCTATTGGGCTTGGCAGTTTTTGGTTTGCTCTACCGATCCATTAGATGGTTCGACAAACTTTAAGCCTTATGATCTTTTTATTAATAATTGCCGTGGTGGTATTTGCCTATTTGGTGTACGCCATTGCCAAACCCGAAAAATTTTAAGCAATGAATACGGAACTAATGGGAATTATCCTTATTTTTTTATTAAGCGCGCTGCTTGCGTGGCCATTAGGAAAATATATGGTAAAAGTCTTTAAGGGCGAAAAAGTCTGGACTGATTTTTTAAGCCCTTTCGAAAGATTCATTTTTAAAATGGCAGGAGTAAACCCAGATAAGGAAATGGATTGGAAACAGAATTTAAAAGCCCTTTTAGGGATCAATATGCTGTTTTTTGTAGTCGCAATCATTTTATTAATGATACAAGGATCTCATCCTTTTTGGAACCCAAACGGGTTTGGAAATTGGGATCCTACCCTTGCCTTTAATACGGCAGTGAGTTTTACGACCAACACCAACCTGCAACATTATAGCGGTGAAAGCGGGGCTAGCTACTTCACACAACTTATCGTGTTTTGTTGGTTGCAATTTGTAAGTGCCGCTACCGGTATTGCTGCCTGTGCCCTATTATTTAAAGGACTGTTGAACAAACAATCCAGTAACCTGGGGAATTTTTATAACCTGTTTTTAAAAACCTGTACCCGTATATTGCTTCCACTAGCAATTGTACTGTCGTTGGCCTTAAGCTTTAACGGCACCGTAAGCAATTTTGAAGGCTTACAGCAAGTGACCACCTTAGAGGGGGATACGCAACTGGTAGCCGGTGGTCCCGCAGCTCCGATGGTTTCCATTAAACAGTTAGGAACTAACGGCGGTGGTTTCTTTGGTCCAAACTCCACACATCCGTTTGAAAATCCCAACTATTCTACCAATATTCTAGAAAATATAGCCATTTTATTAATCCCGATGGCCCTGGTTTTCGCCTTTGGTTTTTACCTTAAACGCAAAAAAATCGCTGGACTGTTTTTTGGCGTAATGAGTTTATTGTTTGTCAGTTTTGTGGCTATTTCGGTTTATCAGGAAATGCACGGCAATCCCGCTATTCATCAAATGGGCATTGCCAATGCGCAAGCTAATTTAGAAGGTAAAGAAGTTCGTTTTGGACCGGCTGCCTCCTCCCTATGGGGCGTTTCGACCACGGCAACGTCCAATGGTTCTGTCAATTCAATGCACGATAGTCATACCGCGATATCCGGTGGAATTTTCTTGCTCGATATGTTTATCAACGCCGTATATGGAGGTGTAGGCGTTGGCTTTATCAATTTCTTTGTGTTTGTGATTATTGCAGTGTTTATAGCTGGGCAAATGATTGGCCGTACGCCCGATTTCCTCGGAAAGAAAATTGAAGCTAAAGAGATTAAAATTGCAGCGATTGTAGCCATTCTTCATCCGTTATTGATTTTAGCGGGAACAGGGTTAACTAGTTATCTAATCGTACAGAATTCCGATTTGGCCTGGCTCAATAATCCCTCGTTTCACGGATTTTCAGAAATGTTATACGAAAATACTTCGGCAGCGGCAAACAACGGCTCCGGCTTCGAAGGCTTGGGAGATAATACTTCCCTCTGGAATATTTTAACGGGGATTATTATGCTTTTGGGAAGATTTTTACCCATTCTCGGACCATTGGCCATCGTAGGCGCCTTAGCGGTTAAAAAACCGGTTCCCATTACCGCAGGCTCCCTTAAAGCCGAAAGTCCGGCTTTTGGAGCGGTATTGATTTCAGTTATTTTAATCATCGCCGCGCTGGCCTTCTTTCCCGCCCTTGCCCTTGGGCCTTTAGCCGAATATTTCACCTTATAATTTAAAAACAATGAGTACAAATAATCAAAAATTATTTTCGGGGGCTTTGGTCGGCGATGCTTTAAAAGAGTCGTTTACCAAACTCAACCCGAAAGCAATGATCAAAAACCCGGTGATGTTTTCGGTAGAAATCGGTACCGTTATTATGCTGGGCGTAACCATTCTTTCTGCCTTTATGCAAAACGATTCGCTGGGTACAACTGGATATAACCTAATTATCACCTTTATTTTATTGCTGACCGTCATCTTTGCCAATTTTGCCGAGGCCATCGCCGAAGCACGTGGGAAAGCACAGGCCGATAGCTTGCGTAAAACAAGAAAAGACACCAAAGCCAAGAAGTTGCAAGAGGTAAAAAATGCAACACGCGATGCAAAATACACCGAGGTTTCTTCTTCAGAATTAAAAAAAGGGGATTTGTACCTTTGTGAACCGGGCGATATTATCCCCGCAGATGGTGAGATTGTAGAAGGTTTGGCATCTATAGATGAAGCAGCCATTACCGGGGAAAGTGCGCCGGTTATTCGTGAAGCCGGCACCGATCGTGATAGTGTTATCGGCGGTACCAAAGTCCTATCAGATAGAATTATTGTAAAAGTTACGGCCGATCCCGGAAGTAGTTTTCTTGATAAAATGATTAGTTTGGTAGAAGGGGCTAATCGACAAAAAACACCCAATGAAATCGCTCTGACCATTTTACTGTCAAGCTTTACTTTAATCTTTTTAATCGTCACCGTTACGCTACAACCTTTTGCCGATTATGCGAACACACCGATTAGTATCGCGGCATTGATTTCACTCTTTGTATGTTTAATTCCCACCACCATAGGCGGGTTGTTATCGGCCATTGGGATTGCGGGGATGGATCGAGCCCTACGTGCCAACATCATCGCAAAATCTGGTAAAGCGGTAGAAACAGCCGGGGATATAGATACTTTACTATTAGATAAAACCGGAACCATAACAATCGGAAACCGTGAGGCGACCGAATTAATTCCGCTAAACAAAGAGGAAGAAAGGGAATTTATGCAACTTTGTTTGATCAGTTCCCTCTCTGACAATACGCCGGAAGGAAAAAGTATTGTGGTACTGGCGCAAAAGAAAATGGGAGCCAACGTAAAAACCGGAAAAGAACACCCTATGCTGAAAGGAGCTGAATTTATTGGCTTTTCTGCAGAAAGCAGAATGAGCGGAGTCAATCTTTCTAATGGAAGTGAAATAAGAAAAGGAGCTTGGGATGCCATTAAAAAGTGGGGGAAAAAATCTTCCGATAGTGATAAAAACTTTCTAGAGGAAAAAGTAAATAAAATTGCCAATAACGGAGGAACACCATTGGCCTTAGCGGTAGATCATAAAATTTTGGGAGTGATTCAATTAGAAGATATCATTAAACCAGGCATTAGCGAGCGTTTTTCACGCTTGCGAAAAATGGGCGTAAAAACAGTAATGGTTACCGGGGATAATCCGCTTACCGCAAAATTTATTGCTAAACAGGCCGGTGTGGACGATTTCATTGCTGAAGCCAAACCGGAAGATAAAATGCAATACATTAAAAACGAACAGGCACAGGGAAAACTGGTAGCGATGATGGGAGATGGAACAAATGATGCACCCGGATTGGCTCAGGCCGATGTAGGTGTAGCGATGAATAGCGGGACACAAGCGGCCAAAGAAGCAGCCAATATGGTTGACCTGGATAACGACCCTACCAAGCTGATTGAAGTGGTGGAAATCGGGAAACAATTATTGATTACCCGTGGAAATGTGACCACTTTTTCCATCGCTAATGATGTTGCCAAATACTTTGCAATTGTTCCTGCATTATTTGTAATCGCTATCCCGGGAATGGAAGCATTAAACATTATGAAACTTGGGTCACCGCAAAGCGCGATTTTAAGTGCGGTTATTTTTAATGCTATCATTATCCCGTTCCTGATTCCGTTAGCTTTACGCGGTGTAAAATATCGTCCTGTCGGTGCTTCTACTTTATTAACCCGAAACTTGTTGATGTACGGGCTGGGCGGAATAATTGTTCCTTTTTTGGGAATTAAGATTATTGATCTTATCGTCAATTTATTTATGTAGTAGGTTATCTCTGGGGAATTGAAGTGAATCCTTAATCAATTATTGGTCATATCGCAAAATGGCTCCAGATAATTTTTGGGATTATCTCCAAATTAATAATAGTGTGGTTTCTGGTATGAAAAATAGCATTCCTAATTAACCATTTCAATTAAGAACTTACCTTTTTTCCCCGGTGAAAACCAAAATATTTTAAAACAAAAAATATGAAAAATTTTAAATCAAGTATCATACTGGCGCTTATTACTATAGTCATTTTTGGCGCATTATATCCATTGGCAATGACGGGGTTGGGAGGAATAATTGCTCCCAACGCTGCCGAAGGAAAACCGATTTATAAAAATGAAACTCTTATTGGTTATGAAAATGTAGGACAGTCATTTTACAGCGACAAATACTTTTGGAGCCGTCCCTCGGCGGTTGATTATGACGCTTCCTCTACCGGAGGGAGCAATTACGGTAACCAAAATCCAGAGTTATTAAAACAAATCGAAGAACGCAGTCAAAAATTACTGGTACACAATCCGGGGTTGTCCAAAGCGGATATCCCGGTAGAACTCATAACCGCATCCGGTTCAGGGCTTGATCCACACATCAGCAAACAAGCCGCCCTGATACAGGTAAACCGCATCGCTGAAATTCGTGGAATCGTGAAAGAAGATTTGGTCAACCTGATCAATAAATATAATGAAGATGCGTTTCTCGGACTTTTCGGCCCTAAAGACATTGTAAATGTTTTAAAATTAAATATCGCTTTAGATCAAATAAATGCTGAGGTAGCATTTACAAATCGAATAAAAAATTCAAAATAAATGAAAAAATTAATGACATTGGCCGTAGCTGCATTAGGTATTGCTGCTGCAAACGCCCAGGAAACTGAAGAGGAAAATAAACATTCTCTAAGACTAACAGGTTATGTAGACAGCTATTTTGCCGGTTATGATAACGACTTGGATCAGCAAGAATTTCAACCCTTTATCACAGTGGGCGCACGCGATAATAGTTTTGGGATCAATGTTGCCCAGTTTGGTCTGCATTACCAGCACGAGAAAGTCCGTGGAAACGTGACCCTGCATTACGGGGATATTCCACAGGCCACCTGGAGTGGCGATTTCAATATGCTCCAAGAAGCTAATGTGGGGGTATTATTAACCAATGGTCTGTGGCTGGATGCTGGCTTTTTTAGAACCCATATCGGTACCGAAAGCTTTTTGCCTAAAAACAATATGCTCAGCAGTACCGCCTTTAAAACCTATAATGAGCCTTTTTACCAGGCAGGGGCAAAATTAAGCTATGATAATGTAGAAAATTGGTATTTTGAATTATGGGCCTTAAACGGTTACAACAATTTTGTAGATAACAACGATACCAAATCGGTTGGGGCTCTGATTAGCCATAATTTTTCTAAAAATACATCGATTACCTACACCAACATCTACGGAAGGGAAAGTGAAGACGGGATTTCCCCGGATCAGAACCGGTTTTACCAAAATATTTATCTGAACCAAAACTGGAACAATAAAGTGTTTTTGACGATAGGTTTTGACTATGGTATCCAGACCAATAGCGAGTTGAAAAATTCCAGTGAAACAGCAAATATGTATGCGGGTTTAGTCACTGCACGATATCAATTTATGCCTAAATGGAGTATAACCGGCCGCGCGGAACTCTTTAAAGATGAAAACGGATTCATCAGCGGTACCACCATAAACGCAAATGGTAGCATAAAAGGGGTGGAACTCACAGGGTATACCTTGGGTACCGAGTACCGTCCCATCCCAAATGCCTATCTAAGGGCAGAAGCACGTTATACCCACGCCGCAGATGATCTGGAAATTTTTATAAATGATGGTCAACCTAGTAATCACCGAATTGAAGTGCTCCTAACTATGGGATTGGAAATCGATAAAATATTCAAATTTTAAAAATAATGAAGCTGCCCAATTCAGCATCGAAAACTCAAATGAATTTTAATGTGATCATAAATCGACTACTAGTTTGAATACCATATCCAATATTTCCAAATATATGGATAAACAAGAAAACGATCTTTTTTGGGTAGCATTCCTAAAAATGGAATTATGGAAAATATAGAACAAACCGCCAATAAATTAATTGATGCCCTGATCGACGGAGACACTAAAGCATTAAACTCGTTATTTAGTGAAGACTGCAAAGTTCACTTGCCTTTTAAACTAAATTATAGTATGGATCTGGAAGGAAAAAAAGAAGTACTCTCATATTTTCAGGAAAACTTTAATTGCCCCACAAAAGAAAAAATCAAACAACGTAAATCTGTAGTGAGCGATAAAAGCCACGTACTCATAAATTTTGAAGGACATTGTTACCGTAATCATCGCAAAAATACATTTGAATATAGTGTGTTCTGCGAAGTGTTCAACGGAAAAATAAAAGAAGTTTATGCAATCATATAAATCCTGAAAAATGACTTTAGATAAAATTGGGAATTTGTTACTTGATGCGATATTAAAAGGAAATCCTCAGGAAATGAACAATTTATTTACCGAAGATTGTAAGTTAATTATTCCCCTTTCCCAAAGACAGGAAAATTAGTGGGGTTCACAAGACCATAACTTATTTTTATAAAAATCATAAATCCCAAAAGGACGAATTAACGAATGAACGTAAATTTATCGTCAGTAAAAATACCCGAATCTTGATCTACACCAAAGTTTTGGATAAAAACCAACAAATTGAAAGCGTTGTGGATTACTGTGCTTATTGTAAATTGGAAAACAAAAAAATAAAGGAACTCTCGCTGTTGATAAAATGTTATGAATGATTCCCAGAATAATTTTTACGACCAGATAAGCCGCCGTCGACAAGGGCGACTAAAAGTCTATATTGGAATGATTGCGGGCGTGGGGAAAACCTACCGAATGCTACAGGAAGCCCACGAGTTGGTAAAAAAAGGGGTAGATGTACGTATTGGCGAGATTGTACCCCACAATCGTAAAGAAACATTGGCCTTGGTCGCGGGAATTCCCGAGATCAAAAAAAAGGAAGTTTTTTATAAGTCAAAAAAATTGAGCGAACTTAACCTGGAGGCCATTCTTGAGCTCCATCCTACTGTGGTTTTGGTAGATGAACTGGCGCACACCAACATTCCAGGGAGCCATAACGAAAAACGCTGGCAAGACGTGCTGGAAATCATTGATGCCGGAATTAATGTGATTACGGCTTTTAATGTGCAACATCTGGAAAGTTTAAGGGATCAGGTACATCGCATTACCGGAATAGAAATTACAGAAACGATACCCGACTATTTTCTTGAATACGCCGATGAAGTGGTAAATATCGACCTACCGGCACAAGATTTAATCCAGCGATTAAAGGATGGAAAAATCTATGCCCCAGAACGCGCTGAATATGCATTAAGAAATTTTTTTCAACCTGAAAAAATCCTGCATCTAAGGGATTTAGCGCTTCGAAAAGTAGCCGAAAAAGTAGAGCATAAAATTATAAACACCTCTACCCGCCTTCCGTTTGAAAAATTTTTAGCGTGTATTAGTACAAATGATACCGGTGCAAAAAAAATTTTGCGAAAGGCAGCTAGGATGAGTACACATTACCAGGCACAATGGTTGGTTTTATATGTGCAGACCTCCAGGGAAAGTACAAATAAAGTAAATTTGGCCAGCCAACGAAAATTATTAATGAACCTAAAATGGGCCGCAGAACAAGGTGCCAGAACTTTAAAACGCGAAAGCGACGATGTAGCGCAAGCGATCTATGAGGTGATCTTAGAAGAAGATATTACTACAGTTATTATTGGGAAACCCCACAGTACCATAATAAAGAGCTTAATGGGAAAAAATTATTTTAAAAATTTGCTCAATAAATTAGAAAATCAAGAAATAGATGTAGTAATTGTTGCCTAATTTGGAACTTAAGATGCTAATAGAATGACCTTAAAAAAGAAATTAATACTGCTTTTGTCTGTGCTCTTTATGGTGATAATTACCAGTATTGGGCTAAGCGGGTATTTTGTAAATCGGCTGGCAGAAAATAGTCGCGAAATCGTGAACGATAATTACCGTAGTCTTGTGTATGTTCAGGAAATGCAACAAATACTCGATCAGGTATTAATGAAAATTAATAGTTCCGCTTCCTTCAATCAGGAAATAAACCATTTTAAAACAGTTTTAGATCAACAATCTGCTAATATTACCGAAACCGGAGAAGCCACCCTTACCGATAAATTAAATTTGTATTATCAGGATATTAAGCAACATTCAAATCCATCGTACGCTACAGCACCTCCCGCCAATAATACTGCTATTCGCCAATCCATTTTTGAGGCTAAAAATAGTTTGAATACTATTTTCAAGCTGAATGAAAAAGCAGTGGAAATGCGCAACCAAAAGGCGGCAAAAGCGGCTGATGATGCTATTTTATTCTCATCGTTATTTGCGCTTACCGCCATATTGGTGACCATTTTTTATATTTTCCAAATTCCTAACTATCTGGTAAAACCTATCCAAGAAATTACGCGGCAAATGCAGGCTATCTCAAATCGTAATTATAAGGTTTCTGTAGATGAAAACCGCAAAGATGAATTTCAAGAAATGGCTGTGGTGTTTAATAAGATGGCTCATCGCCTAGAAACCTTTGAGGAAAGTAATATGAACAAATTAATGACAGAGCGTAACCGGTTAAATGCCGTGGTCGAGCAATTTGATATTCCTATTTTAGGTATTTCCGAATCCAATAAGGTTTTATTTGCCAACGATCGAATGTTGCGCATTATTGAGCAAAAAAAAGAATCTATTCAAGGTAAAAATTTAATGCAACTATGTGCGAATAATGATTTATTGAAATTATTAACAGAAAACAACTCCCCTGAAAATGAGCGTCAACTTATTAGAATTATTTTGGAAGGCAACGAACGGCTCTTTTCCAAACGGATGATTACTACCGATACTGTAATTCCCAATAAAAATTATTTAACGCACGATCGTTTGATTATATTAAATGATGTTACTGATTTTATTCAAAAGGATGTGATGAAAACACAATTTATGGCTACCCTTAGCCACGAATTGAAAACCCCGGTAGCTGCCATCGAAATGAGTACCGATTTGTTATTTAGCAAAAAAGTAGGGAATTTAAATGAAGAACAACAGGAATACGTAACCAAAATCAACGACCAGGCTTCAAGGATCAGGAGAATGGTCAATGAAGTTCTGGAACTCTCTAAAATAGAATCGGGAACTATCGATTTTGATTTGGAAAATGTAGAAGTATCCTTTTTAGTGGCAGAAGCTATTGAAACCATTAAACCGTTTTTGAATCATAAGAATATAACCATTGAAACCCAGATAAGCGATAATCTGCCTCCTATAAATGTTGACAGCCATAAAATGCTTTGGACCCTGAATAATTTCCTGACCAACGCCATCAGGTACACCCCGAACGATGGTACGATAAAAGTAGTGGCCCTTTTTAAAAACAAATCGATAGGGATAGAGGTTACTGATAATGGCCCCGGGATAAATATTAGGGATCAAAAGCGGATTTTTGAAAAATATGTTCGTATTAACAAAAATGAAAAAGGTGGTACAGGGCTTGGCTTGGCGATTTCAAAAGAATTTATTGAAGCGATGGGAGGCTCCATTGGCGTACGTTCCGAAGAAAATAAAGGAGCTACCTTTTGGGTAAAATTAAATACAACTTAAAAATGAAGCATTTTATTTTTATTATTTATATGGTTTTTGCTGGCGCAATGCTGAGCAATTGCACCCACCGATCACATTTTATAGAAAACAGCGGATCGGTTTATGGCACCTATTATTCTGTAGTTTATGAATCTCAAGAAGATTATAATAATGCCTTCGATTCCATTTTTAACCAAATTAACAATGCCGTAAGTAACTATCAGGCAAGTTCTGAAATTAGCCGCTTTAACACTCAGGGATTCTTAAACAACCCCTCTCCTGTTTTATTGGAACAACTTCAATCTGCTGCCCACTACCATCAAATTACTAATGGTGCTTTTGAACCCACTTTGCTTCCACTTATAGAAGTTTGGGGATTTGGATTACAAAAAAGAACAGAAGTAAATCATTCCATCATTGACTCCTTATTGCCTCTGGTTTCTTTCACAAAAAATATTTCTTTTAACAAAAAGTTCATAAAGGCTAATAAGCCCGGAGTGCAATTAAGTCTTACTTCGATGGGCGAAGGTTACACCCTTAATAAAATTGCTTCCTTTTTGGATCACAAAGGCATTGAAAATTACAAAGTAGAATTAGGCGGAGAGGTTAAATGTAAAGGAAAAAATGAAGATAATAAAGTTTGGCGAATAGGCATTTCTAACCCCTTCTACGATTTAGGAAAGTCCCCTGACCAGCTTACAGAAATTATAATACTCAATAATAACTCATTGAGTACATCGGGAAGCTATCGAAAATTTTATATTGATGAGAAGGGTCGAAAAAAAACACATATCATAGATCCGAAGACAGGTTATCCTGTCACCCACAATCTTTTATCGGTAAGTATAAAGTGCCCAGATGCCGAAAAAGCCGATGCGCTATCTACTGCCTGTATGGTTATGGGGCTTACCAAATCAAAACAATTTATAAAAAGAGAAAAGGATATTGAAGGGTTCTTAATTTTTGAAAATGACAACAAAGAATTGGAAACCTGGGTCTCAAATAATTTTTAGTTATTTATTACATTCAATTAGCTAATTTTAAGCCGAACACCCAAAAGCTTATTTAGGTGATTATTTAATACTAAAACTAATAAAACTCAAACGGCTATAGAAATTTTTTTAATAAGATGAAATCAATTTTCAGCAGGGATATCAGTAAAACAAAACAGTACGCCATAAGCATCTCAATTATTTTAATCGCTTCCGTTAGTTCCTACTTTTTTCACGATCTTATGGGTTACCGGGCTGTGGCATTGCTATTGTTACTCGCCGTATCCCTTTCTGCGGTTCTATTTGATATCCTTCCTGTATTGGTCTGCGCATTGTTAAGTGCATTAATTTTGAATTTTTTCTTTATCCCTCCTACATTTACCTTTAAAATTGAGTCGGCAGAGGACGTCCTGATGTTTTTAATGTATTTACTCGTCGCAATGATTAATGCGGTACTCACGATAAAAATAAGGCAATTTGAAAATAAAAAACGGGACGAAGAGGAAAAAGAAAAAACCATAGCCCTATACAATACACTGCTTAATTCTTTATCGCACGAACTTCGAACACCCATTGCCACCATAATTGGTTCTGTGGATACTATTGTAGATAACGAGGATAAACTCTCTAAAGAAAATATTAAGGAACTTTATAACGAAATCGCTACAGCTGGAAGCCGATTAAACCGGCAGGTGGAGAACCTACTGAATATGAGCCGGCTTGATGCAGGGATGCTAAAACCAACTTTTGATTGGGTAGACGTGAATGAACTCGTTTTTAAAGCTATAAAGGAAAGTGAACATTCCATAGAAAATACCAAAGTTATTTTTGAACCCAGTGAAAAAGTAGCTCTAATTTATTTAGATGGCGGGTTTTTAGAAATGATTCTTTATAATTTGATACATAATGCCATTCGCCATACACCAAAAAATTCAAATATTCTCATTAATTGTGGGTATAAAGATGAGAGATTAATCATCGATATTTCCGATAATGGTTTGGGGTTTCCTAAAGAAGAAATAGATTTTGTATTCGATAAATTTTATAAGCTAAATGGAACAGCTACAGGAGGTACCGGATTGGGGCTTTCCATTGTTAAAGGTTTTACAGAAGCCCTAAATGGAAAAATAATGCTGGAAAACAAGAAAACCGGTGGAGCCCATTTTCATCTGGAAATCCCCGCACGAACTTCAACTTTAGATATTAACGAAAATGAATAATATAAATATTTTAATTATTGACGACGAACCCCAAATTCGGAAATTACTACAGATTAATTTGGAAAGTAATGATTATAAGGTCATTCAGGCAAGTACAGGAAAAGACGGGATAGCCTTGGCAGCCAATCATCGCCCAGACTTAATTCTTCTGGATATAGGCCTCCCAGACATCAGTGGTCATCAAGTATTAAACAACTTACGGGAATGGAATAATAATCCCATTATTATTCTTTCGGTACAAGATAATGAAGCGGATATTATTGCTGCATTGGATAATGGGGCTACCGACTATCTTACGAAACCATTTCGTACGGGGGAATTACTAGCTCGCATTCGCGCTGCTATCCGAAAAAATCAGCAGGTCGATAATAATTCTATTATTACTACAGGATGGCTCACCATAGATTTGATCGCCAGAACGGTAAAAATAAATGATAGCATAATTAAACTGACTTCCACAGAATACTCCTTGCTTTCCATACTCGTTAAAAACGAAGGCAAAGTACTCACCCATCAATATTTATTAAAAGAAGTTTGGGGAGAAAATTTTCAATATGAAACCCAATACTTAAGAGTTTTTATAGGTACACTTCGCAAAAAAATTGAGAAAAATCCCAATAATCCCAGTCATATTATTACTGAAAGTGGTATCGGATATAGGTTTCAATAACTCCATATATAAAGAAATACTATCACTGTTTTCAAGCTACACTCAAAAAATAAGAGCACTTTAAAGTTTTAAAATAGTAGTCCAAGATTGCAACCTACTGATTATCATATTACAAAAAATATGACTAAGAATTAAAATCACACTTCCCAATATTCAGAAATCTTTATAAAATCTTTATACTTTCAGCTATAATTTTGATTTCTAGTACCGATTTTCCAACTCATCTTTGTCGTAAAGTTTAATTGTTGTACCCATACTTAAACAATTATATCCTTAAAGATGGAAAAAATGAGTGACCGGGAAAAATTATTTTTTGACCAAAAAAATTCAAAGATCTTAATTGACCTCTGCTTTTTGATAAATGGATTAAGACATCAATTAGCCACCGAAAAAGTAGCTGAATTTCGCAAGCTTTTGGAATGTGATTCCCTTATTCAAAAGAAAATAGACAATTTGATTTCTTCCCAAACAGATAAAGAATACGCTCGTTATTTAGAAGAAGGAAAAACCAATGTGAGAAGCATTCTAGAAATCTGTAATAGCGTACCAAGTCAGCATCTGTTGGATCAAGGAAAATTGAAAAAAGACCTCTTAAAAATCGAAAGCCTTCTAAACAAATTATCTACTTAATCCTTATTCATCGTGTATAAAACAATACTTAAACAAGTGGTCAGCCTACAGCTTATATTGGGTGGAGTAATATTGGTACCCGGTATCGTGGCTATTATTTATAACGAATGGTATGCGCTAATAGGGTTCCTTATCTCATCAATGATAGTATCAGGAATAGCTTATCTCATCTTTAGAAACCTTAAAAATACTGAAGATCCTCAATATCAGCAATCGCTGCTTATTGCGGCGCTGGGTTGGCTAATGATTATTATAATGGGGAGTATTCCTTATTTCATCATTGCTCAAATTACTCCTTTGGAAGTAATGCAATCATTTGTTCCTAAAGGAATGGACTATCAATCGAGTTTATTAAATTTCAGGAACCCATTACATTGCTTGTTTGAAAGTACAAGTGCGTTCACCACTACAGGGCTTACAATGTCCTATCACGAACCTTCCATTGGAAAATCATTAATGTTCTATCGATGCTTTTCTCAATGGGTTGGGGGCGCCGGGTTTATTGTAATGGCGCTGGCCATTTTTAAACATATTCCCGGGCAATCTGCCATCCTACTGTATGGCTCTGAGGCGAGTGGCACCAAATTAAAAACCAACGTTATACAAACAGCACGGTCCATATGGAAAATCTATCTTTTCCTTACCTTAACAATGGTTGCTTACTTATTTATAGGCACCTATTTTATACTACCGGATTATCCTATTGCTGAAAATATTTTTGATGCGATTAACCACGCAATGGCAGGGCAATCAACTGGTGGTTTTAGTACCCTTGATGATAGCATTGCGGGCTATAAATCTGAGAAAATGGAAATTCTCTTTCTGCTCCCTATGCTTATTGGCGGACTTTCTATCCCTTTTCTATACCGATTTACGGTACTGCAAAATTTTAAAGAATTATGGTGCGATATTCAATCACGGGCATTTATTATAGCCTCTATTCTAGGAGGGATATTTTTATCCCTGCTATTAATGACTTCGGACGGAGTTTCCGACCCCATTAGAGAAGGGGCTTTTCAATTTATCAGTGGTCTATCCACTACCGGCTGGCAAACTTCAAATATCGGACAGTGGAGTGATCTACCGGTACTTTTTATAGTTTCAGGAGCAATGATTATTGGAGGTTGTGCCGGTGGTACGGTTGGTGGCGTTAAAATTATACGTGCCCTCTTACTTCAAAAAGGATTACGATGGCATATTAATAAAATATTTGCTTCGAAAAACACCGTAAAAAAAGTGAAATTTAATAATCGGTATTTACTTCCTGAAGAGATGAATGCCCAACTGGCCAAGGCCGGTATTTTCACCCTTATTTATATCCTTTTTGTATTCTTCTCTACCTGTATTACCGTCTATTTTATGGGAGAAGATTATAGCCTGGTCGATGCTATTTTTGAATCGGCTTCAGCGCAGGGAACCGTAGGGCTATCAACAGGGATTTCAGATCCTTCAATGTCCCCGATTCTAGAAACGGTTTATATCATACAGATGTGGGCCGGACGGATCGAGATTATTCCCATTCTGGTATTGGTAAGAGTATTAATGTATGGCACAAAAATTAGAAATATCTAAACTAAAAAAATGAATATAATTATCGTAGGTTCAGGAAGAACAGGAAAACACGTTATTGAAGATGCGTTAAAAGACCGTCACAATGTTCACGTTATTGAAAAAGATAAAAATATCGCTAATTGGGTGGCTACCAACTATGATTGTGTGGTTATTAATGCCGATGCCACCAATCCAGAAACTTTAAAAGAAGCAAAAGCGGACGTAGCCGATGCCATCATCGTTACTACGAATGATGATGCTGTAAACTCGTTAGTGATTCTTTTAGCCAAAAAAATGGGGATTAAACGTCTCATAAGTTCCGTTAATAACGATGAATTGTTGCCTATTTTTGAACAATTAGGGATTGATACTGTGGAAAGCCCTTATCGGTTAAACGGAAAATACCTCTATAGGGCGATGCAAGGCCCTAATGTAAAGGAATTTTTAGATCTTGGGGATGGCTTTGAGTTGTTAGAAATGATTGTAGAAAAAAACTCTAAAGTATCCAATAAGTATATCAAACAACTAACAAAAGATAAAATTTTTCCACAGGATTCCTTAGTGGTATTGGTTAAAAGAAACAATCAGGTCATTATTCCTGAAGGGGACACGCGTATTTTTGTGAATGATATTTTGGTGATCCTATCAAAAAAAGAAAAGATCACAGAATTATCGAATGTATTTGAAGCTGAATAATATATTTTTAAAATAAATAATATTGGAATTACTACATTAGACTGGACATAGAGTTGAATGAATATTATTGCAAGTTGTTAACTTAGCAATTATGAGACGTAAAGCCAAACATTACACCTTAGAGTTTAAGCAGAAAGCAGTAGAATTAAGTTACGCCAAAGGCAGTGTAGTACAGGTTTGTGAGGATCTGGATATCCTACCTGCTGTTCTTTACCGTTGGCGTAAAGAGCAAAAGAATTATGGTAAGAATAGTTTTCCCGGCCGTGGCAATCCTAAAATGACCGATGAACAAAAAGAGATAGCTCGTTTAAGAAAACAGCTTAAAGAGACTGAATTAGAACGTGATATCTTAAAAAAGGCGATTGGCATCTTTTCCGCGAGCGACAAGAAAAATACAGGTTCATAAAACAGCATCGTATGAAATTTCCTGCCCGTAAGATGTGCACTATGTTAGCAGTAAGTAAAAGTGGTTATTACCACTGGTTGAAATCTGGTCCCAGCAACCTCTGGAAAGATAATCAGAAGCTCTCTTCATTAATCAAAGATATTTTTGAAGATAGTTACCAAAGCTATGGAGCTCCTAGAATAAAAGCTGAACTGGAAGCTTTAGGTTTTAAGGTGTCAAAGCCACGGATAGCTCGCATAATGAAGGCAAACTATTTATACGCAAAGAGGAAACGTAAGTTTAAGACGACCACTAATAGTAATCATAAATACCCCACAGCTCCAAACTTGTTGAACCAATGCTTTAATGTAGCCAGAGCTAATCAAGTATGGGTAAGCGATATTACTTATGTTCAAACCAAACAAGGTTGGAGTTACCTAACAGTGATCATTGATCTATTTAACAGAAAAGTTATAGGATGGGCTTTAAGTGATACCCTAAATACCGAAGATACTATTATAAAAGCTTGGCAGATGGCTATTAAAAATACCACACTCACACAACCTTTGATATTCCATTCAGACCAAGGTATTCAGTATGCCAGCCAAAGATTTACTAATCTACTTAAAAGCTATAATGGCCTGGTAAAACAATCTATGAGTCGGAAAGGAAACTGCTGGGACAATGCCGTGGCGGAATCCTTTTTTAAATCTCTAAAAGTAGAGTGGGTATATTGGCATAAGTACAAGCTTAGATCACAGGCAGAGTTATCTATCTTTCAGTGGATAGAAACCTGGTACAATACCAGAAGAAGACATTCTTATTTAGGCAACAGAACCATTAAAGAATTTGAAATAGATATGTATAATCAAAAACTAGCAGCATAGTCACTCAACTTAAAGTCCTGTTTTTTATTGCAAGTCCAATCTGGGCCGTTACACCCATAAGATCGCAATAAGCAATCACCGGATAAAACAAATAAACAACTCCCAAAGGAGGGTAACCTTCCAGATTAAGGACTACAGGAAAGCGGGCCAAAAAGGACAACTAATACTGGATACCCGTGAGTTCGTGCGCCGATTTGCACTGCACGTACTGCCCAAAGGTTTTACAAGGATAAGGCATTACGGCATCCTAAGCAGCAGTTGGAAAAAGCATAAACTACCGGCCCTACAAAATATCCTTGCAGGGGTGCCAGTAAAACCTGTCGAAAAAAAGCCTCCATTGCTCTTGGGCAAATGTCCAAGTTGCAAAAAGGGAAAACTAGTCACCGCTCTAACTTTCGATAAGCGTGGACCGCCAGATAAATGGAGAAAACTACTTTTATCCATTAATAGCTTTTAAAAACTGGCCTGCACCATGCGGGGCGGGAGAGTTATGTCCTAAAGCCAAGGATTTATTCAAAAAGGGACCGGAAAAGGAGGCTAATCGATACGTAACTAGATTTAAGTAACTAGAAAAATGTTGGAGCCTAAAAAACTCAACAAAAATTGTGGCTCATCTGCCCCAATAAAATTCCAGAATAATACAGGGTAAAAAGGTATTCCCCATAAAGGAGGAAACGGATCCGTCAACAAGATATTCAGCCCTGGCCTATCGGCGGGCCGAATACTTAGTTATTGTGTGCTGGCTTTTTTTCGGTTAAACATTTTTTTAATATTCGGACTAATTATTAGCAATACTAGATAGTCAATAATTAAACTTACAATCAAATATACATATTGATAATTCATATCAATTTTATCTCCTAAATTTCCGTTTAAATATTCGCTAAAAACGGTTGTTGGAATAATTCCTTTTGCATAATACAAGATGAAATAATTCCACGCAAAACTTTGAAGTCCTGCTATTTTTGAAGTCGGCTCTGGTAAGGTCAAGTAGAGAACAAGAAAAAAGGCGATTTCGATTCCTAACAGTAAAGTCAGTGACTTTTTGGTTTGATTAAGTCCGATGTAATTTTTACTCGGATTTTTAAATCCAAATATTATCCACGGAATTAATAAGAGAATTGAAATCATAATTTTTCAGTCGTTTTTGAAATCCGTTTTCGATAAATCAAAAGTCCAATAAATGTCAGTCCGCAAAGAATTGCCAAAATGTGAAAAGTCCTTATTGCTTTGCATAAGTCAATTCTAGAGACGAGTGAGATACAATCAGTCAATTCTCGAGTTTCGTACTTTAAACTTACCATTGAATTAAAAGCCATAAATTCAAATAGAGGAATTCCAATTAATAGTAAAATTAAGGCAATTATGTAAATCGTTTTTCTCAATTATTCTCGGTTTTCAGCTTGCACACAACGGTTTCGCTTATCGCAAGTTGCGGGAGTAGGGACGCGGACTTGTCGGATTAACCATTCTCTTTCTTGATTTTCTAAATTACACTTTTTCTCGAATACCCGTTATTTGCGATGAAGCGGTGTTGTGCGTAGTTTGATACTTTATCTATTTTTATATTTAGGAGTTCTAAATTTTCTAAACAATCTTCATTATTCCAAAAAATTACGGATGACGAATCACCTGGCTTTTTTGATGATGGATAAATTAAGCCTTCTATTAAATTCTTTCTTTTCTTATTGAATGGGTATCTTAGAAATTCTGTTACTACTTGAGTAGGGACATATTCAATGTGTTCTTTTCCATCTTTTTTGATGTCTTTGGTAAAATCCTTTACCAAATCGTTCAAAAATTTAATTAAATAGAAATTCCTCGTTTTGTTATGAGCGAAAATGCTTGGTAGCTTTGGAAGTCTACTATAATCAATTACGTATATATCTTTTGTTATTTCAAATTTTGAAATTGTAATGTGCGTTTTTTTAGGATCTTCTCTACTGATAGTTTCTAGAATAGCTGTAGTTGGATCAAAAGCGGAATATAACATTGAGATTCCTGAAGGACTAAATCTATTTGGATATATAGCATTCTTTTCTGGAGGAGCAACTAATCTAGCTTTTTCTTTAATTTCTTTAGTTTTTTCATGCTGTCTACACCTGTAAATAAAAGTTCCTTTATCAATTTTTTTAATTAAATTCAGTTTAGTAGAAAGACGTCCAACTTCTTTTAAAATTTTATAAGCATCCTTGCTATCCTTTGAAGTATTATTTTGTTGGAATAGATATCTTGATTTATGTTTAATTAATGTTTTAAAGTAGCTCCATTGATACATTAACTCATCACGTTCGGTATCATAATACTGATCTGGTTCGGACCACGCAATATCTTCAATAGAATTTACAATGTCTTCTGTTAATCTAAATGGTTCTGTTTCTAAACCAATTCGTTCTTGAATTAATTCATCAGGCGTATAAATTTGGCCTAGATAACCTCCTTCACGACCATTATAACTCATATAATTTCCTGCATCTTCAAAGAAATTTGATATTCCCCGCATCATAAATTCTAACAACTCTTCTAGGCTAACAACTTTTAGGTCTTTCTCACAATAATCACAGTATCCTGGTTTATAATTTTTTTTAATGAAAGTTTTTATTGCATTATCATTAATATGCTTTACGCAAACATTTTTATCTGGAATTGACATCAAATTTTGCTCTTCTAATTCCATCATTCTGTGTTTAGCTCCACCCATTTTATTGATTCATATGATTTCAAATTACGCACAACGGTCTCGGTTATCGCAAGTTGCGGGAGTAGGGACGCGGAATTGTCGGATTAATGATTTTCTTTCCTGATTTCTAAAATTACACTTTTTTGACAATACCCGTTATTTGCGATTAACCGTTGTTGTGTGTAGGCTTAAACACGGATTATCCAATTTTGTCAGATTTTTGTCTATTACATTTTTCACATAGAATTTGAATATTTCTATATGTATTTGAACCACCTTTTGAAAAGGGAATTATATGGTCAAATTCTATTTTTTCTTGGCTTCCACATTTTACACATTTTCCTCCATCTCTGTTCCAAACCTTGTCAAGAATTTCTTGTGGAATGGTTTCTCTTTTTAGTTCTGAATCATCTAAAATTTCTCCTTTTTCAATTAATTCTCGCTTAACTTCCTCTTTTAGAATTTTTAATCTTTCGTTTTCTTTTTTCTCCTTCTCTTTATCTAGAATTTCTTTTCTGAGATTATTTTTTATCAAATCCTCTTCTTCAACTTTTTCTTTTTGACGGATCTTATTGATTTTCTTAATGATAGTCTCTTCATATTTAGGAAGGATTGTTTCTTGAAAAAATTGGTGTTTGCTATCCTCAATATTAGTTTTCTGAAAAAGTAAATCCAATTGGTATTCTGAAGTGATTTTGACCTCTCTAGCTCCTTTTCCATCAAAAGCTCCAATTATCCCAACACTTTCTAGTTGGTCAATTATTTTTCCAGCTTTATTGTATCCTAAATGAAGTTTTCTCTGAAGTAAAGATGCTGATCCCTGTTGATGTGCCACTATTAAATAAGCTGACTCTTTAAACAGTGGATCAAATTGATCTGAATTAAAATCAATTTCTTCATTCTTATTTAACCTAAAATGTACTTCCTTATTAATATATCTTTGAATTTCTTTTTCTGAAAATGAGAAGTTATTATTAACACTTTCAACATCTGTTGACTTATCAATTGAAGAATTAAATTCGATCTGTTTTGTATCGTTTTTATATTCTGATTTCTTATTAAATGAAGAGAATATTTTTTTAAACATTTGATGCACAATTTTCATTTAAGCTTACACACAACGGCAGTCTGTCTCAAAACTACCATATTTGGTTTTAAAAATAGTTGAAATTAGTATTGAAAACAAAATTTATACTCTGATCAGTATTTTTTGTTTTGCATTCGGTAAAAGCTTTATTCCGTCTTATAGAGGCTTTTATACACTTCTTGAAGGTTAAAAACAGGGCTACGATGAGTTGCTGTAAGGCGATTTTACTATTGAATAATCTTCTTAAATTATAAGCCAGAGCGATGAGTCCAAAATCTGCAGCAGCTGCTTTGATGCCCCTTTTGGTCATGATATGATCAAAACCCCATTGGCGCTTCATAGTGCCATAGGGATGCTCGACCAGCGCCTGCCTCTCTTTATAAAGCTCTCCGCTTTGTTCGACCCGCTTGGCATTGCCTTGGATGTTCTGGGTAAATTGAGTGCGCTGTATAATCTTACCGTTAGCTTTGGCCGTGGTACACTTGCTGCGTACCGGGCATTCCTTACAGGCCTTGGTCTTGTATTGTTTAAACGTATAGTTTCGGGCTTTGTACCAGGAGCCATTGCTGTATAAAGTATTTCCCTGGGGGCAAGTATAGGCGTCATCATCAGGATTATAAATGAAGTTTTTAGCATTGTATTTAGGATCTGGCGCCTGACTTTTACGTCCAATGGCCGGAATGGCCACCAGGGTATCGATACCCAGACTATCGGCAATATGGAACTCGCTCCCGGTATGATAGCCTTTATCATAGAGTGCAGTAAAGGAATTTGATCGTAAAATGGACTTGGCCCTTCTGAGCATGAAGCCCATTGCTTTTTTATCATTCTGATTGGTGAGTTTATAATCGATCAGTAACTTATGTTTGGCATCTACGGTCGTTTGCGCGGTGTAGCAGACCTCGGTAACGGTTCCCCTTACAATTTGATGTCTGCTATCAGGATCAGAGGTCGATCGTTGTGGGTTTTCAGAAGAAGCATCCTTGTCTAATTGTTTTTGTATAGCCCGGTATTTGGTCTGTTGCTGTTTGCGCCCTTTAATTTGTTCTTTAATTTCTTCGGTTTTTTTCTGATCGCCATCAGCCTTGGCCAGTTCTTGGTTATGCTCTTCGAGCTTTCTATCGATGTACTCTAAGTGCCGCTGTATTTTCTTTTTGTTGTAGTTATTTTTTTTGCTGTTTTGCGCCCTTAGCTTGGTAGAATCCCCGGCAATAAGTGTTCCCCCGATCAGGTTGAAGTTACGGGCGATAGCCACGCTTTGCCGGAACACCTTTCGGATGGCTTTTGGGTTTTCTTTTCTAAACCGGGCAATGGTATTGTGATCGGGTTTTAAGTTTTTAATCAGCCAGATCACTTCAATGTTACGATAAGCCTCTTTCTCCAATCTTCGGGACGATCGCATCTGGTTCATATAGCCATAGATAAAGAGTTTGAGCAGATCTGCGGGGTCATAAGGCGGCCTCCCTTGAGTTCCTATAGTTTGAAAGCCCATCTGTGATAAATCGATCAAGTTGACGAATTGATCAATAAGCCGTACGCTGTTATCCTCTGGGATCATATCATCCAAACAGGTCGAATAAAGGCTGAGCTGTTCGCGGTCTTGTCCTTGTTGGTATTCCATATCCTAAAAATACAAAATTCTTAGGTTTTGAGACAGTCTGACGGTCTTGTATAACAATCAGTTGCGGATTGCTTTGAAACTAAGATAGCTAAAATTACCGACTTTTATGCTTGCGCGGTTGTGTCCGCAGGACACAAAGCCGCAATTGTTGTTATACAGTGTTGAACGAATCCTCCCTACCGGTCGGAAGCTTACTAAGCCAAAATACAACAATTCTTATATTTAAGATAAACTAAAATTTACCGTTATGTATAAAAAAAAGTAAAACGATAGTAGAGACCGCTATCGCAGAAGTTCCTGGCTTTGAAAACCTATGCTTACAACTTGGTAAGAGCTTTTCGATCAATGGGAAAGCCGCAAGTACCCTGAACAACTACAAGCGATGCCTGGCTCACCTGGGCCTGCACTACAAGCAAAGCCCGGAGACCCTCTCTACTGAAATGATCAATGATTATCTTTTTCATTGCCAAAACCTGCACAAAACCCCATCCGAAAGTTTTTTCAAGCACACTATTTTCGGCCTGCGGGCCATCTACAAGATCCTGGGCTTGAATGATAAGCAGGTCAAGCTTCCCCAAATAAAGCGACAGAACCAACTCCCTGTAGTGCTTAGCAAAGCTGAAGTACGTACCTTGCTCAAAGCACCCAAATATCTCAAACACCGATTGATCCTGGGGATGCTGTATGGGTGTGGACTAAGGAGCTATGAACTCTGTGCCCTACGGCTCTGCGATGTAGACTTTGACCGACAGACTGTTTTTGTAAAAAAGCAGAAGGGCAAAGTAGACCGTTATGTGCCACTTAGCAAGCACTTGGCACGTGGACTTAAAAAATACATTGCAACGGAATCTCCAAAAACCTTCCTCTTCAACAGCCAGGTAACCGATGATGGCGCCCCCCGGCCCATAACCCCCACCGCAATACAATGGGTCATCAAAGAGAACCGAAGTAAAGTAAATACCCACAAGACTATTACCGCCCATTGCCTGCGTCACACTTACGCCACGCACTTGCTGGAGGCAGGACTCAATATTATGAGCCTGAAAGAACTTTTAGGACATGCCTTTATCGAGACAACGCTGGTATATTTACACGTTGCCAACACTGGGAGTTCACGCAAGTTTAGCCCCCTGGATACCCTTTTTCAATAATGCGCAGTCACCTTAAGGTGGCCGATGTGCTGGAGATGGAGCAGGATTATATCTCCTCACGGGCATTTACGAGCTGGCACAGGCGTACCCTTCATGCCATCCGTAAATGCCGCACCCCTGCTATGGGCGGACATATCGATAAGTGCGATTGCTGTGATAAACTCCACATCAGTTACAACAGTTGCAGGAACCGGCATTGCCCTACCTGTCAAGGCCATAAACGCGAACATTGGATACAGGCACGGGAAAGTGAACTGCTCAATGTTCCTTATTTTCATGTAGTCTTCACACTCCCTTCGGAACTGAATGCGTTTGCTTTATCCCATCCCAAAATAATTTATGGGAGCTTGTTCAAAGCGGCCTGGTCCACCCTTAGACAGTTCGGGGAGAACCCCAAGCACCTGGGCGGGCAAATGGGCATGATAGCCATACTGCACACCTGGGGCCAAAACCTGAGCCTGCACCCGCACTTGCATTGTATTGTTCCTGGAGGTGCGGTAAAGAGGTCAGGCAAATGGAAACCTGCAAGGAACAAGGGAAAATACCTGTTCAACGTGAAATCCATGGGGAAGGTATTCCGCGCAAAATATAGTGCACTGCTTCGAGAGCAAAAGATAGCCATACCACAGGAAATCTATGATAAGCTCTTTGCTAAAAACTGGGTAGTCTATGCAAAGCAGCAATTCCACACCCCAAAATATGTAGTAGAATATCTGGGCCGTTACACCCATAAGATCGCAATAAGCAATCACCGGATAAAACAAATAAACAACTCCCAAAGGAGGGTAACCTTCCAGATTAAGGACTACAGGAAAGCGGGCCAAAAAGGACAACTAATACTGGATACCCGTGAGTTCGTGCGCCGATTTGCACTGCACGTACTGCCCAAAGGTTTTACAAGGATAAGGCATTACGGCATCCTAAGCAGCAGTTGGAAAAAGCATAAACTACCGGCCCTACAAAATATCCTTGCAGGGGTGCCAGTAAAACCTGTCGAAAAAAAGCCTCCATTGCTCTTGGGCAAATGTCCAAGTTGCAAAAAGGGAAAACTAGTCACCGCTCTAACTTTCGATAAGCGTGGACCGCCAGATAAATGGAGAAAACTACTTTTATCCATTAATAGCTTTTAAAAACTGGCCTGCACCATGCGGGGCGGGAGAGTTATGTCCTAAAGCCAAGGATTTATTCAAAAAGGGACCGGAAAAGGAGGCTAATCGATACGTAACTAGATTTAAGTAACTAGAAAAATGTTGGAGCCTAAAAAACTCAACAAAAATTGTGGCTCATCTGCCCCAATAAAATTCCAGAATAATACAGGGTAAAAAGGTATTCCCCATAAAGGAGGAAACGGATCCGTCAACAAGATATTCAGCCCTGGCCTATCGGCGGGCCGAATACTTAGTTATTGGGCATAGTTTTTTATAATTATTTTGCAATAAATAAAATTTTGGAATTCAATTTACTCAACCACTTTTTGGTTAATTTATTTACTTCGTTTTTATCTAAATTTATTTGTCTTTTTAATCTAAAGAAGTAGAAATCTGGGTCATTTTTAAAAATTAAGCTTTCTCCTAAAAGTTCTGATCTACTATTTTGAAACCCAATGTTTTTTTCCATTTTACTAATTTTAAGTATATTCTTTTGTTTAGCTCGAGAAAGTTCTGCATCTGTTACACCATTATTTACTAACTCATCAATTGTAACAGTTAAAAAATGCTCAGTTGAAATACTATCTTTTAAAGATGAAAAAGATGCATACACTCCAAATTGTCCAGTTTCTTTATGAATATTTAATAGTTTTGATGAATTGGCATTTTTGATGATTGAGAAATTCTTTTTTTTATTTTCTAATCTTTCATCTAAGATGTTTGCAAGAAGTCTGAAACTAGCATCCTCTGGCGAACCCCATCCGGGAATTACCCAAACTAAATTTAAATAATTCTCATCTGATTTCGTTTTTACCTTTGCATATTCATTTATATTTTTAGGGAAGGATATTTCTTTATTTTCTTTCCCTGCCGAAGCTGGAATATCATCAAAATAAAATTTTATTAATTCTTCGGTTTCTACTGGGTCGAATTTTCCAACTACAATTAATATTATGTTTTCGGGATAAACATAATCCGAAAACCATTTCCTAAAGTCGTTTATTTCAAATTTTTTGTTGTTCTCTATGGTACCATAACCGCTGTGTCCATAGGGATGGTCCTTTCCATAAGTTGCTTTTTCTAAAGCCATTCCTCCTTCTATACTCCAAAATGGATTTACGGAATTTCTCTTTATTTCCTTGAGGACACGTACTCGTTCTTGTTCAATCTTCTTTTCTTTGATGTCATAAGGTTTAGCTTTTATACGCTCAGCGGTATACTGTAGGGCTAAATCAATTCCCTTTGGTTTTACTTTTAAATTATACCGCGTGTAATCCTTTTTTGTCTGTGCATTACTCCCATTGTAGAAATTTTCATTTAAAAACTTTAATTTTTCTTCATTATTTCTTAAGCCATAAGGTGTAACGTGTTCAAAAAAATGAGCAAGGCCATATTTTTGTGAAGATTCGTCTTTTGAACCTGTTCGTATCCAAAATTCGATAGATACTTCGCTAAATTTGTCGTCAGGTTGTAAAATAACTTCTAACCCGTTTTTTAGTTTTAAATGTTCATATGTTAGTTTTAAAGTATCTACTGCAATTTGTGCAAAACTTGAATTACTTAGCAATAATAGTGAAAGAGCTAGAAAGATTTTTTTCATTTCTTCTGGATTTATTATAAAGACACCTTTCTTTTTTATTTGTTACATCAACTTATGTTTAGATTTTTTTCATTCCTTATTAATCAATTAACTCTGGCTTTCTTATAAATTATGCCCAACGGCAGTCTGTCTCAAAACTACCATATTTGATTTTAAAAATAGTTGAAATTAGGATTGAAAACAAAATTTATACTATGATCAGTATTTTTTGTTTTGTATTGGTTAAAAGCTTTATTCAGTCCTATATAGTCTTCTATATGCTTCTTTAAGCTTAAAAAGAGGTTGAATATTAGTTCGTTAAGGTCGATTTTATTGTTGAACAATCTCCTTAAATTATAGGCCAGTGCGATGAGTCCAAAATCGGCCGAAGCTGCTTTGATGCCCCTTTTGGTCATGATATGATCAAAACCCCATTGGCGCTTCATAGTGCCATAGGGATGCTCGACCAGCGCCTGCCTCTCTTTATAAAGCTCTCCGCTTTGTTCGACCCGCTTGGCGTTGCCTTGGATGTTCTGGGTAAATTGAGTGCGCTGTATAATCTTACCGTTAGCTTTGGCCGTGGTACACTTGCTGCGTACCGGGCATTCCTTACAGGCCTTGGTCTTGTATTGTTTAAACGTATAGTTTCGGGCTTTGTACCAGGAGCCATTGCTGTATAAAGTATTTCCCTGGGGGCAAGTATAGGCGTCATCATCAGTATTATAAATGAAGTTTTCAGCATTGTATTTAGGATCTGGCGCCTGACTTTTACGTCCAATGGCCGGAATGGCCACCAGGGTATCGATACCCAGACTATCGGCAATATGGAACTCGCTCCCGGTATGATAGCCTTTATCATAGAGTGCAGTAAAGGAATTTGATCGTAAAATGGACTTGGCCCTTCTGAGCATGAAGCCCATTGCTTTTTTATCATTCTGATTGGTGAGTTTATAATCGATCAGTAACTTATGTTTGGCATCTACGGTCGTTTGCGCGGTGTAGCAGACCTCGGTAACGGTTCCCCTTACAATTTGATGTCTGCTATCAGGATCAGAGGTCGATCGTTGTGGGTTTTCAGAAGAAGCATCCTTGTCTAATTGTTTTTGTATAGCCCGGTATTTGGTCTGTTGCTGTTTGCGCCCTTTAATTTGCTCTTTAATTTCTTCGGTTTTTTTCTGATCGCCATCAGCCTTGGCCAGTTCTTGGTTATGCTCTTCGAGCTTTCTATCGATGTACTCTAAGTGCCGCTGTATTTTCTTTTTGTTGTAGTTATTTTTTTTGCTGTTTTGCGCCCTTAGCTTGGTAGAATCCCCGGCAATAAGTGTTCCCCCGATCAGGTTGAAGTTACGGGCGATAGCCACGCTTTGCCGGAACACCTTTCGGATGGCTTTTGGGTTTTCTTTTCTAAACCGGGCAATGGTATTGTGATCGGGTTTTAAGTTTTTAATCAGCCAGATCACTTCAATGTTACGATAAGCCTCTTTCTCCAATCTTCGGGACGATCGCATCTGGTTCATATAGCCATAGATAAAGAGTTTGAGCAGATCTGCGGGGTCATAAGGCGGCCTCCCTTGAGTTCCTATAGTTTGAAAGCCCATCTGTGATAAATCGATCAAGTTGACGAATTGATCAATAAGCCGTACGCTGTTATCCTCTGGGATCATATCATCCAAACAGGTCGAATAAAGGCTGAGCTGTTCGCGGTCTTGTCCTTGTTGGTATTCCATATCCTAAAAATACAAAATTCTTAGGTTTTGAGACAGTCTGACGGTTTCGAGTATGGACAGTTGCGGGCTTGTTAGCCAGGTTGTGTCCGCTTAAAATAAATATAGCTAAAAAACATCTAATATCGATTAAGTATTTAGCCGCAATTGACCATACGCGTTGTTAGCAAATGTTATTTTCCAATTAAATCATTACATTTTCCTATTACCTTCATTGCTTGTTTATATCCTAAATCAGCAGCTTTTTCAATTAGTTCACATCCTTTTTCAAATTCTTTTAAATTGATTGTACATACACCTTTATTAAAAATTGCAGCTGAATAATTTTCATCAATATTTATAGCTTTGTTGTAATATGCGATTGCTTTTTTATATTCTCTGTTATCAAAGTATATATTTCCTATATTATAAAATGGCTCAGGTTTCTCAGGGAATTGTTTAGCTATGTTTTCAAGATTGTTTATTTTTTCTTTTAAATCTCGTTTATCAGTCTTATTGCAATATTGATCATATACTAATTTTGCCTCTTTATGTCCTAAATCAGCAGCTTTTTTAGCATCCTCACAACCATTTGAAATTTTTAGAGTTGCATTTAATTTTCCTCTAAGGAAGTATGCTTTTGCATCCTTTTCATTTAACTCAATTATTTTATTTAGTTCATTGATAGCTTTTTTATAATTTTTATTAGCAATCAGACTTTCTGTATTTTTCCAAATTTCATCAACAGTTCGTTTTTCTTGTGCTTTTAAAGCGTTGAAAAATAAAAGGGCAATAAAAATTATAGTAATTTTCTTCATGGGTATTAATATTTGCTAACGGTATTGTATATGGCTCGTAGCGTGCAAATTAGCGATTATTTTTCGGTTAAGCACGAGCCGAATTTTTTAATTTTCTTATTACCTTTTCTTTTCAATAAGCCAAATTAAAAAATTTGGCGGACTTGCAAATATGCCCTAACTTCGATTAAGTAACTGCCCAGCTATGAGCTATATACGTTGTTGTAAGCAGTACTTTCACGCTCTTTCCATATTAAATTTTGTATCCGAAACTTTTGTTTTATATAGATTAATATTTCGTTTTTCGCAAAAATCCGTTATCAGTTTTTCGTCTTGTTCATTTATGTTAACGCCCATAATAATTTCTCTTATTAAACTATGTGGCACCTTGAAGAGATATATATCCATTGGTTCTTTTCTTATAATATCATCGTGTAGATTTAATGAAGCAATTACACGTATTTCGTCTTCATAATACCAATCCAATGATTTGGTAATAAATGGCTCAATTCCTAATTCATCTCTTTTAGCTAAAGTCATTGGAATTTTCGCTCGTTCTTTGGAATAGATTACGTCCTTTTTAGTTCTTGATTTCGTTCCGTCATCATTTATATAGTCATCAAAATATTTATTTGTTGGGTCAAATCCCACACAAAAACCTTTGTGAGAATTAGAATAATGAGACCACATTAAAGTATTGTTCCATTTTTTGGTTAGCGATAAAATTCCAATATCTCTATTGACATTTGATTGCGCATCGCTCAAACTCGTATCACGTATATTTTCTTTAGATTGCTGTTTGAGTTGTTTTTTGAGATTATCAACAATCGCCTGAAATTTTGAGATGTCAATATTTTCATTTTGAGAAATTAGCATTTTAGAAACTTCGTCAATAGCAAGCTCATATTCCTTATATGAAGGTTTTTGTGGTAAACATTCAAATGGGTCATTCAAATCTAATGGTTGTGTGAAACGTAATTTTTCATTTTCAAGATAGTCAGTTCTATCGTTATGAACGATATTTGTAATAAAGGTCCATTTTTTTGGTATTGCTTACAACTCGTTATATCCATATAAAAATAATCATTTATAGTACTTATTTTCCGGATATCAACACTTTAAATATATCTAAATATTTTAAGACATTAATACGGTTTACCGTAAAACCAAAAATTACTTATCAATCAAAAACTTTATTTCTTCCGGTGCGATTTCGTTATCCTTATACTGAAAAATCTCAATTTGATTAAATTTAGCAGAATCTTTTGGGATTAAGATTAATTTCTCGGTATCAGGAAGTCCACGGGTATTGCAGCGGTACCAGATACAGATGCCAGAGTTCTTATAATCCCGCTCTCCTTGTGCTAAGATATTTAAAGTCTGGATATCTATTTTCTCATTATCATAAGAGGTAATTACGATCTGCTTTTCTTTAATCTCGATATCGCGTTCAATAAATTCTACCTGTACAACTTTTTTTATATGAGCGGTAGTCTTGCTATGATACTTTTGCCCGTTGGTATTTGAAATAAAACATCCAAAAAATAGAATAAGGTAGAAAGGCTTCATTACTTTTACTTTTAATAGATTTTTGATTATGAAGGTTTTGACACTTTACCAATATAAACTATTATCAGATCATGAGCAATACGATTTATTATTTACCCAGGGGGATTTCTTGGATATGGTTATAGAGGGGAATTCTCGTTTTGCCGTTTACGCGCTTTTCAAGTTTTTTGTAGAAGTAGAATATAATAATAAGGAAAATAAAATCATTAGCCTTAAAAGTTTTGTGACAGGTGAAATTATGGATAAGTATACTAGACTGAAACTTTGATTTAATTTATTATTACTTCATTTTTATAGAAATTAATTGGTTTGAATACAAAAATTATTTCATTTTCATCCATTCACTTTGATTAAGCAATTCTCTAATGTCAACTTTTAAAAATTTGGCAATATCATTAAGTGTGTTGAGAGTCGGTTGCTGTTTGTTATTGACCCACCGAGAAACAGTCTCTTTCTTTACTTTTAAATTAATAACAAGATCATTATTCTTCATTCCTTTTTCATCAAGGACCTCTGCTATACGGTTAAGTTTATTATTAGACATGATTTTATTTAAATAATGTTGATTTTTAAAATCAACTTTTATATATTTGTGTATGAAATGATTTTTAGTAAATCATATCAGTCTGAGTTTGATCTAGCATTTAGTAATAAACGAGTCTCCAACTTCTCAATTGGTACCTGGGAAGGAGGCGGTATGGTCAGCTCATTTCCTACGGATATTATATCTTTGTAATATAATAGCGTAGGGGTGAGCCTTACTGAAGTCCGCTTCCAGGTACCACCTAAAGCAAAAGCTTTAGGTCTGCACTAGAGTCTTGACTCTTGTGAGAAGAGTGGATTGATGTAAGGTTTTGCCCCTTACTCTTTTTGGGAACTCGTTCATATAAGCATGAAGGTTATGAGAACGACCATTCGTCATTTAACAAATTACAACCATTCTAAATTTCTAATGGGAGCTATCTCATTAAACCAGATTGCACAACCTAAATCTTACAACATATTTCAAAAAACATTAAATGCGCGCCAGAATAATTTGGGCGTAGCCGGTAGCAAAAAGCCCTGCCTTTTGCCCGGTGTTACCGGCCTGGCGCCTGTGCAAACCACATAGGCATAGCACAGGGATAACCATTGTATTCTTTAGTACTCGCAATGCTAAAAATACAGGGTTTTCCTAAGTTGTGCAAATCTAAAATTTGCTGATACAGGCAAGCTGGGCCGGTTTTTAAAAAATGAGTTGGAAAGTTTAAAAGTTAAAAGTAGAAAGTGAGAGGTGATAATCAAGAACTAGTAATCAGTTCAAACCTTGAATCTTGAATATTAAATTTTGAATTATTTGGAGTTGTAAACCCTTAACTATAAACTATTAATGTAACCTTTAAAACACATATCTATAAGAGCGAAAACAAAACCACACAATTTGAATTAGTACCGTATTTACGGGCTTTAAACTAAATAAGCCTTCCGGCTCGAGTAGGATCAGCAATGGAAGGCTTATGGCTTGTTAACTTATTAAAGACAAACAAAACCACAGCGAAATTATGAAAAATAATTACAAGTGCTGCAATCTTGCAGTGCTCATATCCCTATTATCCCTTTTTTTTCTGGTAAGGACAGGCAAAGTCTATAGCCAAAACACCCAAAAACAACAAATCATCTCGGGAACCATTAGCGATAAAGAGGGCTTACCCCTACCCGGCGTTAATGTGATCGTAAAAGGAACCTCAACCGGCACGATGACCAATTTGGATGGGAAGTACAGTATTCGGGCGTCCATTGGTGATACTCTACTCTACTCCTATATGGGTTACCAAACAGTAGAAAAAGAACTTACTCCTTATCTTACGGGAGACGTACGAATGCAACCTGCTAACGATGCCTTATCTGAGGTCGTTATTAACGCCGGCTATTATAATACCACCGAGCGAGAACGCACGGGAAATATCGCAAGGGTATCAGGTGACGATTTAAAACGTCAAACTGTTATTAGTCCTATAGAGGCTCTTCAGGGAAGAATGGCGGGAGTAGAAATTACGCAAAGAGGGGGAGCCCCGGGTGGTGCCCCGATAATAAGAATAAGGGGCCAAAATAGTTTAAGAGACACACAAGATGATAATGGTAATCTACCGCTATACATTATTGATGGGGTTCCTATCAATTCTTCGCCTGTGTTTAGTTATTCTTCAAGTATATCTACTAATGGTATAGACCCTTTAAACACCATTGGTCTTTCTAATATCGAAAGTATTGAGATTTTAAAAGATGCCGATGCTACGGCTATCTATGGTTCCAGGGGTGCTAATGGCGTCGTTTTGATTACAACTAAAAAAGGTTATATCGGTAAAACGAGGCTTAATACAAGATTTTATACCGGTATCGGTACGGCATCTGGTAAAATGGATTTATTGAACACCACAGAATATTTAGACATCCGAAGGAGCGCTTTCTTAAATGATAATGTAGAACCTACAAACTCCAACGCTTATGATCTATTAATTTGGGATAAAAATAGGGATACAGATTGGCAAGAGGAATTTTTTGGTGGACAAGCTGAAATTCAAAGCGCCCAGGTTACCCTTAGTGGCGGAGAAAAAAATACCTCTTTTAGATTCGGTAGCAACTTTTATAGAGAAGGTACTATATACCCGGGAGATTTAAGCTTTTGGAAACTCTCTAATTCCTTACAGGTTAACCATAACTCAGATAACAATAAGTTTAACATTAACCTTTCAATAAACTATGGCGTAGATACCAACAACCTGCTCCATTCCCTTGGCCAATCACTGGCCTCTGCCGCCATAAACCTTCCCCCTAATGCGCCCGCCATATATAACGATGATGGATCCTTAAACTGGGAGGATTGGAGCATTGCAAATAGGGATAATCCCCTTGCAGGGCTCAATAATAGCAGTACAATTAAATCCCGTAATTTAATTTCAAACCTAAGTTTATCCTATAAACTATTCGATGGATTAGAGGTAAAAACAAGTGCGGGCTATACCAATTATACTAGTGATGAGCTTTTAAAAATGCCGCTTCGTGCTTACAATCCCGATAGTTGGGAATCCCTGGCAGCTCGATCCATTAATTCTATAATCGATCGAAATTCATGGATTATCGAACCACAGTTAACGTACCATAAGACCATAAAAAAACATGAAGTAAACATACTTATAGGAACCACATTTCAGCAAAATAAAGATTCGAGAATTAGCCTAAGCGGATATGGATATAGTGCCGAATCCCAAATTGGGAATTTAATGAATGCTCAAGATGTTACAGTAAACAATGATCGTACGGCTGAGTATAGATATAGCGCAGTGTTTGCAAGAATGGGATATAATTGGGACAAAAAGCTGTTTTTAAACCTTACCGGTCGCCGGGACGGCTCTTCCAGATTTGGTAAAAATAATCGGTTTGCAAACTTTGGAGCCATTGGTGCTGCATGGATTTTTTCAGAAGAAAAATTTTTAGACAACCTAAGCTTTTTAAGTTTTGGGAAACTCAGGGCCAGTTACGGGACCACAGGAAATGATCAAATAGGAGATTACGGATATCTTGATGCTTACGAAGCTACGCAGGCTCCCGGAGGATTGCTACCCTCCCAGCTTACCAATCCCAACTATTCGTGGGAAGAAAACAGAAAAACTGAAGTGGCAATCAATGTTGGGTTTATTAAAAATAAGTTGAATTTTGAATTAAGCTGGTACAAAAACAGCTCTTCTAACCAGCTTGTCGGTTTTCCTTTGCCTAGCACAACCGGTTTTAATTCCATTTTATCAAATCTTCCCGCAACAGTAGAAAATTACGGCTGGGAGCTGGTAACGGATACAAAAAATATTAGTACCGATACCTTCAAATGGCAAACAAGTTTTAACATCAGTATTCCTAAAAATAAACTGGTGGCGTTTCCAGATATCGAACAAACGTCATACGCCAATATCTATAGGATAGGACATCCGTTAAACGTTAGTTTGCTCTATCGTTATATAGGAATTAATAGTGAAACAGGCTTATACGAGGTAGAGGACATTAATGAAGACGGAAGCTTCGATTATGCCGACAGGCTTTCAATAAGAGACAATAGCCGAGCGTTTTACGGTGGTTTGGGGAATACACTTATCTATAAAAACGTCACAATGCAATTCCTGTGGGAATTTGTAAAACAAAACGGTCGAAAAGCCCTATTTCAAACCGGTAATATTGGGAATATTATTAATCAAATCGATGAAGTCACAAAGATTGATAATCTTCAAAAACCTTCTCAATTATCTGCGGCAGGACGGGCAAATACGTTAGCTGCCAACAGCGATTTTTCGACGACCGACACTTCATTTTTAAGACTAAAAACAATTTCTATCATCTATAACCTGCCCCAGACGCTTACGCAAAAGCTCGGGATAGATAAGGGTAGTTTGTTTTTAAACGGACAAAACCTTGTAACCTTTACTTCATATAAAGGATTAGATCCACAGGTATCTGGAACCTATATTCCTGTTCTTAGAACCTTTACAGCAGGAATAGAATTCAATTTTTAAAGAACATTATAATGAAACGAATATTTTATATAAAAATCATCATCCTTGCCATACTAAGTACATTTCTATATGCTTGTGAAAGTTTTGTAGAAATAGACGTTCCTGATGATAAAATGGTCACAACAACTGTATTTTCGTCTACTAAGACCGCTCAAAGCGCTATGCAGGGTATTTATTATCAACTATTTAATGCTGATTTTTCTGGAGGAACTATAAATAGCATATCCGTTTTAAGCGGACTTTCAGCAGATGTATTAGAACCTATAAACCGTAATAATACCACACTGGATCAGTTTACAGAAAATGAGCTTTTTAATGATAATCCCGGTATATTAGGGATTTGGTCCAGCAGTTATAATACCATCTATTTAGCCAACAACCTTCTTGAAGGACTACAAAATTCAGATGCTATTCCCGAAAATGTAAGCCTTCGTTTAGAAGGTCAAGCACTGTTCATTCGCGCTTTTTGCCATTTTTACTTGGTTAATCTATTTGGAGATGTCCCTTTGGTCCTAACCACAGATTATCAAGAGAACGCATTAATTCCTCGCGAATCATCAGAGAATATTTATCATCAAATTGTGTTAGATCTTGAACGGTCCCGAGAAATTTTAGAAGAAGATTATTTTGATAACGAAAAATATACAATCAATAAATTTGCAGCCACTTCCCTGCTGGCAAGAGTGCAATTATATCTGGAAAACTGGAATGAGGCTGAGCGGTTAAGTACTGAAGTCATTAACAGCTCCCAATATGAGTTAACGATGCTCAATGAAACCTTTCTTGCCAATTCCGATGAAGCGATATGGCAAATTTCTCCAGCCGGCCGGGGAAATATACTAACCTCAACTTCAGAGGGGTACACCTTTATCGGCACTTCTACAACCAGGATCAAACTAAACGAGAATTTTGTTTCAGACTTTAAAGATCATGATTTGCGTCTTTTAAATTGGATCGGTGAGTTTTCGAATTCCTCTAATAAATACAGCTATGTATATAAATATAAAGATCGTTCCAGCATAAATAATATCACAGAATATGCGATGGTACTTCGCCTGGCGGAACAATTTTTAATTCGTGCAGAAGCGCGTGCTCAAATGGGAAATATATCGGGAGCTCTGGAAGATCTTAATACGATAAGGCAGCGTGCTGGATTAACGAATATTGAAGAAAGCGACATTAATGCTTCACACACTCTAGTGGACTTTATTCTGGAAGAGCGAAAAAAAGAACTGTTTGCGGAATGGGGCCACCGCTGGTTGGATCTTAATCGCCTAAATAAAACTAATGAGGTGCTAAACGAAAAAGAACACTGGGATACAACGGATGGACTATATCCTATACCTAGCGTTGAAAGAAGTAAAAACCCAAATCTGACTCAAAACCCTGGATATTAAATTTCTCACTATGCATCTAAACGTATATAAATACTTTTATTTTCTAAGTCTCTTGATGGCTTTAGGGACAAATGCTCAAACTACAAATGAAGTCAGCTTCCAGAACGATTCACTGAATACGAACTTTATGTATGAAAAATTACAAAACGGCTTTTCTTTTTACGTAAAACCTCTTGAAAAGCATAGCAAAAAAATACATTTAAAGTTATTCATCAAAGGTGGAGGTTCTCAGGAAAAACCTAAGGAGCGACAATTAACTCATGCTGTAGAACATTTAGTCACCAAGGGAAGCACTCATTTCCCAAAAGGAATGAAAGATTATGAGAAATTAGAAGGGAAGGGCATTAAAATTAGTCACATAAGTCCCGGAGCAAATCATACCGAATACAACTTGATCGTGCCCGCAAATAACAGGGAAGCTATTTATACAGCATTACTATTTTATCGGGATATACTCTTTGAAGCTTATTTTAGAAAAAAAGATATAGCATCGGAAAAAGAGGTTCTCAAACAAGAACACATTATCAGAAGCAATGATTATAACAAAGAAGACTCGTTGAATTTTGAACTGCGTTCTAGAATAACACCTTGCATTTCGAACAACGGCAATCTTATGTCCATATATCAAAACCTGAACAGGAGGAAACTTAAAGCATTTTATAGAAAATGGTATAGGCCCGATTTAGCAGTAATTATAGCCAGTGGAGATGTGCGTAGCGATTCCGAATTTATTAAGAAAACAATAAAAGAACTTTATTCGAAACTGAAAAATCCGGGGAAGAAACCAAAAATTCTTAATTGTGATTCCATTTACCTGAATCAACCCGAAAAATTCATAGTTCTGGATAATAGTGTGACACAAAACAGAAACAACGAATCATGGGTACAGATAAAATTATATTACCGAATTAAGAATACGCTGGAAAATTCGAATACATTTCAAAACACTAAAGAAAAAATGCTGTGGAATAGTATTACCCAGGTCTTGAATAGGCGTTTTAAAGAAGCTTCTAACTCTTATACAGCAAAGAAATACAACCTCTTTTCTAGACATACCATGCGAGGTAAACCGGCCTTTGAATTAAACCTAAATGCGCAATCAGGACAAGAATTCGTTGCTTTAACAGAGGTGATTCATCAATTAAAACAATTAAAAGAATATGGTATACTTGAAAATGAGTGGCAATTGGCAAAGAAAAATCTGCTCGAAGAAATGAATAGAGAAGATCGTTCCAAATCATTTTACTGGCAAAATCAAGTTGTGGCTCATGAGACCCAAGGGGATGTGTTAGAGGAAACACAATTATTACGCAAGGAAGAATGGTTATACCATTGCAAACTTAAAGAAGCCAACAGTCACATTAAAAAAATGATTCCTGTTTTACCTGATGACATAGGTATTTTGGCTATGAAAACGAGTAAAGCTTTTACGTTAACTCGAGAAAATTTAATACAAGAGATAGCAAATATCTGGGATAAACCTGTTGCTCCCTATAAACAACCAGAAATACCCAGCCATTTAATAAATCCAGATACCATAGCAAATTTTAATACAGGAAATTACACGTTATTAAAGACCGAGAAAACCGGAGAAAAGATCTATAAATTATCAAACGGAGCTCATATCATTCTTAAAAACTATACGCCTTCCAACGGCTATGATAAAGAAAGAATTATAATCCATGGTTTTAGAAACAAAGGGGCATCATCTTATTCGCCTAAAGACTATTTTTCGGCTGTAAATGCCCCAAAAATAGTGAAACATTCAGGTGTAGGGGTATTCGATAAATTTACATTGGATAGCTTTTTAAAAAATACAAGCTTTTGGCAGGGAGTTCACCCCTACATTGATTTCAATGAATCAGGGATAAAAGGAAGCGTCAAACTAAGTGAGTTGGAAACCTTCCTTCAATTACTATATCTTACTCTCAATGATATAAGAAAGGATTATAGCGCATTCACCAATTGGAAAAAAATACAAAAAAAGTTCTATCAAAATCCTCCTACAAGCCGATTTTATTCAGATCTAAACGATGGCATCATAGATTTTTTTGGTCATCAAATAGATCACTATTCAGGATATCGCGCACTCGAAGGAATCGACAGTACGAGTTTTCACAAATCTTATGAGATATATAAAAATCTATTTAGGGATCCCTCTGCATTTACATTTATAGTGACTGGCAGTTTTAATGAAAAACAAATCATTGGATTACTAAATAATTATATAGGTAAGATCCCTAAAAACGAATCCGAATTCTCGGAAAAACAACATATGGAATTTAATTTTCCAAAAGGACCTGTCTATAAAGAGCTGAACACTCCCCTTCCCTACGCGAATGCAAAATACGCCGCATGGTTCATTAACCCCATAAAAAGCAGTAAAGCGGTGTGGAAAGAAGAAATCTTATTGCAAATTCTTGGACAGTTAACCAATCAAAAAATAAGTCAGCTTCGATATAAAGAAAAATTCGCCGTATATTCTAGTGGTGCAAACGGTAAGTATGAACCGCAATCCGGTATGCTAAAAGTCAATGTTTATATTGATTGTAAGCCCTCAGAACTTGAAATTATTAGAAAAAAATGCCAGGTATATTATCAACAACTAAAAGAGGGTGATTTTTCTGAGCAATATCTTAGGGACGCTAAAAAAAAGGTACTATCACTTCATAGTAAAAATCACAACCATGAAAATAAAAACATGAATGAATTATTATATCTTAAATATAGATATGACCAAGTATATCCAGAATTTGAAAGAGTTTCTGCTTTTATAGAGGATCTTAGTAAAAAAGATCTTATAAATACAGCCGGAATCTATTTTCAGGATAACAATACTTATGAGTTTGTGTTACGAGAAAACAATGACCTGTAAATAGGATAAAAATAAGAATACCGGCGTTTGCCGGTATTCTTTTTCTAATAGATGAATTGATTAGTCTATTAAAATGGCCTCGCCGCTTCCTGGACGTTCTGTTTCTAAATCTGAATCATAGACTTGATATTCTTGTCCGTTTTCAGAAAACTTCACTAAACAAGCATTTTCTTCTTGTGTATCACAACTAACGCTTACTTGTTCCCAGGTATTATTCCTAAACACGTAACCGGTAGATTGTTCTGCAACAAAATTACTTGATGCAAAGGACATTCCTATGGCACAGATAAATGCCATTAACGGTAATATTAACTTTTTACTTTTCATAATATAAAGTTTTAAAATTCATTAAAATGCCTACTTTTTTTTTCAGGTGTTCGGCCTCCATTCCTGTCTTCATCGCGATAAAATCTTTATTTCTTATGATTATTTTCAAGGTATAATCCGCCAGAGGCCAATACTAGACTTATACTATTCAGTAGCAAATGTTGCTTCCAGCTGAGAAGGCTTATGATACCTCCACACGTACAGGGTTGATGCGGACTTACAAATACAATCCATAACGTATAAGCAGTGAATAGGGCCAGTAGTATAATACTACTTAATAATCCAATTTTTCGAAAGTCCTCAAATATAATGGTAGCGGCAATACCTATTTCAGCCAAAGGAATGAACCAGGAAAATACTTCGCCATTTTGTTTCGAAAGAAATAAGGGAGCATTCCTTAAGGTCGTAAAAAGCGCATTGGTATCTAACAGTTTTGAAAAACCGGTATATGCAAATAATAGAATTAAATATAGAGCAATAGTAACTCTAAAAAAGTTTCTTATTGATCCATTGAATTGCCAATGATATTGATTAGGTATTCCTGTCATTTCTCTCAAAGATTTTTAAATTCTATGAGTTAAAGTTCCCTATAATATGTCTAAAACATTTGCCTGAAACCATTTTCAATTTGAACGAAGGACTATAATTTTTATAATTCTCTAATTTTACTTGGTGGGATACCAAAGTGTTTCTTGAAAGATCTGGAAAAATGGGCTAAACTAATAAAACCACATTCTTCTGAAATTTCACTTATGGATAATGAAGTATCCCTGATAAGAAAATAGGCTTTCTCTAAACGTTTACGAAGATGATATTCGTTGATAGATTCATCGTAGGTTCTCCTAAACATTAAGGTCATTTTACTTACGCTGGTTCCCACCTCCCTGGCAATCACAGACAATTTTGGTAGGGGACGATCCAATCTTTTAGTGATATAGGCATGGAGTTTTCTAACCAAATCCCGTTGATCCTTTAAAAGAAGACTACGGTATTCACTTGGATATTTAATTTGTCCCTCCTTATGGTCTTTCAACTCATTTTTGAGACGCTCATTACAATATACCGCCTTAAAAACAGAAAGACAATACCCAGATTGTTCTTCTGAAATTAGAGGGTGAAGATAGCCATACCCTAACCATGAATACCCGCAATGATGCTTCAACTCAATTTTAATTGGAATTCTGTATTGCCCTACGTCACTCATAAATTTATCCAACTGCTCATTTAATCCAATACGGTCCCCCAGTATAAACTTCAACGGTTGTTCCAAAAGATGTTCATTTTTATACATCAGTATTTTTCCAACATTTTCAGAAAAAGATGTAATATGTAAGTTTTTATCGAGATTAATAACCATATTTTCAATGACTTCTTTACTTTTTTCATGATTAATCTGATGCACTACAGTATTTATTTCTTCAACCATAATATTAAGGGATATCGCAATTTGTTCGAGTTCATCTTTCTGATTTCGAAGAGGCAAAATATAGGTATAGTTCCCAAGCGTGATTTCTGTAATAAAATTAAGAATCTCCTTTACCCTTGCCTTAAAAGTCGGGATATTCATAATCTGGGGTTTTATTAAGTTATTTAAATCGCTTCAAAAAGCTTAAAGCTTCCGCAGTCGTAGTAAAAGCCCTGGTGGGGACTGTAGGCTTACTAATTTTCATAAAGGCTGCTACCATAGTTCCGGAATACGCTTCTTCCATAACAAATGCAATGGCTAATGCTTTCAGGCAGCCGGTTACGGCCATATACTCCCGTGCTGCTTTGCTCGAGAATTTCAGTTGTCTTATATCACATAAAATTGGATATGTTTCTCCTTGCTGAAGCCGCAATCTCGCTTTCACCACAGCCTTTGCTTCATTTAAATCCAGAATGATATTGGGTTTATATATGAAATTTAGAATACCCTCCTCAATCCAGAAGTGTGCATAATCTTCACCTTTAAACATTTGTATCCCTATTTCCTCTACAAAAATAATAAAAAATTGATAACCTTAATTTAACATTGAGAATCAAGAAATGATAACATTCCATATAAAACCTTGGCAAATAACCCCATTTGACTTTAAATTTTATGATTTGCCTACAAGACCATATAAATGTTTTGACTGGAAAATAAAGCTGTTGTTTTTTTAGCTTAATAGGAATTTAAAAGATGACGTATGGCTAAAATTAAACATAACAACATACTGAATACCATAATCTCGGTGATGACCAGCGCCAAAGAATCTGGAGCGCTTCACCTTTATGCGGAGGGTAATTATAGCAATGGGAGAAAACTTCAAATTGATGGCAAAGAACTTTTTAACTTTGGTACGACGGGTTACCTGGGACTTGAACAGGATGCGCGTTTAAAGCAAGGAGCGATTAATGCAATACAAGCCTATGGAACAGAATTTCCAATGTCGAAGTCCTATGTTTCCCATCCTTTATATCGCGAACTGGAATCCTTAATGTCAAAAATTTATAATAATCATTATGTAGTCATTACAAAGAATAGTACGCTCGGGCACTTGGGGGTTATTCCATCGGTTGTAGATGATGGTGATGGGATCATTTTAGATCATCAGGTACATTGGAGCGTTCAAAGTGCCGTACAACCGCTCAAATTGCGATCCGTTCCTATTGAAATGATTCGCCATAATCATCTTAATATGCTTGAAGAAAAAATAAGGCAATTACAATCCAGGTGCAATAAAATATGGTACATGGCTGATGGGATGTACTCTATGTTCGGTGATTATGCCCCTATAAATGACCTTATTGCTCTTTCAAAGCAGTATAAACAACTTTATTTATACTTTGATGATGTTCACGGAATGAGCTGGAAAGGTACTAACGGTAGTGGGTATATAATGAGTATTTTAAACGAATTACCCGAAAAAGTTATTCTCATTTCAACATTAAGCAAAACTTTTGGCGCTAGTGGTGCGGTAATGATTTGTAATGATCAGAAGGTACAAGAAAGAATTAAAAATTTTGGGGGACCACTCACTTTTTCGATTCAATTAGATCCAGCAGCCGTTGGCGCCGCTATCGCCTCCGCGAAAATTCATCTCAGTCCGGAAATCTATCAATTGCAGCAAGAACTTTCAGATCGTATTGCCTATATGGATCAATGTATTAAAACAACCGCTCTCCCTTTAATTACCGATAATGACTCCCCAATATTCTATATAGGCACCGGCATGCCAGAAACTGGCTTCAACCTCATTAACAGGTTAATAGCAAAAGGGTTTTACACGAACCTTGGTATTTTTCCAGCTGTGCCTATTAAAAATACCGGATTACGCATTAGCATATCCCGGCATAACCTAAAAGAGGATATTGAGAATTTTGTAGCAGTCTTAAACGATGAATATCCAAAAGCTCTAAATGATACACGTACTACTTTAGACCGTGTATATTCGGCGTTTGGTCGCTCTTTACAGCAGTCTGAAAAATTTAATAAATCCGCTACCACACTTAGGGTGGTCACCTATAATACCATAAAAGAAATTCCAATGGATTTTTGGAATAAACGCGTTGGACATAATAGTTTTTATGATTGGGACGGTTTAAAGAATTTAGAAGAAATTTTTACACGAGAAAAAACGCCGGAGCATCAACTTCAATTTTTTTATTGCAACGTTCTTGATCAAAATGAGAAATGTATCCTTTCTACCTTTTTTACATATGGCTTATGGAAAGAAGATATGATTGCTCCAAAATCAGTTTCCGACCGAATAGAAAAGAAAAGGGAATCAAATCCATATTTTCGTACTAGCTATTGTCTTTGCATGGGATCTATGGTTACTGAAGGCAAACATCTATTTCTTGAAAAAGAGCATAAAGAATGGAAACAAGCTTTCGATTTGTTGCTGGAGTATGTAGAAACCCTAGAAAAAAAATTAAATCCAGCTTATATCATCCTGCGTGATTTTGAAAAGGAAGAGACCAAAATTAAACAATACCTGCATAAAAAAGGATTCATTGAGGTCACCATGCCAGAAGCTGCAATATATGATTCTTTTGGATGGAAAGATAAAAAGGAATACATGCAAAGTTTAAGTAAACGATCCCGTCAACATTTTAGAAAAGATATCCTTGCTTATGAAGCAGATCTGATCATAGACCATAAGAAATCTGTTAGTGCAGAGGAGTTGCTTCATTGTTTTAAATTATACCAGTATGTAAAAAAACAAAATCTGGGCCTAAATACCTTTAGCTATCCCTTTAATTTATTTACTCATATGAATGAATCTCCACAATGGGAATTTATATTGACTTACTTAAATGATGAGAATCGAATTTTAGCAGGAGTCATGTTTTGCTATAAAAATAAAACCGGTATTTACACCCCTGCCATTATCGGTATGGATTACGAATATGCATATAAATACAACATCTATCGCCAGTTATTGTTTCAAACCATACAAAGAGCTAATGTCCTAAATTATAAACGTATCGATTTTGGACTGACAGCAGGTTTTGAAAAAAGAAAGCTCGGAGCGAAAATCATTGAAAAATGTGCATATATACAAGCCAAAGACAATTTTCCAATGGAATCCATGGAATGGTTAAGGACAAATCAATAGCATATACCTTTTATAAACTTTAAAATTTATTTGATCAAGCTTATACTATTCAAATTTGAAACTAGCCCAGCAACGCCACTATTTGTTATCCATAAATATTCAGCTCATGATCGAGAAAATTATGTCGGCCTTTAGCGAAAACATCGATAACCTGATTCATTCCGGGGATTCCGATCTTAAAAAAGCGGAATCAGGGATACAGCTTTCCGTCAAAACCTTATCGAAACTTCAAAAACACGTGAATAAAGAGGATTTTGAAGATCCTCAGTCAGAGATAGACTTCTTTCGTAATATCAAGCCGCTTCCCATGAGCTACCATATCTATTTCTCCCAAATCCGTAATTGTGAAATTAACCTGCCTAAAATTGGGAATTCCCATAAAGTACGCTTTTTGGAGAAAGAGATTAAAAAAATCAATCAGTTCTTTTCAGAAAACAACAGCTTCGTAAGCTATATGGAACAGGGCCATACCTATCTGGATCACCTGTTCTTTAGCCGGCATGGAAAAAGGGATTTTTCCTTCAATCCAAATATTCACTATTACCAATATCCAGAATTCTCTACGTCACACGATATGCTATGGTCACAGGTACAGGCCCTCTACCGCTATATTCATTATATCCGCGAAAAACTGGAAAAAATAGAACCGGGAAGCAGTAGTAATTTTAGGGAGCGACAGCCTAACCTTTTGGTATGGTCTGGTACTAAAACAAGCCTGGTGGAAATTATCTATGCTCTGTATTTTAAAGGGGATATCAATCACGGTACCGTAGATTTAAAAACCATCGTCGCCGCTTTCGAAGATTTTTTTAATATTGAAATAGATAACTTCTACAAAACCTACGGAGAAATAAAATCGCGTAAAGATCCGCGAACCAAATACCTTCATACTATAGCCGCTAAACTTGAGGCCAAAATGCGCGAAGATGATCAAAAGTAGTTTTTCGTAGTTAACCGTTACTTCGAAAATTTCATGTATACCGATTTTTTGTTTCCCTTTCTTCTGAATACCTCTTTTCACCACCTTAAAACAGGGCAATTCGTCCTTTTTTACACGAAAAGTTAAACTTTTTCGTACTACGAACCATCTACCGAGAAAAATCCATTAAAGCCACGCAATTTTACCAAACGAAAGTCAAATCATGGAAAGGGCTGTCATTTAAAATCTATGAACCTTGATGGCCCTTTCTTTTTAAAACATTTTGTTATGCCAACATCTATTATTACCACCGACGATCTTCGGGAATTTAAAATGGAATTACTGGAAGACATTAAAGAATTACTACAAAACCATAATGGACAGCCATCCAAGAAATGGCTAAAATCTACCGATGTTCTTGAACTGCTCAAGATCTCCCCGGGAACACTACAGAACCTTCGTATTAACGGCACTATTCCGTATACCAAAATGGGAGGTGTACTTTACTATGAATACACCGACATAATGGAAGTACTGGAAAATAACCGCGTACATCATAAATTCTAATGGCCGAAGAAATTAATTACATCAAGCATCTAAACGGAGTGTTTGAACATTTTTCTAAAGACAACAGATTGAACCCTACCCACATAAGCCTTTACATTGCTTTATTTCAATTGTGGAACGGTAATTTTTTTCGGCAAGAATTCTATATCAATCGGGAAGAAGTAATGGAGTATGCAAAGATTGGTTCTAAATCTACCTACCATCGTTGCATCAAAGAGTTGAGCCATTGGAATTACATTTTGTACATCCCTTCACACAATCCCTTTAAAGGGAGTAAAATCAAGATGTTCGATTTTGGGACAAGTTCTGGACAAGTAGTGAACCAAAGCTGTACCAATATCGAGACAAGTAATGGACAAGCAGTGGTATCTATAAATAAACATATACAAACTATACAAAACGCTAAAAACAAGAACAAACAGCGAGATTTTAAAAATTTAAATTTTCAAGATTCAAATGGGAACAAACAAATCACAAGTGTCCCATATCAGGACAACCTTAAGACGAGTAAAGATAAAAATTATGATGATCCGCTATGAATTATAAAGCTCCGCATATCATTACCGAAGGTGGCGTTGCCTACCAACTTGGGAAACTCCGTAACCAGGAGATCCAATATGATTTTAAAAAGATGCTGATCTATTTGGATGCTAAAGGGAAATTACTGTTCGGGAAGAAATTTAAAATTCATCCAGAAGATCGAAGCATTTTATATAAGCTTTGCTCCTATTTTATCAAAGACCGTGATAGTTGTGAGAAATTTGGTTTAGATATTGAAAAAGGCCTCCTGATTTCGGGTCCGGTAGGTTGTGGAAAAACAAGCCTAATGAAACTACTTAAGTATATGGTGCCGCATCAACGCCCTTATGAAATGATTCCCTGTCGAAATGTGGTATTCGGTTTTAATCATTTAGGCTATAAAACCATTGAGGATTATGGCAATTCCAGTTTCTTCTGTTTTGATGATTTGGGCGTGGAACCGCCCGGCCGCTTTTATGGAAAAGATTGCAATGTAATGGGTGAAGTCCTGTTATCGCGCTACGAGCTTTATTTAGATACCCAACGTAAAATAAAAACCCACGCCACCACCAATCTTAATGCACAGGAACTGGAAGAACGTTATGGTAATCGCGTTCGTAGCCGTATGCGGGAGCTATTTAATTTAATCGCTTTTGATAAGGAAAGTAAGGATAAGAGAGTGTAATTTTTTTAGTAATTTGCAATTCTATAGGCAAAATTTTGGACAGTAAAAAGAAAAGAATATCAATTCCACAAAAAAATAAGGTTAGGGCTGAACTTCAAAAAGAAATAGGTTCAGTTTGCCCCTTTTGTACGAATAGTGATGTAGGTCATTTTCAAATCCATCATATTGATGAAGACCCTTCAAATAATGACTCCATTAATCTATTATTAATATGTCCTAATTGTCATTCTAGAATAACGAAAAAAGATATTTCAAAACAAGAGGTAATTGATAAAAAAACAAACCTCCGAAATATAAATTCCCAAATACAATTTATATCGGTTTCTATTGATGAAGAAAACTGTGGGTGGCGAGAAATTAAAGATGCGAAAAATGCTTTTATGGCTGAAAAATTACAATCGCTATTCCCGGTTTTTATCTTTTCATTTATAAATAATTCTAGTAAAACTTTATTACTTACTAACATCAGAGTTAAAGCAAGAAATTTACCTATTGGCTTGTCAGGACCTCATACTCCATTACCCAGTATTCTTAGGTCATCAATTAAATACAAAATCAAATTGCCTTCAAATGGAGAATTACAAGAAATAAAATTAAAAGATGAATTAGAAGTTCCACCAAAAAGAGCTTTTAAGTTTAAAATAGAATTATTTGCTGAATCTATGGAAATTTTCAATCCTCAATTTGGAAGGTTTGCTATATTTTTTGAATTTGGATTTAATAATAATTTTTATCTCGAAATCCCTATGATTTTGTTGAACAGTCCTAAGTACTATGAAAAGTTAAAATACATTGGTTTAGCATAAAATATCAAATTAAAAATGTCTAATGAATTTCTGAATAAATTAAAAAAAAATCCCGAATACTATGAATTTTGGGAAGACCTAATAGAATACTCAAAAGATTTAGATATAACCAATAAGGAGCAATTTGTTGAAACATTACCTATTCTATATAAAAGAATACAGAATGACGGGGCCGGTTATGATATTTATGAAGGATTGCATAAATACGCAACTAAAAGTCCCAATGATGCTGTTGAATTATTGGAATTGATTGAAAGCACACAGAAAAAAGAAGTTTTGGCATTCAGTGCTTCAATTCTAAGTGGATTATCCAAATCCGAAACAACCTTTGATTTCAAGGAAAAAATTTTAGAATATATAGCTAGTAATAATACGGCAAAGGTTTCTTCAGGCATAGATGCCGCATATAAATGTGTTATTACTGACAAAGAAGAGGAAAAGAAATTCTTAAAAGAAATCCATAATAAATTAAAACCGATATTAATTGAAGAGCAAAAAGAATGTCTCGGAATTATTACTAGGTTTTACAACAAGAACTTAAATAATATTGATAGCGCGAAGGAAATTTTACTTGAATTATTAGAGATCAAAAGTGTTGAAGTGCAAAGTCAAGTAGCAATGTCCCTAAATAAGGAGTTTAAACCTGAAGACAATATGATTTTTTTTCAGAAATGTTTAAGCAAGTTGACTTACACCGATGTGAAATACAAAGGTATTTATAATACATTGAGTTTTCGGCTAAAAGAAACAATCAAATCTCATCCAAAATTAATCAGAGACTTCATTGAGAATTGGGTTCTCAACAACAAACAAAACCTAAAAAATATTAGCGTTTTAGAGCGAATTATTCAAGAATTGTATTTCGAAAATCCCTCAGTTATAAAAGAGATGTTTCTGGACTGGTTAAATTCTGATAATCGTAATTATAAGTTTGCATTGTCATTTGTAATAAGTAACATCAGTTCCAAAGTAGATGCCATAGATCTTCCTAAAGAGTCATTAAAAAAATTTTCTGAAAAGGACTCACTTTACATCATCTATATGATAATGGGATATATTTTAGACAGAAAATATGCATCCGAAATGCTTTATTCAATTCTAGAAGTTAATTATAAAAGTGCTAGAATAAGACGTCATATATCATCGCTATTTGCAAAGTACTTGATTATCAATTATTATTCTGTAACTGAAATTTTAAAGAAAAAAAGGACTAAAGCTAATAAAACTATAAAATCCGTCATAGACCAAATAATTGAGTCTTCTGAAAATTATTACAAACAATTGTCTGACTTGAAAATGATAAATGAATTTGAGCCTTCTGATAAACGGATGCAATACTTTTTAAAGCAACAAAATATCCAAATACAAAAATTGATGGATAAGTCAGAAGAGAATAAAAATTCATTTCTAAATATGCTAACCAATATAAATCTAAGGGCAGGAAAATCCTTCTTTTCAAAGTATAGAGGCGAATATTCTCAGGAATCAGAAATGCAGAATTTCAAAAGTAGTTTTGAAGTTGCTCGGGTACAATATATTGATGAAATCGGACAGGAAAAAATGAGATTAATATGGCAAAATAGAAAAAGAGATGAATTTTCTGACTAGTGAATATATAGCATTATTAAAAGAAGATGGTGAGCTTGACAAATTACTTTTGGATGTTCTAAATAGTAAAGGAATTACTCCAATAAGTAAACCTCAAAAAGGAAGACAGTACGGTGTGGATATTGCTGCTATTGGAAAGGACAAAGATGGAATTGAAAAGCTATTTCTAATAACTGTAAAACAAGGAAATATTTCGAGGTCTGTTTGGGACTCAGGACAGAATAGTGTAAGACAGTCAATAAATGAGATAAGGGAGACCTATATTAACGTATCACTTACCGCACTTCAGAAAAAATTACCAAAAATAATTATCATAGCCACCAATGGTATTCTTGAACAAACCAGCCAAACCAGTTGGGCTCAATACACTGAAAAATATAAAGAAAATGATCTAGAATATGAATTTTGGGGTATTGACGACATTTCAAAAATGGTTTCTGAGAATTTACTTTCAGAAAGACTTTTTAATTCTGAAATGCGCTCTCTTCTTAAAAAAACATTAGCTTTCCTTGAACTTAAAGAATATGATTTAAATCACTTTAAAAAGCTAGTGGATTTAATTTTAGACAAGCCAATTAACACGAAAAAGCCATTATTAAAAAGATTAAAGCTTCTTCAAATTTGTTTGAATATTGTTTTTAAATGGGCTGAAGATAATGGATATATTAAATCGGCTATTAATGCAGCTGATAAAGTAATTTTAAAATCCTTTGAATGGCTTAGCAATCAGAACCATTTTAAAAAAAGGTATATTTATTTAGAATTTTACAACATCCATCTAATAAGACGTAAAATCGGAATAGCATATTTCAACAAGGTTAATGACCACTATTTTGTTGAACATAGTTTACAACGATACTCTCGTAATCAGATTGAATATGGATTGACAGTGTGGGAAGAGATAGGTTTGATAGCAAATATCGGTCTTACTGAAATAAGACAATACAAATATCATTTTGATCCAAAAAATACAAAAAATGCGGCTATCTATGAAGAGGCAGCCATTACAATTTCGGATGCTTTAGTTTCATTAATTAATACGAATCCCCCCTCTCATTACCCGCTGTATGATGATCACCTTATAGATATTGAACCGGCTATACGATTTCTCTACTTAACAGGAAAGAAAGATGAATGTAAAAATTGGTTGAGGACACTTATAGTTGGCATTTACGATTCAAAAGTAATAAAAGACTTTTTCCCCCTTTTTAGAGCAAATTATGAAAATTTGATCAATTATTATTTAGGAAATATAAAACAAAATGAAAAATCCGCAATGTTGCTGTCGCTTCTTGCTGATTGGTGTGCTATTTTAGATGACAACAAAGCTTATCAAAACCTTAAAAAGGTTAAAAAACTGTTGGCGGATAACCTAAATATCCAAATTTGGTTCCCAAAACCGGAAACAGAAAGGTTTTATTTAGATCAGAGCTATAGTCGAAAATCTGGGAAGGTTAAACACTCTCTTATACTTTATGATTCATTTGAAGATTATAAAAAAGAAGTCATCGAAGAACTTAAGTTATTTTCACCCGAAAAAGATTTTAATTCTACCAAACTTGATTTTGATTATATATTTACTATAACCAGTATATATCACAGAGAATTACCTTTTCCTTTCTTCTGGAGAAGATTTATGAAGTTGGATCAAGATTTAAATACAGAGGCTTCAGAAAAGCTTCAAAATCACAACTAAAATCTTTTCATTTAAAAAAAAAATGATAAACATTCATAACCAAAACACCAAATCTGACGTTTTTAGGTACTCTTTTCATTTTGCTATTTCAAGTTATCAACAACCCTCCTTCCAAATTTCATAAAATTTGATGGCAAATAACACCATTGAAAATCAATTCGATACAAATAATATTTTATTAACAATTATTTGATTTTCAAACGATTAAACCCTTAAATCAGTACTTTTCTCATAACGAAAACGAATCTAAAATTTAAAACGTTCCGTTATGAAAAAATCTATTTACCTGACGACTTTGCTTTCGCTACTATCCACTTCCCTATTTGCGCAAATTGGCGGTATTGAAGATTCCGTTAATGATATTTCCAACACCATTCGGTCCATATTTCCCATTATCCTAGGAGTCATCTTTTTGGTCGGTTTCCTATTTAATGCCGGGCATTTCTTTGGGGAAAATGCCGATCTGAAAAAAGGGATTACCCGTGTACTGGTGTTTGTACTCATCGCCGGTGCCGTAGTGGGCATCTTTACTTATCTCATCGGAATAGTGGTGTAAGCCTCTACCATTCAATAAAAATAAACTTCCTTATGAAAAAGTTTATTCCTTATAAAAACATTCGAAAGCGGGCAATGATTTTAGGGCTTCCCCTCTCCTTTTTTGCCCTGCAAATGATCTCGGTGATCGCCTCCCTACTGCTCATTATTTTTTCTTTTAGCCTTGGGATGATCACAACGATAGTGCTATGGAATATAGCCTTGTACGTTTTGCTGAATAAACTTGTCCTAAATCCGGGACTGTTCCATTTCCAGAAGGTATTTCCTCAAAATATCAGCAACAAGAAATTAAGTCCGTTCTATGATGAAAAAGATTAACCTTTCGGCTTACCATCCCATCCTGGATATTCAGGATAATATGGTTTTTGCCTCCAATGGCAATGTGGTGATGGGATATCGAGTATCGCTGCCCGAAATCTATTCCCTCTCGGAAAAAGATTTTGAAGACCTGCACGCAAGCTGGTTTCAGGCTTTCAAATCACTGCCGGCCGGAACTGTTATCCAAAAACAGGATAGTTACCGAAAATCAACTTATACGGCTGAGGAACTTCCGTGCGACACCTTCCTGCAAAAAGCCACCCATCATTATTTTAAAAATCGGGAATACTTACAGCACCAAAGCTATCTGTTCTTTGTACTTCCCCTGGACAAGCATCTAAAAGCTTCCAAATATGTCAACCCTTTTCGGAAGACCGAAAAAGGCATTCATAAAAAGCCCGATCATCAGGTCAGGGAATTTATTGGAGGGGTGAAGGATGCTGTATCCTTTATCAATAACAGTAGAAAAATCAAGGTTTCCCTTTTAGGTCAAGAGGCAGTTTTGGAATTCACCCACTCCTATTTCAACGGGTTCCACCAGGACGTAGATACGGATATCAGGCTGGATCAAAACGGAATTGCCATTGGTGATCACCATTTTGATGTACTCGCAATCAATAGTGAACAGTGCTTTGGGGAAAGCCTGCAAAGCAGTAAGGTCAATGAAAAATTCACTTCTGATCATTTCACTTTTCATCAGGGCTTTATCGATGGGTTGGGATTGGATCTGGAGGAAGACCATATCATTAACCACATCCTTTACCTGGATGATAAGCACAAATGGCGAAAAATATTGGAAAAGAAAATCGAGGAGCTTTCCAAAAGTTCCAACTTCGGAACCCAAAACAAAGTGGTATTAAAGAAAATCCGTGAGATCGTGAGCCGAATCAATGAAGATGAAAGTTCACGGATTATCCGTGGCCATCTCAACATTATTTTTTGGTCTGAGGAAGCGGAACAACTTGGTCGCATAGCTTCTAAAATAAAAACAGAATTTAAGGAACTGGATATGCTTCCATATTATCCCAAGGGAGAAGAGCGCAAGCATTACTTTTTAAATTCCTATCCTTGTTTTGCCTCCAACTTTTCTAATGAAGATCTCTATGTGACCGATCTTAAACACGCCCTATGCCTATACATAAATAATACCAATTACCGCTCAGATGGTACAGGCATTATATTTAATGACCGCCAATATAATATCCCGGTCCTAAAAGACGTCTGGGATGAAAAAAAGAAACGCATTAAGGCTCGAAACTTTGCCATCTTCGCTCCCACAGGCGAAGGGAAATCCTTTTTAGCCAATAACATCCTTCGTCAATATTTTGAGAGCGGTGTACGACTGGTCATCATCGATCTGGGCGGTTCTTATTCGAAATTCGCCAAGCTTTATCCTAACGATCATAGTATTTTACGTTACGAGCAGGGAAAAAATTTAGGGATTAACCCTTTTTATATTGCCAGGGAAGCAGACCTTACTCCCGAACGTCTGGAAGATCTTTCGGTATTCCTCTTAGAACTATTGGCCGAAGGTCAAAAAGTATCTAAAGGCAAGGAAGTAGCAATGAAAAAGGTACTCCTACAGTATTACCAGCAAATCCGTAAAAACCATTCGTTAGCTTCTTTATACCAGTTTGTAGATGAAAATAAAGATACGCTCATACAAAGATTAGGAATCCGGGAGGCGCATTTCAGTACTTATGATTTCTTGCATATTCTTTCGGAATATGTGGAGGGAGGCCTTTACAGCTTTCTATTTAACGTGGGGGCCGATCAAACCTATAAGATCGAAGACAAACGGATGATCGTTTTTGAACTGGATGAAGTCCGTGACAATAAGGAAATCCTCTCGGTAATGCTCAAACTGATCAAATCGGCCATCCAGCGAACCATCTGGCAAAACCGGTCGGAAAAAGGCATTATCCTTTTTGATGAATTTGCCAAGCAACTGAAGTTTGACAATGTTTTGGAAAGTGTGGAATTCTACTACCAGGCCATACGAAAACAAAACGGGGCTATTGGGATTATCCTGCAATCCATCAACCAGTTGCCCAACAATTCAACTTCGGCCAGTATTCTGGAAAACACCCAGGTGATCTATAGCCTTCGTAATGAAAAAGGTTATGGCGAATTGCAGAAACGCCTGAACCTTTCGGCTCACGACCTGAACCAGTTATATTCCATTCGGAATAACCTTACTGGGGAACGGAAATACACTGAAATGTTTATCAAAATAGGGAAAGAAAGCAACGTGTTCCGTTTGGAAGTCCCCCCAGAGGTCTATGCAGCCTATCTGACCGATGGTAGTGAGAACGAGACCATAATGGCCATTTATAATCAAACCAATGATATGGAAAAGGCCATTGAACGCTTCCTGAAAGAAAAAGTATAATCCAAAATCAACATTCTATGAAATATCCTCTAAATCGAAACATCAAAAGATTCTTGGTAACCTTATCCATTACCCTCTTTTCAACAGGCCACATTGTGGCCCAGGGGATGCCGGTGTATGACAATACGAATTTTATCAGCCTGGCCAAACAATTGATCGAATCCGCAAAACAAACCTCGAACTTACTCAAGACCGTCGAGTTTCTTAAACAACAGAAAGAACGGATCGAACAGGTAAGCAATGTGATCCAGCAATTGGATGCCGTAGGAAAACTGATTCAGAATAACCAGTACCTCTTTAATATGGTGCAGGGCGATTTGCAAGAAATCCTTAACTCCCCGTATATCAAACCCGATGAAATCAACCGGGTGACAGCCTCCTTTGAGGAAATTATTGACCGTTCGATGGAGAGCGTGGATTATGTAAACAAAATCCTGACCAGTGATTATCTAAAAATGAACGATGCGGAAAGAGCTACCGTATTAAAAGATTATGAAACGAGATCCAATGAGATGGTTGCCGAGGTACAGAACAAAACACGCCGGTACAAGGAAATTATTTCCTTTCGAAAAATGCAGGATCATATTAATAACCGCGAAACGGAATTCTGATGGGAATGGGACTCGAATACGTAGATACGGTCTTTCAAACGATCAAAGACAGTGATTTTTCCCAGTATACCATTACCGGGATGAAAACACTGGCCGTTTTGTTTTTCCTGATCAATATCCTTAAAAAATATAATGAAGGGGTGGCTGCTACCGATGGACATACCTGGGGATTACACCCCACCGAACTTTTTAAAAACTTTGCCATTGTCCTGCTGGTTATTTTCTCCACACAGGTATTGGATGTATTTGATAATATATTGGTGGCCATAGAAGCCCAATATCGGGATACGGCCCCGGCACTCCTCCCCTTACAGCTCAGTGATGTTGATCTTGAACGGGATGTGGGTGCCCTGGAGGCCGCCAAAAAAGCACTGGCACTTTTATACGAAGCCTTAGTAACCCCGCTATACGGACTTAAAATTCTTGCGTTTATTATTGGGGTAATCCTATGGCTGTTGGATCTGTTTATCTATCCGCTCTTTTTAGCCGAACGCTATTTTCTGTTGGGAATAATGCAAGCTTTTTTTCCGCTGGTGATTAGCCTGGCCGTATTTGAAAAATTCCGCTCGCTGGCCTATACCTTTTTTAAGCTTTATGCTGGAGTGTATATGCTCGTGCCGGCATTCTTTCTGGTCAATATTTTTATCAATAACCTCTATACGGAAATCAACAGTCATTTTTGGAGTGATCTCTTTGGGGCAGATTGGGGAGGCGAGTTTTTTGCACCGGTCATCGAATGTGCCTCCATCGGTTTTATCGTCCTGCTCAAATTTAAGCTCTACCGCAAGGCAAGCACTTTTACCCTACGACTGTTTACCGGAGGTTAATGTTTTAAAGAACCGTATAAATCTAACACAAAATGAAAATACCCTATCAAAATATTTACAAGGTCTTACGGACCAATCGTTTTATCGTCCTCTCCTCGGTAATTTGCTCGGCCGTGGTCTGCATTATTTCCGTAGCAATGGTCATCAAACTCCACCGGGAATCTCAGAACAATGCTTTTGTGATTAATGGGGACGGTAGCGTTATTCCCCTGAAAGTGGTGAAGCAACGGGAAAACCTGAAGGTCGAAGCCCTGGCCCATCTGGAACTGTTCCATCGCTATTTTTATGGGCTTAATGCCAACAATTACAAAAGTAATATCGAAAAGAGCCTATGGCTGGGAAACAGTTCCGTATCCGACCTCTATCAGCAAAAACAGGCCGAAGGGGTCTATAACCGGCTTTTGCAGTATTCCCTGGTACAAAAGGTCATCACTATTGATTCACAAATTGACCTTCAAAATCAACCCTACCAATTTAGCACCACCACCGTTTTTGAGATCAACCGTGGTTCGGTAACTGACCGCTATGAATTGAAAACGGCTGGAAAACTGTTGCAGGTCGACCGCAATTTTCCGCACAATCCGCACGGACTGCTCATTACCGACTTTTTTGAAAATAGCCTTCGCAAAATTAATCCTGAATAATACTTATTACTAAATCCATATGTATGAAAATTCAAAAGAATAAAATCGTAATGATACTGATTGTGGCCAGCGTCGTCCTGTTTATTGTTGCCTATTCCATCATCACTTTTGGCAAGGACGAAGAAACCACTATCGATAACCATCAGGTACCGGTTCCCAAATTAGGGGGCGACCAAGAACAATATGAAACAAAAATGGAAGCCCTGGAAAGCATCAAAGAGGAACGTCAGATCAATGCACCAAGCGTCTATGATGAAGAGTTACTGGATGCTACCGGAAATTATGATCCTGACTTAAGGGATAAAGAAAAAAGACGGATGATTCACAGTATTTATTCGCAAGGGAATATTGATTATGCCAGCAGCACCTACCTGCAAGACCAATCAGTTCCCCTACCCTCTGCTCCATCCCAAAATGATACGTTATCCAAAAAAATCAATAAAAAAGAACGGGAAGCAGCCGCCAAAGAAATGGGCTTGGAACATCAGCTCTTTTTTGCCTCGGAGCCAAAAGAGAATCTAAATACCCTATCCCAAAACACAGACGTGCAATTGTATGTCCAAGTCGATGGTACACAGACCATCAAACAACATTATCGGCTTCGAATGCGGCTTTCGCGAGCTGCCCTGATCGATGGAAAATTAGTTACCAAAAATACCCTTCTGTATGGCTTTGTGAGTTTTAAACCCAATCGCACCCTACTTACTATCGAACATATTAAAGGCAGACCGGTTTCCTTCGAGGCCTATGACCTGGCCGATGGCAGTGAAGGTATCTATATCGAGAACAGTTTCCGGGAAGAGGTGCGCCGTCAGGTAATAGGCGATGTCGTGGATGAAATCGAAGTGCCGGGAGTACCACAGGTGAGCGGTATCAAACAGCTTTTTAGAAGAAGTAACCGTCAGGTTAAAGTCACCGTACTAGATGGCTATCAATTACTATTAAAAATACCACAGGAACATTCTTAAAATCTTTATAGCGATGAAAAAATATATATTGATACTCATAATGGCTTTACTGGCTTTGATAAGTCCAGTCAATGCCCAAAAGGCGTTAGATACCTTATATGCGAATGATAAAAAGAACGTAGCCTTGTTTTTTCCGAGTGCCATCCGACAAGGTATAACCGGGGCATCCCATTTCGTGTTTACCTATAACCGGGAAAAACGACAATATTTTGGATTATTAAAGGCACAACCCGGAGAAGAAAGTAACCTTTTGGTGGTCACCGATGATGGGAAAGTCTACTCATATATGCTGAAATATACCGAAGAACTTTCCATACTGAATTATTTTATTTCCACATACGAAAGTATTGGAACGGAAATCCCGGCCAAAGTAATTCCCAAGCCTTCAAAAGAAAAAAAGGATAGTCTGGAAAAGCGACAGGAATATTTTCAGCGGTTTTCAGAACACCTAATGAAATCAGGAACAAAACAGTCCAAGACCAAACGTAAGAGAGGTATCAGGCTTCAGTTACAACGGATAGCCTACAATGCATCAGAAACCTATCTGGTAATGGAACTTACCAATACTTCGGGAATCACGTTCGAAATAGATTTTCTGAAGGTATACCGCGTTAGTGGCAACAAAAAAAGAAAATCATCCTTTCAAAAACTGGAAATAAAACCGATCTATACTTGCCATATGCCTTCGAAAATCTTTAACCGCCAATCGGTACGCTTGGTGTATGTGATGCCCAAATTTGTATTAGGAAGTAAGGAGAAATTGCAATTGGAATTGCAGGAGTTAAATGGGAGCAGGAAGGTATTGCTGAAAAAGAGACTTTAGATTTTATAATAGTTTACTTTCTATTTTTTCTCAGTTTATTAATTATGGAGTTCTCCCAGTTCATCAGTCTCGACTTTCATCGTAACTTTTTCCTACCAAATGGTAGTTTTAGCAATGATATTCCGGCATACATTTGAACTATAGTGTCAAAAAAATCTATAGTAATGAAAAAGAAAATTTTAATTGCCGGTGCTACCGGGATGCTTGGTGGTAAAATCGCTGACTATCTTTTACAACAAGGAGCTGAAGTCATCGCCATTGTTAGGGAGTCCGGCGATAAAGAAAAAATTACCCCTTTAAAAAATAGTGGGGTAACCGTGATACCTCTTCAAATGGATGATCGCCTGGCGCTCCAAAAGGCGTGCGAAGGAGTTTCCTGCGTAATTTCAGCTGTAGCCGGTTTACGGGAAAGCATTGTCGATTTTCAATCGCGCCTGGTAGATGCGGCCATTGCAGCTAAGGTTCCCCGGTTTATCCCTTCCGATTTTTCAACAGATTTTACGCAAATGGATAGAGGTTTCAATCGAAACTTCGATCTCAGGAAAGAATTTAAGGTCTATTTGGATAAGCAACCTATACAGTCGACTTCTATTTTTAACGGGGCTTTTGCCTACCTCTTAAACTACAACCTTCCGTTATTCAATGTAAAGGAAGAAAAAGTACTTTTTTACGGGGAAAAACAGGATTTTTCAATCGATTTTACGACGGTAGAAGATACCGCCCAATACACCGCCAAAGTAGCTTTGGACGATAAGACTCCCCGAAACCTGCATATTGCCAGTTTTAGTCCGAGTCCAAAGGATTTTGTAGCGCTTGGAAAACAATTTTTTGATAAAGATTTTGAACTGATCAATGGCGGATCCTTAGAAGATTTCGCTACTGTAATACAGGAAAAGAGAAATGCCAATCCGCAGGGCGAACAGGAACTGTATGCCGATTGGCAACAAATGCAATACCTGCACAGTATGTTTTTGGTGCATCATTTAAAACTGGACAACAACCGCTATCCAGACCTTAAATGGACATCTATAGCACAAGTAATCAAAAAATAAGAATCTATGGAAACTCAAGCGCAATATTCAGATAAGGAATTGGTCAAACAATTACTGGGATTTACCAGCCATCTGATCACGGTAAATAACATTCAGTTACATTATGTAGCAGGAGGTACGGGGCAACCGCTTATTTGCCTTCCCGGCTGGCCGCAAACCTGGTATTCTTTTCATAAGGTAATGCCGGAACTGGCAAAAAAATACACTGTAATTGTAGTAGATATTCGGGGAATGGGCAGCTCAGATAAACCCTTTAATGGCTACGACAAAAAAACGATGGCCAAGGATATTTTTGAACTGATCCAAAAACTGGGGATTAAAAAAGCACACGTATTGGGACACGATATTGGTGGGATGGTGGCTTCAAGTCTTGCTTTTAATTATCCGCAGGCTGTGGATAAACTTATCCTGATGGATGGCTCCCACCCGAGCGAAGCAATGCGGGAAATGCGCCTGCTCCCTATGCCGGGAACTTTTGGAGATAAAATAAATGATAAAATGCCATTTTTATGGTGGATGGCTTTTAATCAGGTAAAGGAATTACCAGAACAGCTATTGGAAGGCCGGTTTAGATACCTATTAGATTGGCTGTTTTCTTACGTAATGTTGGATGATGCTAAAATGAGTGATTTTGACCGGGAAGTTGCCGCCTACCATTATAATCGACCTGAAAACATTAGGGCATCTAATGCCTGGTACCAGGCTTTTGAACAGGACATCAAGGATATGAATACCTACGGCACCCTGCAAATGCCCGTTCTGGGGATGGCCAGCGAAAGCAGCTACGAGTTTATGAAGCAGGGATTGCCCTATATTGCAAAAAATGTAGAGGTGATTAAGGTAGAAGGTTCTGGGCACTATTTTAATGAAGAAAATCCACAGGCCGTCATTGATGCCGTGCTTCATTTTATAAAATAACGTATTGAAAAGGGAGTATAAAAAATACTCCCTTCTTCTTTAGGTTAAAAGGAAGTAGTCCTAAAAGCTTTTGTATGTTCTCAAGTAAACTCGATAAATGATTATGTTCCATAATTTCTTAAATGACCCTGAGTTATAAGTAAGTCTATCGGCTTTAGCGTATTTTAAACTAAACTTAGCATCACAAAAGACAATTGATTTCCCTATTTTTGAATGCCAGGCAGATGAAATATCCCTCGACGTATTAAAAATGGAATAAAGCGGTTTTCAACTTATGGAATCATTTACTGAATTTATACAATCAAAAGTTTTTATTACAGAGGAAATATTACAGGAAGTGCTTTCTAAATTTCAGGAAAAAGAATATGCGCCGCATCAGGTGTTGCTTAAACGGGGACAGATTGCCAATCAATATTATTTTATCATTTCCGGAGGATTACGCTTTTTTTCGGATGAAAATGAAAATGAACATACGGCCTGGGCTTTTTTTGAAGGGGAATTCATTACGGAGATTAGTAGTTTGGCTCCTAGAAAACCTACCCGTTTTACTATTGAGACGATTGATAAAACCAGTTTACTAGTAATAGAGCGAGCTGATATGGAAGCACTCTATGAGCGTTTTCCTATCTGGCAAAAATTTGGGCGTAAAATGTGGGAAGACATTTGTATTCAGCAAATTGAACAAAATGTAAATTATCAGACCTTAACTGCGGAAGGTGTTTATTTAAAACTAATGGAAAACAGGGAATTTATTCAAAAAATGCCGGTAAAACAGTTGGCTAGTATTTTGGGGATTACCCCTAATGCATTAAGCAGGATTAGGAGGAATATAAAATAATGAAAATTCCATTTCTCCAGTATGCTAACAAAGGGTAAGTAGTTAGCTATCAAATTTACTCACTTATACATTACTTTTTATCGAAAAAAAGACATTAGCAAAACGAGAGTATATATTTAGCTACAAAATTGCGTATATCAACTACTTTTTATCATTTAATCATCGATAAGTTTGCAATGCGTAATCAATTTAAATTTATAAAGATGAAAACAGTATTTAAAACAGAAATATAATTTAAAAATTAATAACTTCATCCAGTGCATCATCCGCATCTCGATGAATAAAATTAGCTTGATAATTCAAAGTGGTTTTTAAATCACTATGACGATAGAGCTTTTGTAACATTAATGGATGAATACGATCACCCGCTATATTACCAAAGCTATGCCTAGCGATGTGGTTAGATAAGTTTTTTTCAATCTCACATTCTTTTGCAATTTGTTTTAGGCATTTATTAAAGACTTTAGTGACACTTTTTGTTCGTATATAGATTTGTTCAGCATCATTAGTATCAGTATTTCTAAGGAATGGAAAGACATAACCTTTATTGAGTTTTTTCTCTTTTTTATAATGTTCCAAAATCTTTTTTGCCTTCGCAGGAATTTTAAGGCTGAGTGCTTTTTCATTTTTATTCATTATATAATAAAGTCGACTATCCTTAAAATCCGACCATTTTATTTTTACAACATCAGAAATACGAATCCCAGCAAAATAAAAAGAAAATAGCCATACATTATGAGTGTGCCAAATAGAACTATTTTCCTCCAACTTCAGTTTTTCTATTTTTTCAATCTCTTCTGTGCTTAGTCCTATCTTATTACCAGAACCAATTCTAATTTTCTCCTTATCACCGGCAAAGGGATAAAATTTTCGTTCAATAATTCCTTCCTTAATAGCTAAATTGAAAAGAGTTCTAATTAAAATAAGTTGATTAGTAATAGTTCTGGTTTTTTGCCCTAAATAAGAATGACAAAATGTTTTATATTTATTAATGAAAACTTCATCAATATCCCGGAACGCTAGAGCCTTACTATTTCTAAAATAAGCAACACCATCTAACCAGCTATATTTGTTAAGTCTTGCCTCACTAATGCGGTGCAAGCGGCGCTCATTGATTGACTTAATAATGGCTGATTTATTCTTATTCCTTTTTAGATTTAAAAATTCCTCGAGGTTATAAAGAATAGATAGTTCAGCTTTAGCGACGGAAAATGTTCCTCTTTCATATTTTTCCATTATACGCTCTGCGGCTAGTTCAAAAAAGGATTTCTGTCCATAGGTTCCTTTTAACTTTTGCTTTACCTGCTTTGGGCTAACCTGATCTTTAGATTCAAAAAATATGTCATTCACTTCGCTCAACTTCTTCATTAAAAAATTGTTCAGCTTTTGTGAATTTGGATGACTCCTCTTCGCCTTTCCTGCATTTTTATCCCAATCCTTCTCGAAAACATATTGTCCAAGCCACTTGTAATTGGTTTTGTAATTTTCAGTAATTCTCAATGCAAGAGGAATTCTGCCATCTTTTCTTATCTTATTTTTCCTTAAAACAATTTTTATATTAGACATATTCAATTAATTAGAACTATATAAATATAATTAATTAGTTTAAAAAAGGGTACAGAATGGGTACAGAATAGGTACAGAATAATTTGATTTTAACACTATTTAAATAAAACCATAAAATATATAATTAACTGATAATCATATTATTAAATATATTTTAGTGTGTTTTATATCGCTATTTGAATAGGTTCATAACCCGGAGGTCCCGAGTTCAAATCTCGGTCTCGCTACTAGGAAAATCAAGGCTTCACAGAGATGTGAAGCTTTTTCTTTTTATACCTAGTACAGAATAAGTACAGAATTTTACGTATTTCAAATAAATTAAAAAAAGTGGTTTAGAATGATCTCATTTGATGGCATTTGAAATCAAATTCTAAGTTTTACTTCGAAAATTTTATCGAGAAAATGACTGTTACTTCATTTTCTAACGTTGGTCTCTAGCATCACTTTTAATTATTTCTCCGGTAAGTGGTGGCAGATTTCTGAATTTCTGCCAAAATTTAAAAGTTCTTATATTTTAACGAACAATACTAATGACTTCGTAAATAGAAAAAATCGGGATTTGTAAATCCTATTTTTTTTATAAACTAAAAATCAGTATCTAATTAATTATGTAAATAATAAAAGAATTTATTCGCTATTGAATTTTTCAAGTTATTTTTGTTCAAATCACGACAGGACGCACCCCATCTCTAGTATACCTTTTCAATCGCGAGGTTTTAAATAAGATTTCAAAAGATCACCAAATTGGAATCATTTTTTCCATAACAATTGACATTCTTCGTCAAATTTCACGGATTAATAAATTAAAAAAAAATTATTTTTTTTGGAAGTAATTTAAACGTCAAAACTTTCAATTTGGAGGTTTATTTTAATCTCAAATAAAAAATTGATTTTCAGGAGAAGCTACTTTAGAATAATTTATTTATAATGGTAACAGCTATCAAATCTTCTTCAAATAATAATATAGATGAGAAGGTTTTTGCAAATACAGCCGTGGAATTTGCTGATGAAATTAATTTCACGAATGCTTACTTGTTATAGATAGCTTGAATATCTAATCTGGAATATTTTTCCTACCAGGGGATTTCTCCGGTTTCAGGATTGGTTTCTTCACTGAAAAATTTACCCGTGGGTCCATATTGGTCAATCAATGCATATTTTATAATACGTTGTCCTGCTTCTCTAACTTCGCCACCATTATGTCCGGTAAAGTCGGTACTGGTATATCCGGGACACACCGCATTGATTTTAAAAGCCGTTTCGCGTAATTCGTAAGCTAAATGGACTGTATACATATTCAGAGCTGCTTTTGATGCACCATACACCGCATATTTCGCGTAATCATAAGCAGGCCATTTTGGGTCGCTCTGTAGCGTAAGAGAGCCTACGCTGGTACTCACGTTCACAATCCGGGGTTCAGGAGATTTTCGCAATAAATCAATAAATGTTTGTGTAACCCTTGCCACCCCAAATACATTGGTGTTAAATGCTGCCATAAATTGTTCTGTATTCGCTTCTAGGGCAGTATAGGGACTACCTCCATTGATGCCGGCGTTATTAATAAGTACATCAAGAGAATCTGTTGTATTGGCAATTGCTGCACGGGCAGTTTTTACAGAATCTTCCTCTGTAACATCCAGCTGTATAGCCTCCACATTGGTCAAGCCTTCAGATTTTAGAGTTTCAACCGCTTTGAGTCCGTTATTTAAATCCCGGCTTCCCAGGTATACGTAATATCCTTTTTGTAATAATTGTTTTGCTGTTTCAAAACCAATTCCCTTGTTTGCTCCGGTAATTAATACTTTTTTCATTTTAATGATTTAAAATAATGATGAAGCAAAGTTGGAAAAATAAAAAACGAATTAATTTACCAAATGGTAAAAAAGAAACTAACGGACGTTTTTCCTTATTCTGCTCAATGATTGAGGAGTAACTCCTAGGTAAGAAGCAATGTAAGTAAGTGATATCCGGTTAAGAAGGGATGGATAATTCTTCAGAAATTCCCGATAACGGGTAGTGGCGTCCTGCGAAATCACCGGTCCCTTTCTGGATTTTTGGTACATACACGTTTGCACCATTTTATTTTTAATACGCGCCCAGCCCGTAATGGTATGAGAAAGCTCTTCCCAATGTTGTTTTGAAAATACGATAAGTTTACAATCTGTACAGGCTTGCAGGTATTCTGAAGAGGCAGCATTTGCTTCAAAATTGATATAATCTACCACTAAATTATTTTCGTTAATAAAGCAGCGCGTAATTTCTTCTCCCTCATTGATGTAAAAGCCCCGCATAACGCCTTCCTCCACAAAGCCCACCTGGCTGGGTATTTTTCCCGCTTCCGAAAAAAAATCGCCTTTATGAAGAACCAATTCCTGTACTTTGCTGTTTATAAGCTCAATTTCCTGTTTGTTAAGATAACCAAACTGCAGTATATATTCTCTCAACTCTTTCATATGGCAATTTACGCATACTCCTAAAACCTATTAATTTTTTTTAAAGGAATTTAAATGGAAATATTTTAAAGTAACGGATAAGATGCCCATTTGTCCAAGCATTTATTAATAAAATAAGTGCTTGGAATTAGCGACTCAAAATTATTCCTTCTTGCTTTTTTTCTTGGAATTGTAAGCATTTTTTCAGTTGAAAGATTTCCTGAATTCAAAAGGTGGCATTATGATCTTAATTTAAATAGTTTGTCAACGGCTGGGTATTCGAATCCCTATTGGTAAGCTATTTCACTAACTAAAAGTTATGCTGCAGTTCCGATAACCGTCGAATAGCTTAACAGAGGAAGGACTGCAATGAAGCCCGTTCTTGATCATATGAATCAATGGGCGACAAGCTTTAAAGAAAAAGTGAATAAAAAAGGTAGCCCCTAAAAAAGTCTATTATCAATAATGGTTAGCGAGAGTCCATACTTTTAGTCAATTCGTTACCTGCCGTATTCAAAAGACGATAATTAATTTCGAAGTTTTATGAGAAGAATAATAATGCAGCTGATGATTTTATTTTTTTCTGAAATGAGAAACGCAAATTTCAGTTACGCCAAAGACGTTTGTAATAAAAGTGGTGAAAAGCAAACTAATGAATAACACCATTGGCTGATCCTACCTTTTGGCTACAACAAGCTGAAATTTGGTTATTTCAGTAAAGACACTTATGCAGAACTTTGTTATATAATTTAAAATTAAAAAATTATGAAAATCATAGTAACGGGTTCATTAGGCCACATTGGAAGACCCTTGACCGAGATCCTTCTCGCGGCAAATAACGAGGTAAAGGTTATAAGTAGTTCTACAGAAAGAACAAGCGAAATCATAGCACTTGGAGCTACCCCTGCCATTGGTAGCTTAGCGGATGTCGACTTTTTAAAAACACATTTTAAAGATGCCGATGCTGTTTTCACAATGGTTCCCCCCAATAATTATTTTGATCACGATTTAGACCTCATAGCTTATTACAAGCGCCTTGGAGAAAACTATGCAAAAGCAATTTCCGGCACGGAGATAAAAAGAGTGGTAAACCTAAGCACTTTTGGTGCCCATTTAGAAAAAGGAAACGGAATTCTAAAAGGTGCCCATTATGTTGAAAAAATACTTAACGCCCTGCCTTCACACATTTCATTGACACATATACGGCCTACTTCTTTCTACTACAATCTATACGGATATGTTGAAAGCATCAAAGCACAGAGCGCCATTTATGCAAATTACGGCACTCACGCTATTCCCTGGGTCGCGCCTGAAGATATCGCTAAAGCAGTTGCAGAAGAACTAAGCTCCTTCAACAACAACGAAAAAGTCCGTTATATAGTAAGCGATGAACTTAACGGGGAGGAAACAGCGAACATATTGGGAAAAGCCATTGGAAAACCAAATTTAAAATGGCAGATAGTGGATGATGAAACTGTTATGAATGCACTTAAAAAAGCCGGAATGAACCCTGAAATTGCAGAAGGTCTTATCGAAATGTATGCCGCATTGGAATCTGGATTGCTTCAAGAAGATTTTGAAAACAAGAGACCTCATACCTTTGGAAACAAAAAGTTAAAGGACTTTGCCCAAGAATTTGCCAAAGAGTTTTAATATAATGATTAATTTTAGCAATGGTCAAAAAATCGCCATATCGATTTAACACTATCAGCGAATATCATACATTCAGGGGATTACCGGCACCGGAACATCCCTTGATAAGTGTGATTAATTTTGATGACATTAAATTACATAAAAACGAGCCCGATAGATTGGTTTCCGGCTTCTATACCATCGCGCTAAAAAGACACCCAAAAGCAAAATTAAAATACGGACAACAGGAATATGATTTTGATGATGGTGTGATGCTTTTTATGGCCCCCGAACAGGTATTCGGCATAAAAAACGCTACCAACGAAAAACCCACGGGCTGGATGTTGATGTTACATCCTGATTTTCTTTGGAAAACGAAATTGGCCAACAGCATTCACAATTATGAATATTTTGATTATGCCATCAACGAAGCTTTATTTCTATCTAAAAAAGAAGAAGTTTCGATAACCAAAATCCTTAAAATCATCCAACTGGAATATCACGGTAATATTGACCAATACAGTCATAAAATTATTATTGCACAATTAGATTTGCTTTTTTCCTATGCCGAGCGATATTATAACAGGCAGTTTCTCATCCGGCGAAAAACAAACCATCAAATACTTTCCAGGCTCGAAAATTTATTGAATCATTACTTTGCTGAAGATATATTATCTGTAGAAGGGCTTCCTACTGTTCAAAAGGTCGCCAATCAAATCAACTTATCCCCTAAGTATTTAACCGGCTTACTAAAGAATGTCACAGGAAAATCTACGCAGGAACATATACATCATAAATTAATTGAAAAGGCCAAGGAGAAACTTTCTACGACTGAGTTAAGCGTGAGCGAAGTGGCTTATAGACTTGGATTTGAACATCCGCAGTCGTTCAGCAAACTGTTTAAACAAAAAACAAAAATGTCCCCTTCGGTTTTCCGTGAAAGTTTTAGGAATTCAAATTGAATACTTCCCAGCTTAAACCATAATTATTTATAATCTAAAAAGGCTTTCTTGCTGCAAATAGTCCTTTATTTTTCCATATTTATCATTACACACTAAGCAAAGTAGCATTTAAATTGGGGTCAATATTTGACATTCTTACTCGGAGGTTTTAAAAAAAAATCTAAGAGTAAAGTAAAGCTTGTTAAAGCAAATTTAATTCCCAATAATCTTTTTTCTATGTCTAATTCCCCAATCGGTCATATTATCTATTATTGTTCTTAGTGTTTTCCCGTGCTCGGTTAGCTGGTAATGAATGGTTACAGGATGCGTATCTATCACTGTTCTTTTGATTAACTGATTTATTTCAAGCTCCTTTAATTCTTTGCTCAACATTTTATTGGAAATCCCATTTATATCATTTAAAATATCTGAAAATCGTCTTTGATTGTAAAAACATATGGATGATAGAATAATTATTTTCCATTTTCCTTTTAGTACATCCAAGGTGTCTTGCACCGCCATCATTTCCTTCTTGTACTCATCTTGCTTACGTTCTTTACACTCCATCATAGGTTACTTTGTTACTTCAAGGTTACTGTTACTTTTTGTTACAAAGTAACGAAAATAAATAAAACCAGTTTACATTTGAGATTCAATTTAAAATATATTAAAAAATGAATTTCGAAAACAAAAACGTAGTGATCACTGGTGGAAGTACCGGCATAGGATTCTCCACTGCAAAAGCCTTTATTAAAAACGGTGCCAATGTATGGATTACCGGAAGAAATGCTGCTAATCTTCAAAAAGCTTCTTCTACTATTAACAGCTCGAAACTGACAACAGTAGTTTCAGACACCTCTAATTTAGCAGGGATTGAAGTATTACAAAAAGCCATTGAGGAGCATAACATCAACATTGATGTTCTTTATTTAAATGCAGGAACAGCCGTTTTCAGCTCAATTGACCAGGTAACGGAAGCCGATTTTGACGCACAATTCAACACCAATGTAAAAGGAAGTTTTTTCACGTTGCAAAAATTGCTGCCCAATATTAAGAATGGAGGCTCTGTACTATTTACCTCATCAACAGTGGCAACAGCCGCTCAACTGGGGTCAACCGTTTATTCGGCTACCAAAGGAGCACTTAATAAAATTGCTCAGGTTGCCTCAAACGAGTTGGCAGAAAGAAAAATTAGGGTCAATATTGTTAGCCCCGGTCCTATCCAAACCGAAGGTCTTGACAGCGTAATGCCTAGTGAAGATGCTAAAGATTATCTGGCTTCGGTAACGGCATTAAAAAGAATAGGAAACGCTGATGAAGTTGCGAATACGGTGTTGTTCCTGGCTTCTGAGGAGGCTAGTTTTATTATGGGAACTGAATTAATAGTGGACGGTGGCTATACCACGTATGCCCGAAAATAATTTTTTAAAACTTAGGTAGTTATTAATGAATTAGGACTTCTTAGTATCATCTATCACTCATTTATACTTTAACTAAAATCTATTTTAATAAAGATAGCGGCCAAGCAAATAGGAAATTACTGGCAAATAAATTATTAGTGATGTTAAATGTATTTTGAAACTCTTGATAAAAGTCAAGAGTTTCAAAATTAAAGTTGAAGACCTTTGTTTCTCAATAATCAAATACAATACGAATGACAAAACCGATGCGTACTCTTTTAAAACTTGAAGAGGTAGGGATATTCCTTCTTTCTATTATTTTATTCAATCAACTGGACTATGCTTGGTGGGTTTTTCCTGCCTGTCTTCTACTACCCGATATTTCTATGATTGGTTATGTGATGAATCCAAGAACAGGTGCCTGGATCTATAATTTTTTTCATCATAAACTGGTGGCCATTATTACTTTTAGTATTGGGTTATGGCTGAATGAATCTGTAATCACTTTGGCAGGGATTATTTTATTGGGCCATTCAGCAATGGACAGGATGTTTGGTATAGGTTTAAAGTACAAAGATCGTTTTACCCATACGCATTTAAGCCGGACTGATACAAAATTTTAGCATTAGGAAAGATAGCCACTAAAAAAGTCTATTATCAATAATGCTTAGCGAGAGGCCATACTTTTAGTCAATTCATTACCTGCCGTATTCACAAGACGATAATTAATTACAAAGTTTTTTGATTGCCTGCTTCATTTATTCTATATGCCAGCGGTGTCTTAAAGTATTAGCACATCCAGACACTTATTTAAAATCAGCGGTAGTGCCTTTTTCTTTATTACGTACCGTTTAAGCCAAAAGTAGATTTTGCTATGCTCTTCTTAGATATGGAAAAGTAAATGGTTTTCTATTAAACCAACTTTGTCTCCTAATTAAAATCTAAGGAAAATGAATACGAAAAAAGTATGGTTTGTTACAGGAGCGTCTAAAGGATTGGGATTGACGCTTACAAAAAAATTACTCGCTCAAGGTTTTAGGGTAGCGGCAACTTCAAGAAGTAAAAATTCCCTGATTGCAGCAATTGGAGAAGAAAATGAAAGTTTCTTCCCCATCGAAATGGATTTGACCAATAACCAAAACGTTAAGAAAGCTATAGAGGCTAGCATCGGTCATTTTGGTAAAATTGACGTTCTGGTTAATAATGCAGGCTATAGTCAAATTGGAACGTTGGAAGAACTTTCCGAAAAGGAAGTAGAACGTAATTTTAAGGTGAATGTTTTTGGTTATCTCAATGTTATTAGAAATGCTTCTGCATACTTACGTCAACAAAAATCTGGTCATCTTTTTAACATATCTTCTATAGGTGGTTACACGGGAAATTTTGCAGGTTTTGGAATTTATTGCTCTACAAAGTTTGCAGTTACTGGGTTTACGGAAGCTTTAGCTGAAGAAATGAAACCATTTGGCGTGAACACCACTTTGGTATATCCGGGTTATTTCAGAACAAATTTTTTATCAGAAGGCTCGGTTCAAACGCCGGCAAATCCCATTGAAGAGTATAAAGCTGCTCGGGAAATGGAACAGGCTCATTTAAACGACATTAATGGGAATCAGCCCAACGACCCCGAAAAAGCAGCAGAAGTATTTATTGCTTTAAGCCAACAAGAAAACCCACCTGTACATTTCTTTATGGGAGAAGATGCCTACCATTATGCAAATCTCAAAATTGAAACCATTCAAAAAGCGATGGAAGAAAACCGGGATCTAGGAACGTCAACAGGATTTATCGAATAGGTATGCAACAAGAAACCATAGAAGCAACCAAGGAATATATTGGAATGTGGGTCACCGAAGATGGCACTATTCGCCACGAGTTATTGCCCAATAACCGATATGATGAAGCCAGGGGAAACCGAAAAAGTGCCTACCAAGGCAAATATTGGGTTACAGGAAATCATATTGATTATAAAGACGATACCGGGTTTACCGCTGATGGCGAATTTAAAGACGGAGTTTTGTATCACGCAGGAATGGTTCTTTACAAAGAAATTTAATTACTAAATTTAAAGAATGAAAAAAATAGTTCGATTTAAATCTCTGAGTGAGTTTCACAGCTATAGTAACTTACCCAAACCAGAGCACCCATTAATTAGCCTGGTAGATTATAGTAAAGTGATCTATCCATCAGATGTAAATGAAATTAAATGGGTACAGGATTTTTATTCCATTGGTTTAAAACGAAATGTAAGCGGAAAGTTCAATTACGGACAGCAAAATTACGATTTTGACGAAGGGGTTTTGTCTTTTGTGGCACCTCAACAAACCCTGAATATTCAAATAAATCAAAATGTAAAAGCAAATGCTTCTGGGTGGTTATTATTGATCCACCCAGATTTTTTATGGAACACCGCATTAGCATCATCCATTAAGAAGTATGACTTCTTCGGTTACGCTGTTAACGAGGCCCTGTTTTTATCAGAAAAAGAAGAACACAATTTGGCGGAACTTTTTCAGAACATTCAAAAAGAATATCAAGCTAATATTGATAAATTCAGTCAGAACATCATCATTTCCCAGATTGAGCTTTTATTGAACTTTGCTGAACGTTATTACGAAAGACAATTTATTACCCGGAAAATCACCAATCACCAAATCCTCACCCGATTGGAAGAACGTTTAAATTACTATTTTAATAACCCCGAGATTTTAGCGAATGGGATTCCGACCGTTAGTCAAATTGCCAATGATTTAAATCTTTCCCCTAATTACTTAAGTGGTGTGCTAAAAACGAGTAGTGGCCAGAGTACTCAACAGCACATACATCATAAACTCATTGAGAAGGCAAAAGAAAAATTATCCTCTACAGATCTAAGTGTAAGTGAGATTGCCTATCAATTCGGGTTTGAATACCCTGCTTCCTTTAGTAAACTGTTTAAAAACAAGACCAATAGTTCCCCTAGTGCCTTCCGAAATTCCTTCAATTGAATTAGAAAATGACCTTCCTTTCTATCGGATGAGTTTAGGTGAACAACAATCTATAGCGAAACTTTTATTCCAACTACTTCAAGAAAGCTTTCAACACGTTATTCAAGTATAAAAACGGCTTTCCCTAAAATGCTATGGTTAGGGACTTCAGCGTAAGCCAGCTTATAGTCTGATATTGGATATTTCTTTCCAATCACAACATCCATTCCTTGTTCTGTAAATGAAGCTAACTGCCTTAAGTAACCCGGTGTTGGTTTTGAAAAAAGTATTTTTATTTTTTTTCGGGAAAAAATATTGTGGAAAAAAGAAGAAATCATCTGTACAGGACTAGGAATTGTATTGATGTATATTGACTTGGGCTTCATCAAAATCTTTGCCTTATCAAAAGGAAGTTTATCTGAAAAGTCGATGACCACATCAAACCGTTGTTCCTTATCCAGGATATTATTTTGTGTATAATCTACAATGTGATCAACTTGCCATTTTTCTAATAGCGCAATCCCTTTACTGCTTGAAACAGCTGTGACATTTGCTCCCAACCTCTTTGCCATCTGAACTGCGAACATTCCTATGCCCCCTGAGGCACCATTGATCAGTATTTCCGAATCGCTCTTAAGTTTTATTAATTTATCAAAAATTTGGAGGGCAGCAGATCCAACAATGGGAATGGCCGCTGCTTCTTCAAACGTTAAGTTTGATGGTTTTAAATGGATATCATCTTCGCGAACTAAAAGATATTCGGCTAATGCTCCTCCCTGCATTGCATTTAATGATCCAAAAATCTCGTCTCCTTTTTTGAATTTTGTAGTAGCAATATTTAAAGTTTCAACTACCCCAGAAAAATCGATCCCTACCCCTTTCGGCAATTTTGAGCCAGTCATAATTTTCATTTCTCCATTTCGTATTTTCCAATCTAAAGGATTTATAGAAACAGCTTTGACCTTTATCAAAATCGTATTTTTTTCAAGGATGGGAATTTCTGATTCTACCAATTGTAATACCTCCACTCCTCCGTATTCATTAAAAATCACCTTTTTCATAACCTAACTATATAATTTATCGTGCAAAAATTTGCAAGCCATTTCCATCGCTTCCATACCCATTTCATTGGTTCCGAAAAAGCCGTGAATGTTTGGGAAATTTTTATAATGAGTTTCCACACCCGATTCAATCAACTTAATGGCATATGCTTTCCCCTCATCCCTTAGAGGATCAAAATGGCAGGTAAAAATCATTGTCGGAGGCTGTCCTGAAAAATCTTCAGATCGAAGAGGGGAAGCTTCTTCAATTTGATCGGAATCAGTGGTGAAATTGTCCCAAAACCATTTCATCATTTCTGCGGTCAATAAATAACCGTCTTTATTTTCTTCCCAAGAATTATGATTTGCACTGTAATGATCCGTCACCGGATACGTTGCAAATTGTGCCTTTAAATCTATGCCTTGTTTTGATAATCGTTGTGCCACCCAAAATGCCATATAACCACCAGCACTGTCTCCGGCAAGCGCTAATTTTTCAGCATTCCCGTTATACTTATGGGCATTTTCAATCATCCATTTAGTTGCGTTCAGACAATCCAGAGGTCCAGCAGGATATGGATTTTCCGGTGCTAAACGATATCCAACAGACATTATGATTGCTTTCGAAGAATTACATATTTTTCTACAAATCTCATCGTGGCTATCTAAACTCATTAAGGTAAAGCCTCCTCCATGGAAATAGGAAATCACCGGAAATATTTCTCTGCCCTGGGGTACATAAATCCTCACGGGAATGTTATCCAGTCCAATATTTTCATCAATTACGTTTTCTACCTTCGTTTTATTTTGCTCATCGAAGGCATGTTTCATCATTTCTCTTGTTTGGGAAGGAGGATACAAATGGATTTTATCCAAACCATTTTGTTTTCCAAATTCTAAAGTTTTTTTAGCTTCTTCTGACAGTTTCATAACGGGAATACATTTTTTAATTTATTCTTTGCAAACCTAAATATTAAGTATTAGTTTACTACTTAATAGTAAATTAATACAGGTATTAAAAAAGATACCGCAACAGATATATGGAAGTAAAAACCAAGGAACAAGGTGCTATTGTCTTAGCTGATGTATTGGAGATTATTGGTGGAAAATGGCGAGGACAAATCCTTGCTAAACTTTGCGACAAGCCAAGAAGGTTTAATGAATTGAAATTGAGTCTGAATAGAATAACTTCCTCAACCCTCACCAAGGAATTAAGATATATGGAGGAGATAAAGATTGTAGAGAGAAAGGTGCTCACCTCTTCCCCCATAGCAGTTGAGTATGGATTAACCGAACACGGAAAATCGATAAAGGAAATTATAACCTATATTATTGATTGGGGATTGAAACACCGTAATGTAGTATTGAATGATTAATTAACCCTAAACAGCAATTCGATCTTTTGTCTCACATCGCTTTTTAAGTTCGATATTCATACGGTCAAATCCGGTCTTGGTGTTTGCCAAATTGAATAAACCAACCAAGATACCTTTAAAAACTTCACTCTGTTTAAATGTAGTAGTCCCATTTCCATTATCAATGAGATGGAATAGATGGGTACCATCAAAAAGACCGGTAACCACCAATTTACCCATCCACTTTAAAGTTTTATTTTCTTCAAGGGCTAAGATTATAGGTTTAAATGTCATTTTTGAAGATCCTTCAGGTTGGATTATAACTTTCAACCTTTCACCGACTCTCAATATCCCATAAATTTCTTTCATAAACGGATTCCATTTAGGATATTGATCAAGTTCTGTTAAAACTTCCCATACTTTTTGTGGATTCGCGTTTATGGTAATCTCTGTTTTTATTTCTTTTCTCATTACTTATTTTGAAACAAAGTTCAGTAGTTTACCACGTTAAACGCTTGACATATATCAAGAGTTTTCAGCTTGCCTCTTTCGTATTCTACTAAACGTTTCTGGTGTCATTCCCAGAAAAGAAGCAATATATTGCAATGGGACCTGGTTGAATAAATACTTATTGTTGTTGAAGTACAGATTGTATCTTTCTTCCGCCGTCATTGAGAGGTGTGAAAAAACCCTGTCTTCTAAGGTCATAAAACATTTAGCAATAAAACGGGCTTCAATGTTTTTCCACATAGGAAGTTCTTTACTTAATTTTGAATAGTTTGTTTTATCAATGGTCAGTAATGCTACAGGGGTTAACGCCTGAATATCGTACCTGCTAGGCTCATCAAAAAAGAAACTTGAAATTTCAGTTACCAAATAAGCCGGGGTAGCAATCCATTGGGTGATTTCTTGGCCATTTGAAAGTCTATAAATTCTAAGTAGCCCCGTTTTTAAAATACTTAGCTTTTTGCAAAATTTGTTGGTTTCTGTAAAGAATTCACCTTTGTTGAGTTTTTCCTCGTGAAAATAAGCCGAGAGGATTTCTATTTCCTCTTGGGTTAAAGGCCCAAAATTCTCTCTTAAAATGTCATCAAGTTTAACCACTTTGCAATTATGTATTTCAATGTTAATCCTTTTCTGTACAAAATAGAGTTATTTTTCTTTACCACTAAAGCTATCACACCATTTTTGTAAATGAAGTTAACTTCTAAATCATCTTGTTGTTAATCCTCTTTATTCAGTTCGATCAATTTAGACATATATTCATTAAATGGCGGCAAATGATCCCCTAAAACAGAAAAGAATTCTATATCGATATTCTCAATAACGGTCAATGCCTTTTGAAGGATTTCTGCTCCTGCAGCTGTCAGGTGAATCACTTTGGCCCGGGTATCAGAAGGGTGTTCTGTTCTAGTTATAAATTCCTTTTTTTCTAAGGTTCTTAGCACTTTAGAAACCATCATTCTATCTGTATTGCTTTGATTGGCAATATCAACTTGTGTTACGGCGCTGTTTTTTTTTGAAAGCCAACCTAATGCGGCCAATAAAACAAATTGTGTAGAGGTTAAGTTCAAAGGGTCCAGCACTTTTTTTTGTTGGCGTTGCCATAACAATGTGAGCTGACCCAGTAAATAGCCCGGACTATCGTTAGGGCTTTTGAACTTAAAATCGATTTGCTTCTTCATATCAACTTTAGAATTTTGTATGTAAACGACTAACTTTTTTAGGTACGGGATTCTTAACTCCAGTAAACTAACCTAAAACGATCCATCAACTTTACTTTATATACCGATTCAGATTTCTCTTCTCTTACCAGAATAGCAAGGCCTCAAAAGCTCGCTTTATTTTTTAAAAGTTGTATACCCTTACTTCCCAAGCCACTCTGGCTCCAGTAACCAATTTGTTATTTTTTGGTATTGTTTATTTTGGATCCAAAAAAGTAAGTTTATAGCCGTCAATATCATTTACGTGGAAGGCCCGTCCAAATGGGGTCTCAAAAATTCCCACTACCTCTGTAATTCCGTTGTCCTTAAATTTTTGGATTAGTTTTTCCAGATTTTCATCAACGGCAAACCAAAGTGCCACACCAGTCCCCAATTCCTTCCCATTAAGGGGCTCAAGCGGAGTACGGATGGCAAAACTCGCCTCTCCTTTGTTATACTTGAAAACACAGGCTTGTGGGTTTGCGTTATCAATTTCGAATCCTAATTTTTGGGTATAGAAGTTTTTCGATGCTTCCAAGTCCTTTACTTGTAACGATGCAAATGTTAGCTGTTTCATAAAATGAATTTTTAAATGTTGTTGCAAATATAATATACTCGACAACAAAAAATAGGTATTTAACGTTTTATATCAGTTGGGATTGTAGCTACTTCAGCATATTCTTTACTTAAGCAACAACGCGAAGCTCTAATTTGGTGGCAAAGGCATTACCTAGTTCAAAGCTAGAAGGGACATCTTTTCAATTTAATGGTGCAAGGATGCTGGCAAAAGACGATGCCGCTATCCATAACCCCTGAAGAACCAATGTAACGCTGATTGGCCGCTTCCTCTTTTTCATTGCCAAAATCAATAAGGAAGCACTGGAACCAGTTATAACGGTACAGTATAAGCTTATTTAGGGATTAGAAGCAATTCCTTTTCGGTTTAAACATATGTTTGTTAATATTCACTTACTTTACTTTTAGCACTTTCGCCCGCATTACGCTTATACAATGTTAGCCCTGTTTTTTTTATTTTATCTCTGTAAATTTAGCATATTCAACTACTTTTATTATCGTTTTATTGAGTTCGTTCTTTCTCCAATTTACATATAAGTCTATTTTTTCATCTAGTTTAATAAATCGTAAGTTTTCGACTTTGGCTGATTTAAATGAAAGTGGTAGAATGGAAATCCCTATTTCTTTGGAAACTAGATTTAATATCATACCGCCAAAGTCTGATTCCACTGTTGTTCTTGGTTCAAATCCATATTTATCAAACAAGCGTCTCAACAAAGAAGCAAAAAATGTTGTTTGATGTAAGCCTGAAATAATAAATTTTTCATTTTGTAAGTCAGCTATGTTATTAAACGTCTTTTTCTTTATCCAATGATTATTAGGCACAACCAAACAAATGGGTTCTGAATATAATTTTAAAGAATCAATATTTCCATTTCTAATTTTATCCCTACTAAAAGCTATATCCGTTCGATAGTCCAATAATAATTTTTCGTGATTTTCATCTGTCGGTTCTGTCAGCTCTAATTTAAGGTCAGGTAAATTAACGTTTAAAATCTTTAAAAAGTTAGGTAAGAATTCAAAGGTTATAGAACCGGGATACGTTATGGAAACAGTTCCTAAATTACCCGCATCAATTTTTCTAGCTTGCCTTAGTAGTTGGTCAAATTCATTTATTTTATCTGTCCAATGTTCTTGAAGAAATTTGCCCGCATTTGTTAATTTCACATTCCTTTTATCCCGTTCAAAAAGCTTTATTCCCAATTCATCTTCTAAAGCCTGAATTTGTCGACTCAATGAAGATTGAGAGATAAAAACTTTTTCCGCTGTTTTCCAAAAGTGGAGTTCTTTAGCTAGTTCTAAAAAGTATTTAATTTGTTGAATTGTCATAATTAATGCAATTTTCGCATTAATCAATCAAAAATATGTATTTTTAAATTGAATCCCAAATAGTTTATTTGCTGAAAGTTTTAGTTTAATTAAAAAAACAGAAATGTTGGGAATCGAAAATTTATTCGCTTTTATGCTAACGGCTTTATTTTTCATAATGACGCCAGGAATTGATACGATATTTGTTTTGAACAAGTCCATAGCTCAAGGTCGTAAATCAGGGATTTATGCAACTTTGGGCATAAATGCAGGTGTTTTAATTCACACATTATTTGCCGCATTGGGATTGTCTGTCATTGTTGCCAATTCAGCATACGCATTTACAATAATTAAATATGTAGGTGCTTTTTATTTAATCTATTTAGGATTTTTGAAGTTTAAAAATAGAAAGGATTTCTTGCCTACAAATGATGAAAAGAAAATTCAAAAAAAGGGAAAAAATGATTTTTGGTCTGGGTTTTTTACAAATATGTTAAATCCGAAAGTTGCATTATTCTTCTTGGCTTTTTTTCCTCAATTTATCAATCCGACTCAAATGGAAAACCCTGCTCCGTTTATTCTATTGGGCCTTGCTTATGCACTAATTGGAATTGTTTGGTTTTTAATATTGACGGTATTTGCCAGTATTTTTTCTCAAAAAATTAAGAACAATCCAAATGCTGGTCTATGGATAAATAAATTAAGTGGATTTGTATTTATTTTAATGGGAATAAAAATTGCATTAAGCAAAAATTAAATTCCACACCCGTCTTTTGTTTAGTCGGGTGTTTTTTTTCAAATTGGTGCTAACGATGCGCTTTACATTATTTTGGGCGGCAGCCGATACTATGCTCAACGTCCCTTTGCGTGCCGGTAAAATTAAATCGTCTTCATTTTTCGGAATGGTTTTGGGGAATGGCGAAGCGATATGCTGCACATAGTCCATACCTCTCATCAAGTCTTTCCATATATTTTCATCATTCAAATCCGCTTCTGCAAAGTGTAGGTTTTCGATGTTCGAAGTATGTCTGGCAATTACCTCTTGAGTTGCCGGAATTTTCTTTGCATCCCGTAAGGTGCCGGTTACCTGATACCCTTTCTCTAATAGCTGAATTGCCGTTTGCATCCCCACAAAACCCGTTATTCCCGTGAGTAAAATTTTCTTATTTGTGTTCATTGTGACAAGTCTAATATTCCAAACAAATATGCCCTTTGAAAAGCATAAAGTACTTACCAAATGATAAGAAATGAGCTTCGTTAAAAAATGAACTGAATGACTCTATATTTCCCTATAAATTCACTTTTGACTACCACAAAAGTCGTTTTGGCTAAATCTTTCTTCTAAAATCGTTACAACTTTGTATCATCTAAAAATACAGAAGTATGGACTTAAAAAACAGCACCATCCTGATCACAGGAGGAACAAGTGGAATTGGTTTAGAGCTTGTAAAACAACTTACGGAAGAAGGAGCGAATATCATCATTACAGGGCGTAACCTTAACGCCTTAGACAAAACAAAAAAACAGTTCCCCAAAGTTCACACGTTTGCTAGTGATGTGAGCCAACCTGAAGACATTCAACAGCTTTTTGTAGCTGTTACCACGCAATTTCCTGAGCTGAATATGATCATTAACAATGCAGGGATTATGCGAAATATGGATTTGCAGGACACTTCGATGAGTTTAGAAAATATCACTACCGAAATTGACATCAATTTATCGGGGACTATTCGAATGGTTCATCAGTTTTTACCGCATTTAAAAAAACAAAAATCGTCTGCCATTGTCAATGTTTCATCAAGTTTGGCCTTTATCCCCTATCCTGCCTCACCGGTTTATAGCGCGACAAAAGCAGGGGTACACGCCTACACCCAAATATTACGTTTACAACTAAAAAAAACAAATGTTAGGGTTTTTGAGCTTGCTCCTCCCGGTACTGAAACGCCCTTGATGGATAACTTTAGAACAGAAGCTGATGGCGAACAGAATATGAAAGTGGACAAAATGGTACGAATTGCGATTAAGGGAATAAAGAAAGGGAAGTTAGAAATTCGTCCAGGATTAAGCAATATACTCAAGTTGATGAGCCGTCTTGCTCCAAATACGACTTTAAATTTCTTGAACAAAAGCATTGAAAAGAAGAAATAATTACCTTTGTATATGACAACACCCATAAGAATAAAATCGATTTCTGAGTATCACAAAGCTTTAGATTTAGCTCCGGCTAAACATCCGCTTGTTAGCGTTATTGATTTTGCAGAAACCTGTCATTCCGATTATAATGATATAAGCGTAAGTTTTGATTTTTACACGATTTGTTTAAAACGAGGTGTAGAAAAGATTTTTTATGGCCAACAGCAGTATGATTTTGATGAAGGACTGATGTATTTTATGTCACCAAATCAGGTTTTAAAGTTTGAAAATAATGCAAACATCGCTCGCTCGGGCTGGATTATTCATTTTCACCCAGACCTTTTGTGGGGAACATCATTAGCGGACAAAATCAAGAAATACGAGTTTTTTAATTATTCTGTAAACGAAGCTTTGTTTCTTTCTGATAAAGAAGAAGTAATCCTAAATGACATTGTCAAGAATATTCAGAACGAATATGAATCGAATATTGATAAATTCAGCCAAGACATCATTATTTCGCATATGGAAACACTTTTAAACTATGCGGAACGCTTTTACGAGCGACAATTTATTACCCGAAAAATAACCAATCATCAAATTCTTGACCTTTTGGAAAAATTGCTTTCGGACTACTTTAACAGTGATGATTTGGCTACTAAGGGCTTGCCGACAGTTCAATACATCGCTGACCACTTAAATATTTCGCCATCGTATTTGCGCGGCCTGCTTAAAACATTAACAGGACAAACCACACAGCAACATATTCACGACCTGTTGATTGAAAAAGCCAAAGAAAAACTAAGTACAACAACCGCGTCTGTAGGGGAAATTGCTTTTGAACTGGGATTTGAGCATTCTCAATCATTTAGTAAACTCTTTAAATCTAAAACCAATCAAACCCCATCAGAATTCCGAGCGGATTTTAATTAATAAATTCCCGTTTTCTTTATAAACGGTCTTCTCTATATTTAACAGATTTAGATCAGGATTTATTTGATCGTCTTGAACTTGTTATGTAGTAAATACCCGTGCTTTATTTTGATTTTCCATTCAATTTTCATCTGGTTAATTAAATAAATTACTTAAGAACCAACACACGCTATAGTGATAAAAACTATTTTGCAAATTAAAAACATACTAACTAGTATGTTTTTTAATATTTTGATTAATTTTCCTGAAGTTATGAAGTATAAGATATGTATTACTCCTTTTTTATTTTAGCTTTTGTCATTGTAACCTATAGTTTTTATCGCGTTTATAGGTACAAAAAACTCGATAATTCCATTCGTAAAATTTTAAAGAAAAATCCGATTATTATAGATGTAAGAACAACTGGAGAGTTTAAATCTGGAGCTTTCCCTAAGGCCATCAATATACCTTTGGGGAAACTGAGAACCTGTTCGCTTAAATTTGAAAAAGAACCCATAGTGGTCTATTGTTCCCACGGCTTAAGAAGTGTAAAGGCAAAAAGTATTTTACAGAACAGAGGTTGTACATCTGTTTACAATGGAGGAGCACTACAGGACTTAAAAAAATATTTATAAATGGGACACATCACAATTTTTAAAACAAGCATAAATACCAACAGGAAAATACGCCGGGTTAAAGGCATTCTTAATGGTATAAAAGAAATTGACCAATGGAATTTTGATTTGGAAGACTGTGACAATATCTTAAGAATTGAGAGCCGGGATAACACAATTACAGCTAAAGTTTCACAAAATCTTCAAAAAATGGGTTATTTGTGCATTGAGCTGTACTAATTTAAAAAATAAAAGAATGTCTAAAGGAAAGCTAACAAGGTTAAATATTCTAAGTAAAGCATTTGAATTGGTCTATAAAAACGGCTATCAAACCACTAGTGTAGATGAGATTATCGCCAGTACTTCAGTAACCAAAGGCGCCTTTTACCATCATTTTAAAAATAAGGATGAAATGGGTATTGCCCTTATCAAAGAAGTGCTTCACCCGGCAATGCACAATGCAATGGTAAAGCCTCTTATGCTATCTAAAAACGCCGTACAGGATCTTTATGAAATGATGGAAGGCCTTTTAATACACAATTCTTTTTTTAATGTAAAATATGGATGTCCTGCTGTCAATTTAATTGAAGAAATGGCAGCGGTTCACCCTACATTCAATAAAGCGCTGGCTGAAATAATAATCGACTGGCAAAAAGCGATCGAAATATGTATTGAAAACAACATTTCACAAGGGGTTGTGAAAAAGGATGTAAACCCAAATCAAGTAGCCACGTTTATAATTTCCGGATACAGTGGCATAAGGAATTCTGGAAAGATATTAGGAGCTACAGTTTATAGAATTTACCTCAAGGAATTAAAAAACTATTTAAAAACACTCCTATAATTTTTTTACCATTAAAACATACTAGTTAGTATGTTTATTTAAAAAATTTATCATTTATGTACCAAACACTTTTACAATTTCATTCAATTTTTAGATGGCTTGTTCTATTAAGCCTGGGCTATGCCATTTTTATAGCCATCACAGGCTATTATTTAAAAAGAAATTTTACAAAAAAAGATAATACCGTACGCCATTGGACGGCTACAATAGCACATATACAATTAATCTTAGGAATATTAGGATATACACAAAGCCCAATGACAACACATTTTTTTAAATACTATCGTTTTTCAGAAGGATGGAACGAAGCCATTTTTTTTGGAATGTTCCATATTCTATTAATGTTCACCGCAATTGTGCTCATCACTATTGGCTCGGCATCTGCTAAGCGAAAAGAACCTAGCTCCCAAAAATTCAAGACTATGTTGATATTTTTTGCATTAGCACTAATTATCATTTTAATAGCGATTCCCTGGCCTTTTTCTCCTCTCGGAAATCGTCCCTTACTAAGAACTTTTTAAACCTTATAAATATGAATTATTTAAAAACAAATGTTGGAAGACTTCGTCTCATCGGCCTATTGGAAGGCATTTCCTTACTTATCTTAATCTTTTTGGCCGTCCCCCTAAAATACGGATTTGACTATCCCGATTTAGTAAAAACAATGGGGCCTATTCACGGCGCATTGTTCCTCCTGTTTATATTTAACACGCTTAGCGTAGGTGTAGATCAACAATGGAAATTTTCAAAAACAACCTGGAAAGTTTTAATTGCTTGTATGGTACCCTTTGGAACCTTCTATATTGATAAAACTATATTATCAAAAACAGAAGAACATAAAGTTTAAGAAACTAGCTTAAGGCAAGCTTATAGGTAGTCATATCTCATTTTAATAGTAAAAAAAACCGTTACCAACCGAGTCGTGGTGTTTTGAAGAACATTCGAGTGGGTAATCTTTCATTACTATTTCCTAATGAAGAATTTTAGAAAAACAATATTGGTTATCTTGCAGTTATGGAAAAATTCATTGAATACATTCTCCGATTTGGTAGCTTAGACCAACAGCAAATAAATCTAGTCCTCAAAAAATCGAAGGAAATTGAGCTTAATCAGGATGATTATTTTTGGCAGGCTGGAAAAACGATAAATCAGGTAGGTTTTTTAATAGAAGGCGTGCTAAGGGTATATTATTACAACAATGCAAGTGACGAAATAACGCGGTATTTTATTACGGAGAACCTATTAATCCTATATGGCTACGATATAGAGGTCAATTATATACCTTCCGAATATTTACAAGCTATCACAAATTCCAAACTCATTGTATTTTCTAAAGAAGATTGGAAAGAGATTTCAGATGCCATTGTAGGTTGGGAGAGCATTATTCAAAAAATCACCGCAAAACAGCATCGAGAAAAACTAGAAAGAAGAAGCCCCCTGGTGGAACAAGATGCCACCACCCGCTATTTAGAGTTTATCAAGAATTTTCCGACTTTACTAAACCGTATACCCTTATCTTTCATCGCTTCTTATTTGGGCATTACACAATCTTCCCTGAGCAGAATTAGAAAAAACATCCGCTAAATTCGCTTTTTGCCATATGGCAAATGATCTCATTTTATAATGAACAACCTTTGTCTCATTAATTTAAAAGCAAATAAAAATGATTTCAAGAAAATTAGGACACAACGGATTGGAAGTATCGGCGATAGGCTATGGATGTATGGGATTAAGTTTTCCCAATGCCCCTACAAAAAACGAATCCATAAAATTAATACGTTCAGCTTATGAAAATGGCATTAGCCTATTCGATACGGCACAAGCTTATGGTGAAAACGAAATATTGGTCGGCGAAGCGCTGGAACCCATTCGAGAAAAGGTAGTCATTTCCACAAAGTTTGGTTTTAAGGAAGGTAATACAAGATTAGGAATGGACAGCAGCCCTAAAAGCATACGAGCTACTGCCGAAGCATCCCTTAGACGGTTAAAAACCGACTATATTGATGTATTCTATCAACACCGGGTAGACCCCAATATACCGATTGAGGAGGTGGCAGGAACGGTAAAAGACTTAATACAAGAAGGAAAAGTTAAGCATTTTGGACTTTGTGAAGCAGATGCCAAAACTATTCGTAAAGCACATACTGTATTACCTGTGACAGTTTTGCAAAGTGAATACTCAATGTTTTATCGGGAACCTGAAGAAGAAATCATTCCAACATTAGAAGAGTTGGGCATTGGCCTTGTGCCCTTCAGTCCATTAGGTAAAGGTTTTTTGACGGGAACTATTAATACCAATACTGAATTTGATGAAACCGATAGCCGAAATATGTCGCCACGCTTTACTAAAGAAAACAGAGAGGCTAATCAGGAGTTAGTAGATCTGGTAGTCTCCGTTGCTAAAAATAAAGATGCAACACCAGCGCAAATTGCACTTTCCTGGCTTTTAGCTCAAAAACCTTTCATTGTACCTATTCCGGGAACCTCAAAATTACATCGCTTGCAAGAAAACATTGGGGCTACTACTGTTTTATTAACAAATTACGAATTAAGCAAAATCAACTCTGCATTGGAAGCCATAAAAGTTGTAGGAGATCGTTACCCAAAACAAGTCCAAAAAAAGATAGGTAAATAATTTATCATCTGTAACTTAAGTATTTGATAATATTAAAAAAAATTGACACAGGCGGGCATCAGTACTTTTTGACTGCTGCCCGCTACCAATAATTTTACATTGGTAGCTTTAAATTCATCTTTAGCCTTAACCTTAAGTTTGATTTTTATAAATTTATAAATCATAGAATAAAATTATGTGGCTATGAGTACTAAGATTCTCCAAAACGAAACCATTAAGGATTTTTATCGCAAACAGGATATTATACCTCCTAACGAATTGGGGCATTTCAATATATCGACTATTGAAGATTTGGACAATTGTTTTATGGAACCCATCCCCTACATTCGAAGGAATTATTATAAAGTAAGCCTTTTAAAAGGGAAGTACAAAGTACATTATGCAGATAAAACATATACTATTCAAAAACAAGCCCTCGTATTTTCAAATCCTTCCATCCCCTACAACTGGATACCTCTTGAAGGCAAACATAGTGGGGCATATTGCCTGTTTACGCCCGAATTTTTTCATCAATTTGGGACGCTTGATGATTATGCGGTTTTTCAGGCTAATGGTAACCATATATTGGAATTGGAAGAGGAGCAGTTTCTAAAAGTAGAGAATTGTTTTAAAAAAATGGAAGAAACCTTCAGCTCCAATTATGCGCACAAATTTGACCAATTGCGCAACTTAATTTTTGAAATAGTGCACCTAGGGACCAAACTTGCGCCGCAAACCAACAATTATAAAAGTAACGGAGAATCGTCGAAACGTATTACCCGGGCATTTTTAGAATTGCTGGAACACCAATTCCCCATTGAAGCAATGGATCAACAATTAACCCTGTCTTCCCCCTCAGATTTTGCCAATAAATTATCCCTGCACGTTAATTATTTAAACAGAATACTAAAGAAAACAATGGGCAGCTCTACTTCACAACTGATTCACGACCGTATAGTAAGAGAAGCCAAGATATTATTGAAGCACTCTTCTGCTACTATTTCTGAAATAGCTTACCTGCTAGGTTTCAAAGAAGTTACTCATTTTTCTAATTTTTTTAAAAAATCAGAAGGAATAGCTCCCTCTGATTTTAGAAAGGTTTGATTTTTGTAACTATCGGTTTGATGTTCATTACCCTTTACGAGTGTTTTTGGCTTTAATTTGCCTTATAATTAATTATCAAAAAACATTAGGTGATGCACAAAAAATGGTTAATCAACGGAACTTCAAACGGAATTGGACGGGTAATGACTGAAAAGTTATTGTCCCAGGGAGATTTTGTTTTTGCGACTTTACGAAATACAGAAACACTAAATGATCTTCAGAAAAAATATCCTGAACAACTTAAGGTAGAACATTTAGAGTTAACAGATAAAATTGAGATCCAATCTGCGGTAGATGCTGCCTTTAATGAATTCGGAAAGATAGATGTCGTTGTTAGTAATGCCGGTTATGGATTATTTGGAGCGGTAGAAGAATTAACTGATGAGATGATTTCACATCAAATCGAAGTCAATCTTTTAGGTGCTATTCGATTTATTAAAGCAGTGATTCCGCATTTCAGAATTCAGCAAGGAGGTCATATTATACAAGTTTCATCTGAAGGCGGGCAATATGCCTATCCCGGTTTTAGTTTATATCACGCCTCTAAATGGGGAATAGAAGGTTTTGTAGAATCGATAGCTAAAGACCTGGAACCTTTCCGTATCTATTGCACCATTGCCCAACCGGGACCTACGGGAACTAGTTTTGGAACAAGTATAAAAACAGGAAAATCGATGAAGGTATATGAAGGCACACCAGTACACGAGCTCTTAAAATTGATTGAAGAAGACAGCTTTGGAGAGTTAGATGATGTAAATGATGTTTCGCAGGCTATTATAGAAAGTACAAAGAAAGACCTTCCTCCACTTCGGCTAACCATAGGCAATGTGGCCAATACCAATGTAAAAGCGGCATTAACAGAACGTCTAAATTGGCTGAGCTCAAAATAACTCGACAGTAAGGAAATTTCATTTAACCCTCCGCATTTAAAGTTTGAAAATTGCTTAAAAGGATGGAAAGTGAGTAGAGATCACATAACTTCGTAGAAGTAAATTCACCATTTGAGATTACAATTTTTAGCAAAAAAAAACAGATCTCAGTGTTACTAAAACCCAGAGACATCAAGAATGAACGAAAACGAAACAAAACGACTTTCACGACTCACTGCAATGCTAACACAGTTGCAAACGAAACGACTTTTGACTTCTACAGAATTAGCGAATAAGTTTTCGGTAAGCGTTAGAACGATTTACAGAGACATTCGAGCTTTGGAACAGGCCGGAGTTCCCATTATCACAGAAGAAGGCAAAGGATACTCATTAATGGAAGGATATAAAATTCCACCTGTAATGTTTACGGAAGCCCAAGCCAATGCATTAATCATAGCCGAGCAATTAGTGCTAAATAACAAGGATGCTTCATTTATAAAAGATTATTCAGAAGCGATTGAAAAAATCAAAGCGGTTTTAAGATACAGTCACAAAGACAAAGTGAATTTGCTTTCAGAAAGGACAAGGTATGACCAAAATCTAAACCGGGAAAGAAACAGTAACAATCTTTCCGAACTCCAATTTGCCTTAACCAATTTTCGTCTAACCCAAATAGACTATGTAAATGCTAACGAGAAATTGACCACTCGTATTGTAGAGCCATTTGCCTTACTAAGTACGGAAAATTGGTTGCTAATTGCATATTGCCAATTACGTGAAGAATTTCGTTTTTTCCGTTTAGATAGAATTAAAAAACTGCAAGTACTAGACGAACATTTTGAACCGCATAAAATGACCTTGCAGGAATACTTTGATAAATTTTATTAGACTCATTTTCACCCCTGACATAAGGCTGTCACCACGCCTTTTTACTTTTGCTTCAAGTTCAATAAGTAAACTATTATTAAAATGGAAAAAAGAACAATTGACCCCTGGAAATGGGGCGAGCAAACTAATTCAGCTCAAGCAGTAGCGGTGAAAAATGTAGAAGGAACGTTGTATTGTTCCGGACAGGCTGCAATAGACGAGAATGGTGTACCAAGCAATGCAGAGATGCGTTCCCAATTAATCCAAACTATTCAGAATTTAGAAAAGCTGATCAACGCATCGGGTTATGAATGCAAAAATATTGTAAGATTGAATGTTTACACTACTTCAACACAAGATTTTTTCACAACTTGTATGGATGTATATGTGCCTTTCTTACAAAAGTATGGTATAAAACAAGCCACAATAACTAAGTATTCGGCCCGCCGATAGGCCAGGGCTGAATATTTTGTTGACGGATCCGTTTCCTCCTTTATGGGGAATACCTTTTTACCCTGTATTATTCTGGAATTTTATTGGGGCAGATGAGCCACAATTTTTGTTGAGTTTTTTAGGCTCCAACATTTTTCTAGTTACTTAAATCTAGTTACGTATCGATTAGCCTCCTTTTCCGGTCCCTTTTTGAATAAATCCTTGGCTTTAGGACATAACTCTCCCGCCCCGCATGGTGCAGGCCAGTTTTTAAAAGCTATTAATGGATAAAAGTAGTTTTCTCCATTTATCTGGCGGTCCACGCTTATCGAAAGTTAGAGCGGTGACTAGTTTTCCCTTTTTGCAACTTGGACATTTGCCCAAGAGCAATGGAGGCTTTTTTTCGACAGGTTTTACTGGCACCCCTGCAAGGATATTTTGTAGGGCCGGTAGTTTATGCTTTTTCCAACTGCTGCTTAGGATGCCGTAATGCCTTATCCTTGTAAAACCTTTGGGCAGTACGTGCAGTGCAAATCGGCGCACGAACTCACGGGTATCCAGTATTAGTTGTCCTTTTTGGCCCGCTTTCCTGTAGTCCTTAATCTGGAAGGTTACCCTCCTTTGGGAGTTGTTTATTTGTTTTATCCGGTGATTGCTTATTGCGATCTTATGGGTGTAACGGCCCAGATATTCTACTACATATTTTGGGGTGTGGAATTGCTGCTTTGCATAGACTACCCAGTTTTTAGCAAAGAGCTTATCATAGATTTCCTGTGGTATGGCTATCTTTTGCTCTCGAAGCAGTGCACTATATTTTGCGCGGAATACCTTCCCCATGGATTTCACGTTGAACAGGTATTTTCCCTTGTTCCTTGCAGGTTTCCATTTGCCTGACCTCTTTACCGCACCTCCAGGAACAATACAATGCAAGTGCGGGTGCAGGCTCAGGTTTTGGCCCCAGGTGTGCAGTATGGCTATCATGCCCATTTGCCCGCCCAGGTGCTTGGGGTTCTCCCCGAACTGTCTAAGGGTGGACCAGGCCGCTTTGAACAAGCTCCCATAAATTATTTTGGGATGGGATAAAGCAAACGCATTCAGTTCCGAAGGGAGTGTGAAGACTACATGAAAATAAGGAACATTGAGCAGTTCACTTTCCCGTGCCTGTATCCAATGTTCGCGTTTATGGCCTTGACAGGTAGGGCAATGCCGGTTCCTGCAACTGTTGTAACTGATGTGGAGTTTATCACAGCAATCGCACTTATCGATATGTCCGCCCATAGCAGGGGTGCGGCATTTACGGATGGCATGAAGGGTACGCCTGTGCCAGCTCGTAAATGCCCGTGAGGAGATATAATCCTGCTCCATCTCCAGCACATCGGCCACCTTAAGGTGACTGCGCATTATTGAAAAAGGGTATCCAGGGGGCTAAACTTGCGTGAACTCCCAGTGTTGGCAACGTGTAAATATACCAGCGTTGTCTCGATAAAGGCATGTCCTAAAAGTTCTTTCAGGCTCATAATATTGAGTCCTGCCTCCAGCAAGTGCGTGGCGTAAGTGTGACGCAGGCAATGGGCGGTAATAGTCTTGTGGGTATTTACTTTACTTCGGTTCTCTTTGATGACCCATTGTATTGCGGTGGGGGTTATGGGCCGGGGGGCGCCATCATCGGTTACCTGGCTGTTGAAGAGGAAGGTTTTTGGAGATTCCGTTGCAATGTATTTTTTAAGTCCACGTGCCAAGTGCTTGCTAAGTGGCACATAACGGTCTACTTTGCCCTTCTGCTTTTTTACAAAAACAGTCTGTCGGTCAAAGTCTACATCGCAGAGCCGTAGGGCACAGAGTTCATAGCTCCTTAGTCCACACCCATACAGCATCCCCAGGATCAATCGGTGTTTGAGATATTTGGGTGCTTTGAGCAAGGTACGTACTTCAGCTTTGCTAAGCACTACAGGGAGTTGGTTCTGTCGCTTTATTTGGGGAAGCTTGACCTGCTTATCATTCAAGCCCAGGATCTTGTAGATGGCCCGCAGGCCGAAAATAGTGTGCTTGAAAAAACTTTCGGATGGGGTTTTGTGCAGGTTTTGGCAATGAAAAAGATAATCATTGATCATTTCAGTAGAGAGGGTCTCCGGGCTTTGCTTGTAGTGCAGGCCCAGGTGAGCCAGGCATCGCTTGTAGTTGTTCAGGGTACTTGCGGCTTTCTCATTGATCGAAAAGCTCTTACCAAGTTGTAAGCATAGGTTTTCAAAGCCAGGAACTTCTGCGATAGCGGTCTCTACTATCGTTTTACTTTTTTTTATACATAACGGTAAATTTTAGTTTATCTTAAATATAAAAATTGTTGTATTTTGGCTTAGTAAGCTTCCGACCGGTAGGGAGGATTCGTTCAACACCGGCTATAGTTCATTGCTTCTGAATTTCCTCTCGGAAAGTCCTCGCAAATTTGCTATCTTCGGTTTTCGGAGGAAAATCATCGCGGATTTTCACGCAACGAAACCATAGCCAAACACGTTAGGGCACATTTGAACAAAAAATGGGAAATCATTCTAAAAAATATGACGATTACGCTGAATTCCTCAAAGCTGGAGTGGCTATGGGAAATTATCAGAAAATTCATAATATAATCCGGAAAGACTATATGGAATTGCTCAATGTGACCGAAAAACATAAAACGGAAAAAACTCAATTTGATGCTTTATACAGAGCTTGCTTGAAAGGTTTGTTCTCAATCATTGAAGCGGATATTTTTGGATTAAATAATCTGGACAAATACGAAAACTATTCGGACAAAAATGATTTTGAAACTAAATTCAAAAAGACTTTTAAACAAGTATGCAAAACTTGGAATAAAACAGAAACTCAAAAAAAGTATTTTGACGAAAAATATTCCGACTTAAAAAAGTTAAAGAAAAAAAGGGACGAATTAATTCATCCAAAGAAAGTGGAACATTTACACGAATCAAACGAAACTGATTTTAATAAAATTAAAGAAGTATTTAATGATTATGACTCGTTCATTAACAAACTTATGGACGATTTCTTTATTAGTGTGAACATGGATACAATGGACTTTCTTGGACTAAAAAAAAAAAAAACGTGCCCTAACAAAGAACTGAGGTAAAAACCAAGTTTTTTCTACATTAAATTTGAGACATAAATGATCCATGCTAAAACCTGTATCATCAGATCTTAACTGTTTCATTTTTTGTTTTTTCTTGACCTATACTTTTGCTAAAACAGACACATGGCTTTCATCGTAGGGTAAACCTGATTTAGCAATAGCAAAGGCTTGTTTTAAAAGCTTATTGGCCACGGCGATCAAAGCAAGTTTCTTGATCTTGCCCTTGGCTACAATACGATCATAAAGGCCCTTACACGCCCTGTTGTACTTGCAAGCATTGAAGGCACAAAAAAATAAAAGGTTCCGAAACTTCTGGTTACCTACTTTACTAATTCTACTTTTTCCTCTTACACTACTCCCTGATTCACGGATCGTTGAAGTAATTCCTACATAACTGCAGAGTTCTGATGCCTTCTCAAACTTAGTGAAGTCATCGGTAATCATTACTAAAAATAAAGTAGTCTTGATTCCTATTCCAGGGATACTGGTAAGTAAACTTAGTTGTTGTTGCTGCTCCTGTTTGACAAGTGCAAGTAGACGCTCTTCAATACCCTTGACCTCTTTGTTTAAGTGCTTGAGATCGCGCTGTAAAGACTTATAAACATACTTAGAGGGAATACCCAATGATTCTTCTCCGTGAAGTTTATTCTTGGTAGCCGTACGCTTCTTAAGATAACTATCCATAAGTCCGAAGAGTTGCAAGCATTCTGCCTGTACCCCTGTGAGAGAATTATACTGTGGAACTTCATTAGATAACCCATAATCACAGATAGCCTTGGAATCGCTTTTATCTGTCTTTACTTTGGCCAGTTTCATCTGGAGAAAACGCTTGACTGACAAAGGGTTTACTACCGATACCGGTATACCGTTTTTGTAAAGAAACTGTGCAAGTCGATAGTAGTAATAACCTGTGGCTTCCATCACTACAAGGCTATCTTGAGATAATGACTTTAGAAATAAATTAAAGCCGGAAGTGTCATTCTTAAATTGAGAATAACCACAAACACTACCATAACCATCAAAGACATCCTTACTGATGTCAACTCCAAAAGTTTCTTTATATTTATCCATAAGAACTGATTTGATGAAAGAGCATACTACCGTGATCACAACAACTTAAAAAGGAGGTTAAGCCTCACAGTATTCTATGACTAAACCAAATTATATTTCACATTTTCAATGTTAATTTGCTGCATATTTTATTAAATCTACATAAGGAGATTTCCTATTAATAACAGCAAAGATCCTAGCTAATATTTTGTTTCTGATAATGTTTATTGTTGACATTTTATTTTTTCCCAAATCGATTCTTTTGTGATAATACAATTTCATTTCTTCATTGTATTGGATAGAAGACTTAGCGCATAAGTCCAATAAACTTTTTAGTTTTTTATTGGCTAAATGGCTTACTTTGGTCCTTCCCCTAATACTTGAACCAGAAGTATTGGGGAAAGGAGCTATTCCGCAATAAGAGGCGAATTTCCTCCAACTGTCAAATTTTTTAAAGCCCTCTGTAACTACAATCATATAGAGCGCAGTTTGTTTTCCTACTCCTTTTATTGAAATTATTAGCTCGTACTGGTTTTTAAGGTTCTCATCTTCAGCAACAATGGTTTCTATTTCCTTTTCAATGATATCTATTTCTTTTGTCAAATATTTGATAAGGTCTTTTTGAACTTTTAATAGTAATTTATTTTCAGTTCTTGAAAGTATTTCTGATTGCTCCTTTAAGCTCATTTTATAGCCGGCTCTTTGTTTTACCATGCGCTCCCGTAGTGAGAATAATCGCTTTAATTTAACGGTATTCTCAGAACTTTGGACATGAGGTTTTAATCGATCACGTTTTTCATAAGCGTAGAGAGCTATTCTTTTAGCATCTGCTTTGTCATTTTTTCCTCTGGTCATTCCCATGGATTGTTTAATTTCCAATCCAGGTAAAATCACATAATTAAAGTTTTCTTCAAACAAAAATAGAGATAATCTATAACCGTAGATTCCTGTATGCTCCATTGCAAACAGCAAGTTTTCTGTAGGAATATCATTATTCTTTTCCAACCACTTAAGCATTTGTTTGAACCCTATCTTATTGTTTTCAAATTGCTGGTAAAGATCTCTTTTGTGAAGGTGTGTATCGATCACTTTTTTACTAATATCGATACCTACAGTTTCTAAAATTTCCATACTTTTAATTATTAAATTAATGGTTACTTTGACTAAAACCTTTAGTAACTTATTACTAATTAGTATTCTATTTGGTCCTTTGTAACCGGTTATAAAAGAGCGGGGACTAATACTGTGAATAGAGATGTAGCTCTAGAACCAAACCAAGTTCACCCCGTTCTTTTTTAATAAAAATATGAACAATTTAATTAGTTATGAGTCTCCCCCAGACCCCCTCTTTTCAACAACATAATTATTGAATAATTGTATATTGTTTATAGGTTCAAATCTAAAGGAACTGAACGTGATTGAAGTAGTTAAAGAGAGGGGGTTATCAATGTTGTCGAAGTCTAACGCTTCACCGTATATCATAACCTTAATCCTCTCTTTGTTCTTTCTGATTTATACTATAAATCTAATAAGAATCAAACTTAAGATGTATATAAAAAATAGCTACGTCTTTTCTAAACTGGAAATTTTGGTATATTTGGTAAGTCGCCAAATCTTTTGATTTGCCTTTTGAAAAGTAAAGATAAAATCAAAATGCAAAAGTTTTGGCTTGTTTTATGTCGGAAAGTTAATCGCTAACTTCACGCTACTTTTCATATACAAACTAGTTGTGCACAATACTCACAAAATGTCGAACAAAGAAGAGATACGGATAATAAGTGACAAATTAAGAACAGAACTATAACTTTACTTGGGAGACTACCCAAATGCTATTAAAATACAAATATGGTGCCTTTTTATTCCAATTATAATTTTAGCAGTAATTGCTATTTCAAATATTCGTTTACTTTGATTGTTATATATTTTATGTGGGATTAATGCCTAGATTAACAAATATCCCTTGGAACGTAAAATTATAACAAAAGTAATCTGAAGTACTGTGCACAACACCGGTTAACGGCCAATATGCGCTATTCCAACAAAATCGATAAATTAGAACTCCAAGCAACAAAACAATAAGCCGACAACTTCGTGTGCTAATTTCCGCACACTAGCGTTAAACGTAACCGTCAGGCACAATACGAAAAAAACGCTCCTAGATTCAATGTCTCAGCGCAACAAATCACAACTTTTAGATTTACTAAATTGAACTAATAAAACATCGAAAATTATCTTATAAATAATGAGTAATCTACATTCTCTTTTAGAAGAAAACAATCCATAAATACTTTCTATAGTCTTTCAATACTAAATCAATCTTTACTTCTCAACTCCACACCGGACAATCCATGTTTTCCTAAAGATTTCATCTACCTGAAATTTAAATAGCATAAACATAATTTTTCTACTTACACAATTAGATATAACCAAACTGGTTGATTCAGTTTTTACTAGGGGAGGTTAAAATAATATTAAGAATCTTTTTTTTGATTTTACCTTTTCGTGACATTCACGACTAGGGGATTTTTCAATTTCCACGCTCCTATTAGTAAACGTGAAAATTGAATATGCAGGACATTACTCCTAAAGAATTGAAATGTGTGAGATATCTAACCAATGAGATGTCTCAGGAAGATCGATCGGTTTTTGAAATTGAACTAAGCATCGATAACGAACTTAAAGAATTATATCTTGAATACTTATCTATCTGGAAGACATACCCCGACAATGATCTAGCATTGAATTATGAAGTTAGTCAACAAAAAATTGAAGGCAAAATAAAGCAAAGATCAAGTTATAGAAAACTCTACGCTTTCGCTGCCTTAATAATTATCCTAGTCACCTCCAGTGTTTATATCTTTTCTTTTTTAGATGAAAGCAACTATACCAATATTAAAACTGCTGAAGCTGGTGAACGTCTTCGCTTTACACTGCCCGATAGTAGCGAGGTGATCTTAAACTCGGGATCTAAATTAAAATATGCTGAAAATTTCGAAAATCCCAGAGAAGTATGGCTGGAAGGCAAAGGATTTTTTGAGGTTACCAAAGATAAAAAACGACCATTTTTAGTGCATACCGAAAATATGGTAATTAAAGTTTTAGGTACCAGTTTCGAAATAAATACTAATAACGATCAACAAACCGTCTCCTTAGCTACAGGAAAAGTTAATGTTCTATTTAAACATTCTAATGACGAAGTGAATCTGCTACCCAAAGAACAACTTAGCTGGAATAGGAATACAAATGAAATTACCAAACGAAATTTTAATCCAGAGAAAACCCTGGCCTGGAAAGAAAATATCTTATTACTGGATAATCTTTCTTTAAAAGATGCCTTACCTAAGATCAAAACATTTTTTGGGGTTCAATTTATTATTCAAGATAAAAATCTGGAAAACCAAAGAATAACCGGAGCATTTAAAGATCAAAACTTAGAAGAATTTATAAACTCTATGGAATTTATCACCAATGTAAAAGTGGTAAAGAAAAGTCCTAAAAATTATCTAATCATAGCTTCTAATGAAAATTAAAAAACCACTTCCACTTCCCAAAAGTTCCAATTGCACGCTCAAGGAAGACCTGGATTTGTTTCAGAAAATAGCTGAAGGACAATATGCTGCAATAGAGGTTTTATTCAATAAATATTATGAGGCGCTTTGTCGATTTGGTTTAAACTATCAAAAAGATATCAGCATTGTCGAAGAAAAGATTGCCGATGTATTTATAATCCTGTGGAATAAAAAAAATGAGTTAAAACAAATAGAAAAACCTAAATCTTACATCTATGTCATCGCAAAAAACAGCTTAAAAAAACCTACAAAATCACACTTAAATTTTTCGATAGACGCTCAACAGAACAATATTCTTTTTTCTCCCAGCACAGAAGAAGAGATTATAGACAAAGAACAAAAAGAAATCAATGCAAAGATTATTCAATCGATTTTGAATTCCATTCCTAAAAAATCAAGACAAATTTTTGAATTAAGTAGAATAGACGGATTTAAATATCGTGAGATTTCAGAATTAATGGATCTGTCTCCTCGCACTGTAGAAAACCATATTGCTCTAGCCATGAAATACATTAGTAAAGGTCTACGAGATTTTCATCAAAAGAATTACTAACTAAAATAAATAATGCTTTAATCTTAATAATGAAACGCAAAATTTTATTACTCGCTCTTGCTTCATTTTCCTTAGTCCCTCCTGTAGAGGCCAACGAAACTGAACAAAAAAAAGCTAGCAGTACAAAGGTTGAGATTGTTATCAATTTAAACCTTAAAAATGTTAGCGTAGAAAAAGTTTTTAAACTTATTGAATCACAAGCTAAAAAACGATTTATTTACAGATCAGACCAAGCTTTCTTGCAAAAAAATATTAGCATAAATATTAATAATGCAAATCTTGAAGAAACTTTATCTGAACTTACGCGTATCACTGCTGTGCAATTCAAAATAACCGATAGTGGTATTTTGGTAAAAGAAACTAATGGCAGTAACCAGCAACAATATGAAATAAACGGTGTGGTTAAAGACAATAACGACATGCCTATTCCTGGTGCCAGTGTATACGTTAAAGATACAAACATTGGAACTGCTACAGATTTTGATGGAAACTTCAGGTTAACAATTCCTGCAAATGCAGAAACATTAAGTATCACTTTTGTAGGTTATCAAAGAGCAAACGTCGCTATTTCTAATCAAACTGAATTCGACATTACTTTACAGGAAGACACCAACACATTAGATGAAATAGTGGTAGTTGGTTATGGTACTGAAAAAAGAGAAAATATAACTGCTTCGATTTCCTCGGTTGCTCCTGAAGAAATTCAATCTTTACCAAAGGCAAACGTAACTGAAATGTTACAGGGAAGAATGCCAGGTGTACAGGTGATGAGTGATAATCGTCCTGGTGGTGGAACTTCGATAAGAGTACGTGGCTTTAGCACTATTAACAACAATGATCCATTAGTTATTATTGATGGTGTACCTACCTCAAATGGATTAAGTAGTATTAATCCGCAAGATATAGAAAGTCTACAGGTTCTTAAAGATGCTGCATCATCATCTATCTATGGTTCTCGTGCAGCAAATGGTGTAGTTGTGATCACCACCAAAAAAGGGGCGAACAAAGATTCATTTTCGGTAAGCATGGATGGTTATGCAGGTATACAATCTGCCTTCAATTTACCACAAATGCTTAATGCGCAACAATACGGGGATCTTTTATGGCAAGCTTATCAGAATGACGGCCAAACTCCTTCTCACGATATTTATGGAAACAATCCAAATCAAGCTGAAATTCCAGAATGGCTAGACGACGAGCAAACGATACCAAGTGGTGATGTGGATTGGGTTGATGAAATTATGCGTCCTGCTTTAATTCAGAATTACAATATTTCTATTCAAAAAGGCTCCGAAAAAGGACAACATTCTTTCTCTCTAGGGTATTACGACCAAGAAGGAGTTATAAAATATACCGATTTTGCACGTTATTCAGCACGATTTAATTCAAGTTATAATGTTACAGATTGGTTAACTATTGGAGAAAATTTTTCTGGTTCATATACCAAAGAAGTTTCGGTAGGTACCAACAGCTCTTTAGGGAGCATTGTATATAATGCATTTCAATTCCCCTCTATTATTCCTGTAAAGGATAATAATGGAAACTTTGCGGGTAATCCTATTAACGATATCGGTAACCCTTTAGGAAGTTTATACAGAAGTAAAGATAATGATCGTAAAAACGTTCGCGCCTTTGGTAATGCTTTTGCTAGCCTTAATTTTGGTGATTTTGAATTTAAATCTTCATTTGGTTTAGACTACAACAATTTTAACTACAGAAGTTTTAGTCCCGTTTATGACGAAATTCTTGCACAAAACACAATAAACAGCCTAGGTACTGAAAATAGTTACAATTATCAGTTCACCTTTACCAATACGATCAATTATACGCGATCTTTCGGAGATCATAATTTAGATGTTTTAGCAGGACAGGAAGCTATAGAATATTATCAGGAAAACTTTTCAGCATCAAGACAAAACTTTCTTTATGAAGATCCAAACTTTAGATATTTAAGTTTTGGTACAGAAAATCAATTGAATAGTGGTCGTGCAAACGAATGGAAGTTGAATTCTTATTTTGGCCGTGTTAAATATAATTTTGATGAAAAATACTTGATAACTGCTACCGTAAGACGTGATGGTACTTCTAGATTAGCAAATAATAATTGGGGAACTTTCCCGGCATTCTCTTTAGGATGGCGTTTGGATAAAGAAAATTTCTTCGATCTTGGAAATGGTTTTACAAGTATGATGCTTCGTGCCAGTTGGGGCCAAACAGGAAACCAACAGGTTCCTTCCTACTCTACCGTAGATAGTTATAGCAACAATTCGAATTACAGCGATTATGCAATAGGTGGCGGGCAGAATTCAGTTTCTACCGGTTTAACCCAAACACGTGTACCAAATGCAAATTTGCAGTGGGAAACAACCACGCAAAGCACTATTGGTGTAGATCTTGGCTTCCTAAATAATAAGCTTAATGTTACTGCTGAAGTTTATAATAAAGTCACTGAAGATATTCTTGTGTACAATGCAGTGCCTCTAACTTACGGTGGTACCAACGATGGCCAATGGATCAACGATGGCAAAATGGAGAATAAAGGTTATGAACTCAATATTGAATATAGTGATAAAAAGGATAATTTTGGATATAATCTGGGATTGAATCTTTCTGGATATAAAAATGAATTAACAGAACTACATAGCGTAGCTTATTTAGGAATCCCGAGTTCTTCTTTACATCGTGTAAATTTCGATCAAGAAGTTTCTAGAAGTACGGTTGGTCAACCTATCGCATCTTTCTTTGGTTATGAAGCAGAAGGTCTATTTAGAAGCGAAGAAGAAGTCGATACTTACGGTATTCAGCCAGATGCTCAACCAGGTGATATTCGCTTTAGAGATATTAATAATGACCGTGTCATTGACGATGATGATCGTACTTATATAGGCTCCCCTCATCCCGATTTGGTCTTTGGTTTTAATGTTAAACTTAATTATAAGAACATTGATCTGGGAATGTTTTTTAATGGAAGTATTGGTAACGATCTTTATAATCTTACCAAGTATAAGACTCAATTTTTCAACCAATCTGCATACAACAAAGATTCTTCATTATTGGGAGCGTGGACTCCAGAAAATTCAAGTTCAAATATTCCAAGATTGAGTCTGGATGATCCCAACAATAATATTCGTCCTTCCTCTTACTACGTAGAAGATGGATCGTATTTAAAATTAAATAATTTGCAAATAGGTTACACGCTACCAGAAAATATATTCCGAGATGTAAACCTTAGATTATATGCACAAGCCAGTAACCTATTTACAATTACAGATTATAGTGGAATGACTCCTGAAATCGGACTTCAAAATTATTCCAGCAGTAGCCGAAATCTTGACATTGGGGTTGATAGAGGAATTTACCCACCATCAAGAACATTTGTATTTGGTTTCAATCTTAACTTTTAAAAAGCACTAAAATGAAAATGAATTCTAGAATTTTAAAACTCGTGCTTGTATTTATAGGTATAAGCACTATATCATGCTCTGATGATTATCTGGACGAAGTAACCTATGGAGAAGTTTCGCCGGAAGAAATGACTAAACCCGAAAATGTAGAAAGAGCCATAATCTCAGCCTATAGTGTTCTAAATGGCCAGTTTGACGGCGCTTCTAATGCTTACAACTCTCCTGCTTCAAATTGGAGTTTTGGAGATGTTATTTCAGACGATGCTTATAAAGGTGGTGGTGGAACTGGTGACCAAAATAATATTCATCAAATGGAAATTTTTAATACCAACCCTACCACGCTAGATATAGAACGCAAATGGATGGCGCTTTATGAAGGTGTTAAAAGAGTAAATGAAGCTATGCGTTTATTGGCCGCTTCAGAAAATTTCGAGGAAAACCTTAAAACCCAACGCCAGGCAGAATTACGCTTTTTACGTGGCCATTATTATTTTGAATTAAAAAAGATCTACAATCATATTCCTTATATCGACGAATCGGCTGCGGAGGTTCAGGATTATGCAAAATCGAATACAGAATTTACTTCAGAAGAATTATGGGGTAAAATTGAAGAAGATTTTCAGGCAGCCCAAAGCGTATTACCAGAAACTCAAACTGAGGTTGGAAGACCTACCAGCATAGCCGCAAAGGCATATTTGGCTAAGACCTATTTATTTCAGAAAAAATGGCAATTGGCCTATGATGCCACTAGCGATGTGATGAATAGTAATTACGGACTTATGGACGATTTTCAGGAATTATTCTTACCTGAGAATGATAATAATAAAGAAATTATTTTCGCTGTTCAACACAGTATTAACGATGGGCAACCAGATAATTATAATGGTAGTATTGGTGATCGTTTATTAGCGCCAGGCGGCCCTTTTTATTCGCAATATGGTTTTCATAGACCATCACAGAATTTAGTTAATGCATTTAAGGTAAATTCAAATGGTTTGCCAGCAAAAAGTAATGAAAATTTAACTGATAGTGATGCTGTAGATCCTAGAATTGATATTACATTGGGAAGACCTGGTGTTCCTTATAAAGATCTTGATATTCTTTACGAAGCTGATTGGGCAAGAGATCTGGCCACTTACGGAGAATTTAGCCCTAAAAAACGAATAGTTTCGGCTAACTCAGCTTACCATCTAGAAGTTTGGCCTTATGTAAGTGCTTTAAACTACTATATTATAAGATTTGGTGAGGTAATTCTTTGGAAAGCTGAAGCTGCCGCAGAGTTAGGTAAACTGGAAGAAGCACGCCAGTTGGTGAATCAAATAAGGGAAAGAGCTAAAAATTCGGCTTACGTAAAAACGTTAGATGGATCTGAGGATGCCGGGAATTATCAAATAGAACTTTATAATTCCCCTTGGACAGATCAAAACGCGGCCATAGAAGCTGTTAGAATGGAGTCCAGATTAGAATTGGCGCTTGAGGGACATCGATTCTTTAACCTTGTACGATGGGGAATCGCAGACAAAGTGATTAACGATTATCTTGAAGTAGAGAAAAATAGAAGATCACATTTATCTAATGCAGAATTTTCTGCTGGAAAAAACGAATATATGCCAATTCCACAAGCATATATCGATGGTTTAGAAGACGGTTTAGTTACCCAAAACGATGGGTACTAGTTTGATTTGTTTTGATTATTTACAGGGGTTGGAAACAGCCCCTGTTTTTATTTTTTAAATTATGAAAAAACACCTGCTATTTTTAGTAATCTTTATAGCTTATATTACAAGCTATGCTCAGGAATATTCCAGTCCTGAAGTGTATAATACCTTATCCCAAAAAAACTTTTATTTACTAAATGCTATTCAAAATGATAATGTGATTAAAGAAATTTTGATTAAGGACGATATATTATCAGAAATATTTAAAGACCAAAAAGATGCTATTTCAAAAGTATTAAAAGAGGATTCGAAAAATCTAGATAGCCTTATATCTCCATACATATTTAGTACAAAAAGCGCTAAAAAAATAACCGAAAATCTATACCGAATTTTTCAAGATTCCAAAAAATTCAGGAATTTTATAAATGCCGATATTCGTAATTCTGGAGCTTATATTTTATATAACGATTTGGAAGATCAAGAATTTATTCAAAAAATATGGAATCTTAATGCTGAAGGAATTAATCACATTCTAAATACCTACGGAAAAGGAAAATTACCTCAATATGCAAGCATAGATTCTGTTTCTTATGATGTAACTAGCGATTATTATAAGGGAGCAGTAAAAATGTGGAGTAAGCATATTTATTCTGAAACTAAAGAGAAGCAAACCTGGTTTAGCCCTTCCCTAAACTTAGCATTATCGCTGTTGTATCTTAATCATCGTGACGAAGCAGCTCGCTATGAACCTTTAGAAAAATTAGAAAACAAAAAAACAGTTGAAAATATTAAGAATATCGATTTTGAAGCATTCCCTTACGCGTCGATTTTAATTTTGGGTAACGGCCCTGAAAATTATCGTGATCGCCTCTCGGCATTAGGGAAATTAAATATTAAACTTGGAGTGAAGGAATATCTTGATGGAAAAGCGCCAATAATAGTAGTAAGTGGTGGTCACGCCCATCCTTTTAGGGCTGAATACTGCGAAGCTATAGAAATGAAAAAAGAATTAATTACTGAATATCATATCCCTGAAGATCATATTATCATAGAACCACATGCAAGGCATACCACTACTAACCTAAGAAATACCGCAAGATTATATATTCAATATAATATCCCTATGAGCAAAGCTCATCTTGTTGTTACAAACAATGGACACAGCCAGTATGTTAGCAGTAACAATTTTCTAGACCGTTGTGTAAAAGAATTAGGCTATTTACCGGCTAAAATTAAATCCAGAATAAATAATACGGCTGTAGAGTTTGTACCATTAAAAACGTCATTACAACAAAATCCATTAGAACCCTTAGATCCTTAAATTATGAATAAAAACTGCTTGCTATTATTTATAATCATATGCACAACTCTAGCATGTTCAGAGCGTAATAAAAAAAGAAAAGAAACATCAACAAATCAAGTAAATGTTTTTTTAGGAACATCTGGGGATCATGGTCAAATGTCTCCCGCAGCTTCTTCTCCTTTTAATATGATGAGCATTGGACCGCAAACAAATCCTCATACCCACACAGGCTATGAGTATTATGCAAAAAATTTTGATGGTTTCACCCATACAAGGATAGAGGGTGTTGGTTGCAAAGGAAGTGGTGGTAATATTTTAATTAAACCAATATTAGAAGATAATAAAAATACTATACTACGTAAAATAAAAGAGGAAGCTACTCCTGGATTTTACAGCGTTGCTTTTGAGAATGGAATAAAAGCTGAAATGAGTGTTAACCATAATTTCGGTATCCATGAATATCAATTTCCCCAAAAAAAGAGTAGTATTTTAATTGATCTATCTTATGCCTTCGAAAACAGGTTTGTTGCAGAAGAGCATACAATCAACGAAAATACGATTTCAGGATTTATCGATACAAAAACTACATGCGGTGCCGGAAAGTATCGTATTTATTATAGCATTGAAATTGATAATTTAGATACGATTAAGGGAATTGATGACCATGTATTATTAGCCACTCGAAAAGATACACTAGCTAATATGAAAGTTAAAATAGGTTTCTCTTCTGTAAATACGAAATATGCCCAAAAACAAATCAAAAATAATTCTGACTCTATTGAAACCATAAAAAAGAAAACTGCAAAATCTTGGGAAAAATTGCTTTCAAAAGTTCAAGTTGAAGGAGAAACAGAACGTAAAAAACTATTTTATTCTTTATTATACAGAGGGCTTCAAGCGCCTTACCTAATTTCTGAAAACGATGGTACCTATCGGGCTATAGACGGCTCAATGCAAAAATCTAAACATCCGGTTTACAATGGATGGGCAATTTGGGACAATTATCGAGAGCAATTACCAATGTTATCTTTATTATATCCAGAAAAATTTGAATCGATCGCAAAGTCAATAGGTAATTTATATAAATTTGGTAAAAAAGATTGGGCTACTGAACATGAGCCTTCCCCAACCGTAAGAACAGAACATGCAAGCGTAGTACTTTTAGATGCTTACAAAAAAGGGTATCCTATTGATTTTGAATCCATAAAAAAACACCTTATTAAAGAAGCAGATCAACTCGACTATTCTTCACCAAATAAAGCATTGGAAAGCGCTTATGATAATTGGGCAATTTCTGAAATATTTGAGATTATTGACGATACACTAATAAGCAAAAAGTATAAAGAGAAAGCATCGGAGTATAAAAACGCGTGGTTAAATGATTTTGCTGATTTATCTAAACCCGACATAGATAATATGCAAGCTAGGGGATTATACCAGGGAACTATTTGGCAATATCGTTGGTTCGTACCTTTTGACATAGCCGGTTTAAAAAAATTGACTGGAAACGAGGATGAATTTTTAAAACAGCTAGACCAATTTTTCAATGATAATAATTATAATCATGCAAATCAGCCAGATTTACAAGTACCCGGACTTTATAATGCAACTAAACAACCATGGAAATCGCAAAAGCTATTTAGAGAATTACTTTTAGATACTGTAGTTCAAAATTATTTTAATAATAATAGTAAAGGAGTAGATCCTTATGTAGGCAGGATATACAAATTACAGCCAAAAAGTTATCTAAGAACTATGGATGATGATGCTGGTACCATGTCTTCATGGTTTGTAATGAGAAGCTTGGGCCTCTCCCCTGCTAATGTGGGAGATCCAATTTATTACTTAACGGCTCCAATATTTAAATCTATTAAGATTAAGGTTGATAATGATAATTCATTTACAATAAGGGTAAAAAATTATCATAAGGATCATTTCTATATTCAATCAGCTTATCTAAATGGCGTAAAAATTGAAAGAAATTGGCTAACTCAAGATGAAATTAGAAAAGGTGGGGATTTAATTTTAGAGACTTCTTCTAAACCAAATAAAAAATGGGGAATAAAAAATCAATGGATTTCGAATTTAGAAAAACCGCTATAAGAGAAAGTGCGAAATTTTAATACATTTTTAGGCTTAATCTATTGCCAGAAGGAGCTATTTGTGAATAAATTAAAGATTAGTAAAATATCTGGAAAATATTCTTTTTTAGGTAATCCAATTAATTAAGCATTTCAATTAAACTCTGGATATTATAATCTGTTTATCAATATTCGATGTATTTCTAGCAAAGCCTATTTCAGTCTAAAATTTATAGAATACATATAATTTTTAAAAAATATCTAAGACGGAAATTGAATCAATTTCCGTCTTAGATATTTATTCATTTAGTCTAAAACATCCACAGAGGTTGCTTTAAAACCTTTAGGAGACATTTCCTTTTTAAAGCTCACTTTTACGCGTTCAGATAACGGCTTAAGCACATCATTACTGTGAACAAATATATTCTCTCCAGATTCGTCCTCTTTAATAAAACCAAAGCCTTTACTATCAAAATAAGAAATTACCACACCTGTTTTACGAGTTTCTACCCGTTCTTCTCGATCGTGATCCAGATTAATATCTTCCGCATTAATTTCCTGCCTTTTACTTTCGTTTGGCGGGGTATCAGTCAAATTTCCATTCTCATCAACATACGCAATCATATCTTCAAAGCTTTTACCCTTGTCATTTTCTGTTTTGCGTTCTTCTCTTCGCTGAGCTTTCAGCTTCTTCTTTAATAATTTCTTTTTGGCATTTTGTTTTTTAGAAAAGGAGTCTCCCATATAAAATAATTAGATTAATATTTAGTACTCAGCAAATATTGCTGAACATATTCGATATTTCTTAGAATTATAGTACTTAAAGATGCACATATAATATCACAATGTGCTTTTTAGAAAGATAAACCCAGCGTGAATGAATAATGCTGAGAATTGGTTGTACATACTAATTGGTAGCTGAAAAATGAAAATTGAAAGATCGATTAAATACATCAATCATTATTTAAGTCAGCAAATACCATTTTTGAAATATATTGCAAATATACTATTTATTCGTGAGCTTATTGGGATAATTTGATGTTTTCTGATCTACTTCTATTCTTTACGATAAAGGAGAGCAACTTATTATCTAAAAAAAGAAAAGGATGCAGTCCCTAAACTCCATCCCCGGGCTAATTCTTATATAGATTGAAATAAAAAGGGGGTGTGACGATTATTTCAGAATTGCCCCCTTCTTTTCCATTTCAATTTATTTACGACAAATATAAATTTAAAGAAATACTTCTTAACAGATTCAATATTAACAAATTAATAATAATTTATTTCTAAATTATTAATTAGTCAACATATTATCATAGTTGGAATTATCTAAAAACAAAAAAGCCTTAATCAAAAGACTAAAGCTTTTTCTAAGCCGCTAAAAGTTGGAAATTATAAGGTTTGGTTAATCGCGACCGTAAAATCAACCTAAAAATTTTCGTTTAAAGATTTATTATATGCTATTTATAGTGTAACGACTATAACTCTTTAAATAACTCAATTTTTTATGAAATATTGCTTTAGCTGTGACATAAATTATTTTACATCTTTTGGAAAAGCGCTTAAAGAAAAGTCAAATTTGAATTCCTTCTTTTCAGCATATTAAATAGCTAAACTCAGATAAGCGCTGAACTATAATTTTAAAGATTTGTATTAATACATTAGGCACGCAGAAAAATTATTTCTATAATCCCTGATCTTGTTTGTACTGGATTTAATTTAAAAATTCAATACAAACAGGTGTTGGTACGGCCACTGGATCTCCCAAAGCTTCTAATGTACCATTTGTTTCATCAATCTTAAACGATTGGATATCGCCAGAATCCTGATTGGCTGCATAAAGATAACTTCCGTTTTTAGATATAGCGAAGTTACGCGGGGTTTTTCCGTTAGTACTTTCAAAACCTAATTGCTTAATCTCCCCGTTTTCTTTATTGATTTTAAAAATAGCAATACTGTTATGACCGCGATTAGAAGCATATAAATAATCTCCTGAAGGCGAAATGTGAATATCGGCGCCGCTATTATCTTCTTCAAAATCTTCGGGAATACTAGAAACCGAATTTAGTAATGTTAAACCTCCATTTTCTTCCACCTTAAAAACACTTATAGTACTATTTAATTCGTTCATACTGTAAGCAAATTTTTGATCTTTGCTGAATTCGAAATGTCTTGGCCCGGCACCTTTTGCTAAAGAAACCGATTCTTGTTCATTTTTCTGAATTGTTTTTTCTTCGGCATCAAGATCGTAGATCCAAATTTTGTCTAAACCAAGATCACAGATATAAACATGCTTGTTATCTTCAGAAATTGAAACCGAATGGGTATGCGATTTTTCCGAATTTGGCATATTAAGCTGCTTATGCTTTTCTAAACTTCCGTCCTGCTGAATGCGATACATCACCACTACTCCACCCATGTAATTAGATACAAAAGCAAAATTATCTGTTTTATCTATTTCGATATGGCATGGTGCAAAGGCCTCTGTAGAAACTTTATCTACTTCATATAAACTATCATTATCCTGAACCTGAAAACTATGTATAAAGCCAGAGGTTCCGTCTTTATCTCCTAACTCGCTTACAGCATATAAATATTTGTTATCACTGGTAAGCTTTACAAAGGATGGATTGGTAACTTCAGCTAATGTTTTTTCTAATCTTATTTCACCTGTTTCAGGATCTTGTTTTATGGACAGAATACCATCGGCCTTGCCATCTACATGACCTTCCTTTTTTGTATAGGTGCCTATGAATGCGGTATTTAAACTTGCGTTCTTTTCATTCATTTTAGAAATATTTTCTTCACTTTCTTTGTTTTCATTTTTACAACCAGTAAGTGAGAGGCCTGTAAAAACCATGGCTATAGCCAATTTTTTATTGATCATATTCATTATTTTAATCACAAAGGTAATTTGGAAATTTTAGCTTAAAGCCATTTTTTTCGTTTAAAATAATAAAGCATTAAAAAGAAAACCACGATCATTACCCCCCAAAGAACAAAGTAGCTGTATTTCCATTTTAATTCTGGCATATATTCGAAATTCATTCCGTAGATACCAGCAATAAATGTTAACGGTATAAAAATAGAAGCCATGATGGTAAGCACTTTCATCACTTCATTCATTTTATTACTAATTGTAGTCATATACATATCCATTAAACTCCAGATCATCTCTCTATAAATATCTATATTTTCTGAAATCTGAATAATATGGTCTACTAAATCCCGTAAATAATTCCCTGTTTTTTCTTCGATTATGGGATGCTGAATTTTCTCTAATCTGCCAAGTACTTCACGCAACGGAAAAACCGCCCTTCTTATTCTAACAATGGCTCTTTTTAATTCCTGAATTTCCCTTACCAGATCATCATCCTGATTATTAAGAAAAAGTTGATCTTCAAATCCTTCAATTTTCTCACTAATATCTTCTATAACCACAAAATAATTATCGATAATAGCATCTAGCAACGCAAACAAAAGATAATCTGCTTTGCGATTTCTTATACGTCCTTTCTTTTGCTCTATTCGCTCCCGTACGCCATCAAAAACATCACCTCCTGCTTCCTGAAAAGTCAAAACATAATCTTTACCAACTACAAGACTAATGTGCTCTATTTCTAAAGTTCCATCTGCATTATAATAAAGCATTTTGGCTACAATAAAAAGATAATCTTGATACTCGTCTATTTTAGGCCGCTGATTGGTATTTGCAATATCTTCTAAAATAAGAGGATGCAGCTCATAGTATTTACCAAGCTTTTCAATTTCTTCGGTATTATTTAGACCGTCGATATTTATCCAGGTAATTTTAGATTCATCTACAAAATTTAAGGCATCCTGTGGATTCTTTGATTTAAAACGCTCAAAATGATTTGCATTATAATCAATTACATCTAATAAAGTTTCAGTATGTTCTTTATTTCCAACATAGGTTACTGTTCCCGGAATTTGGTTTAGGGCTTTGCTAGACTTAGGTCTGCGCAGCGAGAGTCGTTTCCTTTTTGTTTTCGACATAAGACAAGTTTAGAAGCTAAATGTAATAATATTCCTTAATTTCAACTTGATTTTTATTTTTGGCTTTTCCAGGCTGCTTTCTTTTTTAACTTTGCAATATGGAGAAACAGCAGTTGCATAATACACTAAAAGAATATTTTGGTTACGACAAGTTTAGACCATTACAGGAAACTATCATTCAATCTATTTTCGAAGGGAATGATAATTTAGTGATTATGCCTACCGGTGGCGGTAAATCTATTTGTTACCAGTTACCCGCAATTTTATTACCAAAACTTACTATCGTTATTTCTCCGCTTATCGCTTTGATGAAAGACCAGGTAGATGGTTTAAAAGCAAATGGTATTGAAGCTGAATTTTTAAATAGTAGCCAGGATTCGGCAGATCAAGAAAGCATTTTTCAGAAAATTGATAAGAATGAACTGAAATTACTGTATATCGCTCCTGAAAGTTTGCAGATTTTAGATCGATTTTTAACTGAAGAAACCGTTAGTTTAATTGCTATCGACGAAGCGCATTGTATATCCAGCTGGGGACACGATTTTAGACCAGCTTATACCCAACTTGGGTATTTAAAGAATCGATTTTCTAAAACTCCAATAGTTGCATTAACCGCTACAGCAGATAAGGCGACACGCCACGACATCTGCCAACAGCTTAGTATTCCTGATGCCAAAAAACATATTTCTTCTTTCGATCGAAAAAATTTGAGTCTTGAAGTTCGGCAGGGAATCAAACGATTTGAGCAAATCGCAAAGTTCATTAAAAGCCGACCTAATGAAAGCGGAATAATTTACTGTCTTAGCCGAAAAAACACAGAAGAACTTGCCGAAAAACTCCAGCAAAAAGGTCTTGATGCAAAGGCTTATCATGCGGGATTGAAACATGAAGAACGCGAGAGCATTCAAGACGATTTTATAAACGATAAAACCGAAATTATCTGTGCTACCATCGCATTTGGAATGGGGATCGATAAATCCAATATCCGTTGGGTTATTCATTATAACATGCCTAAAAATCTGGAGGGTTATTACCAGGAAATTGGGCGCGCCGGGCGTGATGGTTTACCTTCAGATACGTTGTTATTTCATAGCTATGCAGATGTTGTACAGCTACAACGTTTTGCTGAAAACACTAAGAATAAAGATATCCAGATTGCCAAGTTAGACCGAATGAAACAATATGCTGAAGCGCTAACATGTCGCCGAAAAATATTGCTAAGTTACTTTGGGGAGATCAAACAAGAAGATTGCGGCAACTGCGATATTTGTAAAAATCCACCACAGTTTTTTGACGGGACAGTTGCTGCACAAAAAGCACTTTCTTGTATTTATAGACTAAAAGGCAAAGAACCTATCACTACAGTTGTAGATGTGCTGCGTGGTAGCCAAAATGAGCAAACGCTATCTAAAAATTACAATCAACTATCAACTTACGGCGTTGGCAAAGATATTTCTTGGAATAACTGGCAACAGTATATACTACAGTTAATTAATTTGGGGTATGCTGAAATTGCTTTCCATCAGGGTAATGCTTTAAAATTGACTAAACATGCCAAAGCGGTTCTTTTTGAAGGAAGTAAAGTACATTTGGCTAAAATTCCAGATCGTAAAGTCCAAACCTCAACATCTGCCCAAACTTCAGATCAAGTTGCTTCAGAAAATTCACTTTTCGAAAAATTACGCCAACTTAGGTTAGAGATTGCGAGGGAAGAAGAAATCCCGGCTTATCTTATTTTCAACGATGCCACTTTAAAAGAAATGGAACGTTCACGACCAATGACCGATGAAGAATTTTTGCTCATAAATGGAGTTGGCCGCAAGAAAATGGAAGAATATGGATATCGCTTCATAAAAGAAATCATCTCGTTTTCTAAGCAAAAAAGAACCCGCAAGAAACAAAAAAAAGGAAAAACCTATAAGATCACAGGTGAGCTTTATGCTGAAGGAAAAACTCCTGAAGAAATCGCCAAAGAACGAGAACTTTCTGAAATTACAATTATGTCTCATCTTTTAAAGCTTTATGAAGAGGGCGAAAATATCGATTTAACAAAGTTTGTATCAAAATCTGATATAAAAGCAGTTAGAAAAGCAAAAAAAGAACTTGGTGATCCAGATAAATTAAAACCTTATTTTGAACATTTTGAAGAAGCAATTCCCTACAACAATATAAAAATTGCTCTTAAAATTATCGAAAATGAAGACTAAATAATTTTATTCGAATTGCATGTCGTTTAGGATAAGTCCGCTTGCCGGTGCGCTATAATTCATTTGCAAATGATCATTACCTTCAGTAAGACTTTGCTCGATTTGAGATAAAGTAAATTCACCTCGTCCTAACTGAATCATAGCGCCCATCATTAAGCGCACCTGGTGGCGTAGAAAACCTTTTCCGTGAACTTGGAAGATGTATGATTTCTCCGGAAAGAAATTTGCGGTATAAAGATCATTCTCTACAATTTCAGCCTTTAATATTTCACGCTCAAACGTACTTTTTTCTGAAACTCGAACGCAGTAATTTCTGAAATTGTGTATGCCATTAAAAAGATCTGCACCCTTTTTCATCAATTCAATATCCAGATCAAACTGAAAGTTCGCCATAAATGGCGCGCAAAATGGATGATTTTTACTTCCAAAAGAGAATAAATAGGCGTATTCCTTGATCTTAGAGTGCTGAATGATATTAAAATTTGCATCTACTTCTTCAATATTAGTAACCCGAATATCTTGTGGTAAATTTAAATTAAAAAGCCCTAAGAAAGCTTCAAGATCTTCCAGAGGTTCTTCATCTACAAAAAGTTCGAAAGCAGATCCATTTGAAGATACCATAGCATCGGTACGGCTACAACCCAGTATTTTATATTTTGCCTCAGGCATCACATAACGGAGCGTTTTCGTGATCAAACCTTCTACCGTTTTTAAATTTGGTTGCTTTTGCCAGCCGTGTAAACGATAACCTAAATATTGCACTTTTATAAGATAATAATAACGGACTCTCTGCATTCTTAGATTTTCTACAAAAGTAAGAGAGTTTTGCAGTTTTAGCTAAATCTAAAAGATAATCAGTCTGAAATTTTATAAATATTGAATGCTGCTTTTGCTATGCTTAATAAACTTGCAGATACCCCAGAAGATAATGCGCATGTTATTTGATCTCCTTTTTTTGGGCGCTGAAGTGTGTTAATTTCAGAATGCACTTTAAACAAACTAGTACCTTTACTAAGCAATGCTAAAGCTTCTTCTTCCAAAAGCTCTACAAGATTAGTTGATACAGGTTTTTTCAGAATTCCTAATCTCCCACCACCACCAAAAGCCAAAGAAGTTAAAGAATTAGACCTGTAAAAATAATTGATACTGTAAATACCATCTTCGGGAACTTTATAATAATCCTCGCTAATTCAAAATTCTCTGAACCAATTTTGCCATCACTTGGTGCAAAATTAATAGCTCTCCAATCTCCCAATAATGTAATATTAGCAAGTGTTGTTGAATTATTTGTAACAAGTTCGGAGACCGTACCATTAACATTACTAATATTTAAAGTATTTAATAATTCTTGTACGTTATTTTTTTTTATTACACCATCAGCGGTTGGCAATAAAATATGATCGCTAAGCTCTAGGTTCAGTTTTTCATCGATGGATCTAATCTTTACTTTTCCATTAACGTCCAGCGTCATTAATATATCGGGTGATGTTGTATTAATACCAACCTGTGCCCACATCTTAAAATGCAGCATAAAACAAACAAAGTAATTAAAAATTTTCATAGACTATCAGTTATAATTAAAACTTCAAAGTCTAAGGTTTTCGCGAATTACATTTACAATTAAATTTAAAAAAAACGATTAAAAGCAATTTTTATAGGGTTAAATGCTAATATTTACGCAAAAATAAATAAAATCTTACAAATTAAATAATTTAACAAAGTATAACGTTTTAGCATAAATATAAAAATTAGTAAACAAGCTATATTAGGTAAGCAAATGAATAAACTCTACTTTTGCGCTATTACTAATTTGATATTTATCGATTTAAAAGACGAAATAAACGGTTTTTTAGCAGCTCCCACTATCTGGGATTCCAATACTATTTTTTTTGGATTGCATGCTTTCGAGTTACCCAAAAAATCAGTCAACTTCAACGATTTATCGAGACTGGAAAATCAAATAAAGGATATTTATGTATTGGGAAAGCGAGTAGAAAGATTTTTCGAATTTCAGATTTTAAATTCGAAAATTTTCGATCTAAGAATTAGTAACCTGCAAATTTTCGAAGATAAAAAAACTTTAGGCGAGTTAGATTTTATTCTGAAAGAGAAAGACACGAATCAATCTATACATGTAGAATTAGTGTATAAATTCTATGTGTATGATCCTTCTTATAAAAACGAACTTTCCAGATGGATTGGCCCTAATCGCAGGGATTCTTTACTCGAAAAAATCGATAAACTGAAATCTAAGCAACTTCCGCTACTTTATAAAAAAAGAACACAGGATATCCTTAATGGGAAATATATACCTACTAAAAATATCATTCAAAAAGTGTGCTATAAGGCGAGTTTATTTGTACCAAAGAATCTACTAGGCAGCACTTTTCCTAAAATCAACAACGATTGCATCAAAGGATATTATATTACGTTAAAAGAATTTGCTTCAAATAAATACGAAACAAAATATTTTTATAGCCCACAAAAACAGTTTTGGCCGGTAGATCCTATTAAAAATGAAGCATGGTTTTCGTATCAGGAAATTCTTCCGCAGATAAAGAAATTTATAAAAAATAAAAAAGCTCCTTTAGTCTGGATGAAGACAGACAAAGGTATAGAGCAGTTTTTTGTGGTCTGGTGGTAAATTTTCAGGAATTACTTAAGCAGTACAGCTTTTGCTTGTACCTTTGCGTCCTAATTTTCCAAAATGAGTGACAAGGTTAAAGAAGCGATTAAGACATCCTACCTAAGTATAGCAGGAAATGGAGTACTGGCCGTAGTGAAATTTTTAGCAGGCTTCTTTGGAAACTCCTACGCACTTATTGCAGATGCAATAGAATCTACCGCAGATGTCTTCTCTTCTATCCTAGTCCTTTTAGGTCTTCGATACGCCGCAAGACCTGCCGATGATAATCATCCATATGGGCATGGGCGCGTAGAGCCATTGGTAACCTTTGGTGTTGTTGGATTTTTAATCGTATCTGCTACGGTAATTGCCTACGAAAGTATCGAAAACATAAGAACTCCGCATGAGATTCCAGAACCATACACCCTTATCATTTTAGCCATAATCATTATTATCAAAGAAACTTTTTATAGAATTGTTTCTAAGAAAAGTGATGAAACTAAAAGTACTTCCCTAAAAGCAGATGCCTGGCATCACCGTAGTGATGCTATCACTTCTCTAACTGCCTTTATCGGGATTACCGTTGCGTTAATTATGGGCGATGGTTACGAAAGCGCAGACGATTGGGCTGCACTCCTAGCATCTGGATTTATCTTATTTAACGCGTATCTAATATTGCGACCCGCTCTGGGCGAAATTATGGACGAGCATATGTATGATGATCTTATCGAAGATATTCGAAAATCTGCTGAATCTGTAAACGGAGTGCTAGATACTGAAAAGTGTTTTGTTCGTAAAACCGGAATGACATTTCATGTGGATCTTCACATTAATGTTGATGCTCAAATAAGCGTAAAAGAAGGCCATGATATTGCGCATGAGGTAAAAGATACTCTAGTAGCTGAACTTCCTGAAATTGCCGATGTTCTTATTCATGTAGAGCCATCACATTAAATTTCCTTGATCGCTTCAGGAAAGTGTAAAATACAACTAAATCAAATTCCGCTCATCATTAAAACAAAGCTAATCTAATAAGGATTACTTTTTCTTATAAAACAATACCTTTGTATAAAATTGAAATGAATGGATAATAATCTAGCGGTACTTATAGATGGTGACAATATTCCCTCGGCCTATGTCAAAGAAATGATGGAAGAAATTGCAAAACATGGTAATCCTACTATAAAACGTATTTATGGTGATTGGACTAATCCACATCTTTCTAAATGGAAATCTGTCTTACTAGAAAACGCTGTAAGTCCCATACAGCAATATGGCTATACACAAGGTAAAAATGCAACCGATTCTGCCATGATTATCGATGCCATGGATATTTTATATTCTAACAAAGTTGACGGTTTTTGCTTGGTGAGCAGTGATAGTGACTTTACACGGCTGGCCACCCGATTAAGAGAAGCCGGGAAGCGCGTTATAGGTATTGGAGAAAAAAAGACACCAGATCCTTTTATCGTAGCCTGCGATCGTTTTATATATCTAGAGATTCTGAAAAATAAAGATAAAGAAGAAGAACAACCAGAAGCAGTAAAAGGAAAGCAACCTAAAAAATCGAATGTAGATCGCTTAACACCACGTGTAATTAAATACATTGCCAATACCATATCTGATGTTGCAGATGATGACGGCTGGGCTTTTATGGGAGACGTAGGGAGTTTGCTACAGAAAAAACAACCCAATTTTGATTCCCGTAATTATGGATTTCAAAAATTAACTCCAATGATCGCTTCTATAGACCAATTTGAAATAGAATCGCGTGAGAATAATAACAACAGCAAATTCAAACTTATTTTTGTTAGAAATAAAGAGTAATTTTTTCTATAATTTTACGCTGAACCAAGCTACTAACTCACATGTTAGTTAAAATTTATAATGAAAAAGGAGGCCTTATGGTTTCCTTTTTTTAATTTTAATAAAAAAATTATGCGAAGTTTAAAGAAAATTCATCAGGCAGAATGGCGTCCTATAGGAGATCTAGTTACTTATTCTCCTTTGCCAACGGCGAGCTTGCAAATGATCGATCCTTTTATTTTCCTAAACCATCATGGTCCACAGGTATATCCTGAAAATAACAATGGCTTGCCATTTGGCCCACATCCACATCGTGGTATGGAAACCGTGACTTTTATTTTAGATGGCGATATTGCGCACAAAGATTCTGGCGGACATAAAAGTGTTATTGAAAGCGGCGGTGTACAATGGATGACGGCCGGTAGCGGACTTATACATGCTGAAGTTTCTTCGGAAGAATTTAAGAAAAAAGGTGGTGATCTTGAAATCTTACAGCTTTGGGTAAATCTTCGCGCAAAGCATAAAATGGAAAAACCTAAATATATAGGTTTACAAAAAGATGATATTCCTGTTGCAATTACCGAAGATAAAAAAGTAAAAGCTCAGGTAGTTTCAGGTGAGTTAATTGGTATAAAAGGTGCTTTTAAAACCTTTACCGATATTAATCTATCTACCGTATTTTTTGAAGCAAATTCAGGTTTAAATATTGATATTCCTATTTCTCAGAATATATTCTTTTATGTAATCAAAGGAAGTTTAGAAGTAAACGGAAAAACAGTACAGGAAAGACATTTAGCTGAGTTTAATAACGATGATCCTAAACTTCAAATTTCAGCAACAGAAGAAAGCATTTTGTTGTTTGGTTTCGCCACTCCTTTTGAAGAACCTGTGGTTGCTCGTGGTCCTTTTGTGATGAATAGCATGCAGGAAATAGACGAAGCTTATCAGGACTTCCAGGCAGGAAAGATGGGACGATGGACGGAATAGAAAAAATTTCTACCTGAAATGAAGGTAGGTATTTAGTAATCAAACACCCTACTAATAATTTATTTTTTAGTAGGGTGTTCTTTTTTAAAATCCTGAATAGGCTAATTCAAAAAATTGGAATCTTTATTTTTTAAGTATTTATCAAAATATGCCTGCATGCGAAAAGTCCAGTCTTTTTGATTAGCTTCTTTACTTAGCGTATGATTTTCTCCGGTGTAGTTAATTAACCAGGATGGCTTGTTGTTTCTCCTTAATGCAAAAAATAGTTGCATCCCTTGCTCAAAAGGAACAGAAAGATCATCTTCATTATGAAAAATTAAAATGGGAGTTGATATATTCTTTACATTAAAAATAGGTGAGTTTTTAATATAATCTTGAGTATATTCAAATAAAGAACCTTTCATTCTGTATTGATCAACTTCGTATTTAAACATTGTTGAAAGGCCGTTAGATCTATAGCTTAAATAGTTATTTGTAAAATTAGAAACTCCAGATCCTACAATAGCACAGGTAAAAATGTCTGAATGTGTGACTAAATAAGATGTTTCGAAACCGGCAAAACTATGACCTTGAATTCCTATTTTACCTTTCTCTGTAATTCCTTTTTCTATTAAATGTTCTACTCCGCTTATAATCGAATTATAAGCGCTTTCTCCTGGTTCGCCATAAGTAAAATGAACGTCTGGCTGAAACACGATATAATCTTTACTTAAATAAGTGGGTATATTTATATTGCATGTACTCCACTCTGGCATCACATAATGGTGAAGGTCGCCGCTATGTTTTTCGTAGAAATGAACAATTACAGGATAGGTTTTAGAGGCATCATAATTATCTGGTAAATAAAGAAGACCTTCATTTGCGTTTTGATCAAAATTCTGCCAGGATATTAGTTTAGCATTTCCCCATTTATAATTTTCTATTTGAGAATTAATATCGGTAAGTTTCTTCTCATTTTGAAATTTATGATCTGCATGCCATAAATTAGGAAATGTAGTATAGCTTTCTTTAGTGAAAAGATAATCTCCGTTAGCCGCAGTCTTGACTACTTCTATATTGTAGTCTTCATTAGCTGCTAATGCTATCATTTCGTTATTCTTTAAACGGTAAACTCCGGTAGATTTAGTATCATTATTAAATCCTATAAATAATAAACTATCAACATCCAGATTTTGTTTAAAATCGGCTCCTTGTAATCTAAAGCTTACCTTATGTTTTCTTCCGTAGCCATTAGTTAATGAATATACTGAACCTTTTTCTTCGCCCTCCAAATTTACTGCCCAAAGATCGTATTTACCATAAAAAACGGGCGTTGTTCCATCATTTAACCATCCAGCAATACCATAGGGAGTTTTTGTATTTCCCATATCAGTTTCCTGATCTGTTAAAGAATAAGGTATCGCTTCAGAAATTGTTTTAAATTCTGGTTGAGCTGATCGGGCATCTAAGTATTTCCAATTTCCTGTGTTATTATCAAAAATCACTGCTAAAGTACCTTGATCATTCCAAGAAGGTATTGATGTAGTGCTTTCCGCTAACTTAAATTTTTCTTTTGTTTTTATTGATATTCCATAAATATCGTTATTCTGGCCAAAGGTCCAGTCTACATCTTTTGTATATAAACGATTATCGGTATATAAAATAATGTCCCCTCCTACATGTGGTGATTTTAGTATCATACTATACTCATCGCCATCAAGTAGTTTGGTTGTTTTTTTATTTTCTATATCATAGAAATAAACAGGATCGTTTGGAATTTCTTTATCGCCTCTTAGCTTCCATTGTCTTCTGGCCATTGTTCCTTCATCCCATTTCCAGATATCTACGGCTTCGTTCTTTTTAGGTGCATTTCCATATTTATTAAAATTTGGTTGCAACTGCAACTCCATATATTTATCGCTACTGTCTATAGAATACGGAGTATTGGAAACTTCATAATCGGCATTATTAATTAAAATATCACTGAAGTTTAAAATGGCGTGTTTAGTATTTTCCTTTAGATTGAAATGATACAGTATTTCATCACCATTATCTAATTTTATAGTAAAAGTACCTTCTGTATTATTTACCAACATAAAATTGCCAAACTTGTCTGCATCCTGTTCGTAAATTACCCTACTTTCTCCTTTTATTTTAGAATATCTAAGATATATTTTTGATCCCTCTTGCTGAGCATAAATAATATCGTTGTTATCTAATAATTTAAAATTTTTAACCTGTTCTATCTCCGTACTTTTATTAGTTTTTAAATCATAAAAAACTAATTTTTGGCTATTTTCCCCTGAAGTTGAAGTCTCGTACTCTGTATAAAAAAGATAGTCTGTACCTTCTAAATTTTGAGTATAAGCGGCAACTTTCCAAGTACGTTTTTCTTCTGTTTTTAAATTATAAAGAAATATATCTGCATCTGTGGTATAAAAAGACCAATCTCCTGTACCTACAAATTCAAATTCGTAAATACGTTCTAATTTTCTTTCTTTCCCAGAATTCACATCAACAACATACACATCTGCACTATTGGATTGAGAAGGATCTTGAAAAACCTTTCGATAAGCTATCCAATTGCCATTATTAGAAATCTTTTCATCTTCAATTCGCTTCCACTGTTTGTAAGCTGTACTATCCACTTCCTGTTTCTGAGAAAAAAGAGACTGTAAGCTAAGTAATACTACAGTTAATATTAGAATTGTTTTTTGCATGAATCTATTCGTTTTTTAAAAGGTAAATCACATTGTTAATTTCGTCCCTTAGCTCTCCAGGATTTCCGCTATACCCTTCTGAAGTATATCGAATTTCTCCGTTTTTAATTATTACTTTTCTTGGAATTCCGCTAGAATTAAAGAGTTCTGCAAATCTCGAAAATGTTTTATTATTGGAGCCGCTCTCCCCCTGTAGATCGAATACCAAATTTAAATCTGAATAACCATTCGTATTAAAATATTCGATGGATTTATTTCTATAACCTGAAGTATACTCTGATGTATTCACAAAATAAAACGCTACACTTTTATCTTCACTATAACTTTTATCTAAACTATACATGGTAGGAAAGGCCTTTTTACAAGGTGCGCACCAATTAGCCCAAAAATCTAAAATGATAATCTCATCTTTTTCACCCTCGATAATTTTGGATTCTCCTGAAGAATCTTCAAAAACTAAAACCGGAGATTCTAATGAAATTAATTCTACTGAAGTTACAGTACTTTGATTTGACGATTTTAAATTAGATAAATAAGTATCGAAATTTGAGTTTGCCTGAGGTTCCTTACGATATTCCTCTTCTAACAAATAGGTAAGATTTGGCGTTAATGCATTAGCTTTTGCAGCCGCAATTAAAACAGGTTTTATGTCCTTATTAAGCTCTTGCAGAATATGAATATGAAGTTCATTTAAATCTGAATTCTTATACAATTCGTTTTTAGATAAATGGCTAAAGGCATTTAATGCATTCTCATATGCTCCTAATTCATTTAGTATTCTAATATGCACCTTTAATTTTCGGTCTAATTGATTTTTAGCATTCTCGGTAGCTTGGTTAGGCGACCAATATAAACCAGACATATACGATAGATCCTCTATTTTTTCCTTTAACTGGGCTATCATTGGTGTGGATAACTTTAGAAGATTTTCTGTAGATACACTTTTAAAATGATATGCTTTAGAAATAGTAAAGTGATAACTGTCATTGATGCTAACAAAATTCATTTCTGGGATTAGATTCAATGCTTTGTCATATTTCTCTTCTAGAAAATAATGCTCAAAAAGAGAGGAATATGTTTTATTATAAAAGAATTGCTGATTTTGAGGTACAGATTCGTTGCTTGGATAGTTTTTTAAAAATTGTTCTAATTTGTGATATCTATTCCCATCATTACCCTGTTGATTAGCATTCATAAATGCTTGAGACCGCATTTCGATTCCTTTAGGATAACGTTGCTCCAAAACTTTATTTATAGAGTCTGAAACCTTTGTGTTTTTCAACTCGAATTGATAGATATTCTTTAAAGTGACTAATTGCTTTTCAGAAATATCTTTAAAATTCCTTGAAAAATTCTGTAATATAGAACTTGCAATTTCTTCGAACTTTTCCGGTTTTCTAACTTTTAAAATATGTATGTAAGTGTCAATAAATTTTGGTAATTGATCAGGATTGTCTTGTACTTCCTTTTTAAGCCAAAATTCGGAAGCTTCATCTGAAGCTGAAAAATCCTCAAAATAATTACCAAAATTACTATTGAAGTTTTTATTTCTAAATAAACCCCAGGCTAAACTACTTCCCGGTATTTTTTCATTCTTTGAGCTTATTGGGGTATACATATACCCAGCATCATTATTAGTATCGGTTATTAAACCATCGTCGGTACTAGCATAAAATTTAAAGGCAAAAAAACCACAGTTGTCAGGAACTTTGAAGCTGCATTCCCAATCTCCATCCACTTTTTTCATATCAATATCCTTGATATTCCATTCAAAATTTTCAAAAGTATAGGCAAGCCCCTGGATATTTTGAATGTCTTGCAAATCTTCCTTAGGAGTGTAAGTAAAATGCAAGGTGTGCCCTGCTATTACAGGTAAAGTAATTCCGTTTAAAATAGTATCTTTTTTACTTGCATTCGAAGCTGATAAAGTTACGGTATGCCCCTCTTGCTGGTCATCAGAGTTACTTTGACCTTTACAATTAATAGTAGATATACTGCATAAGAGTACTACCAAAATAGTTGGTAGTACTCTTAGAGTTTTTGTTAATTTCATAAATAGATTTTATAGGTTATTCACCTAATTCTGGGTTTAGATCAATATAATTTTGAAAGACAGGAAAAACATATCCTTCACTATTTGGCTCTAAAGTGTATGTTGAACCTTGAAATGTTCTCGTGTACGTTTTTCTAAAGTTGGGATCCAGGTTTAAGCGCTTTTGATCAAACCATCTTAAGCCTCTACCAATAAGCTCTTTTTTACGTTCTTCAAAAGTCCACCGCAATGCTTCATTAGCATCTGTTGCCGTTAATTGGTATTCTGAATCGGTAACGTAACGTTTTTCCCGTAGTGTATTAAGATAATTAATAGCGTTTTCAACTTCCCCTAATCGAGCAGAAGTTTCTGCGGCTATTAAATACATTTCAGGCACTGATGGGCCAACGTTAATTCCATTTGTATAACTATAAAAGTTTATAGCATATCCCCTTCCCTCAAACTGCGGAAAAAAGCTTGATCCATCTACCGTATAAATGGAGTAACGCAAATCTTCTTCATCATAACTTTCTAATAATTCTGCTGCCAATGGCGCTCCCTGATAGGTATTAAGCAATTTCTTAGAAAGGATAACCTCCGGATTTTCAAATAATATAGGATAGTCAAAACCACTAGGGATTGCGTTGAAGTTTAGTAAGGTATTTTGTAGTGCTAAAGCGTTTAAAGCATTTTTTAAGCTTAATTCGTAGGCACCCATGTATAAATAAGTCCTGGCTAGCAGTCCATACACTGCCGCTTTAGACGGCAGTACATTAAACTCCGGCTCTTCAACAATATTATTATCCAGAGCATCTTCCAGGTCAAAAATTATTTGCTCATAAACTTCTGCTACTGTATTTCTTTCTAAAGAGCTATAAAGATCTGGCGTTAATAATAAAGGAACGGCTTTTGAATCATTATTTCCTTGCGGATCATAATGCTCTGCATAAATATTAACTAACTGTAAATAAGAAAATGCTCTGTTCACATAAGCTTGCGCTAATATTGCTTCTTTTTCTTGTGCAGTCCCATTTTCACTTTCCAATACTCCTTCAATTACTACATTCGAATAATAGATACCAAGATATAATGCGTTCCAGTCGGTATCGCTTTGGTCATTATTAAATATTTCGTTTTGCCAGGTGTAAGCATTTTTCCAAATATCAGATACAGTATTTCCAAAAACTTCTGTAAACTCTGTATCTTCTGAAGATATAGCATACATGCCTCCAGCAGCTGAAGTCATATTATAATTATTGACTAATCCTCTATAATCTGAGGTGTATTTTAATACCCGACTATTTCCTACTGGTTCGACTTCTACATAATCTCGACATCCAATAAAGGACATCATAGAAACTATGATAAAAACTATTTTTTTTGAAATTTTCATAAGATATTTTTAGAAACTACAACTTATTTGAAAGGTATATGAACGCTGTGGTGGCAGTGTATTATAGTTATTGGTAGAAAGATACATAGGATCGATATCCAGATCATTCTTTGTCCAGATAAGCCCAATATTTCTAGCAGCCAGGTTCAGGTTAACAGCGTTTATAAACTTATCTTTTAACCATTTAGCAGGAATATTATATCCCAAAGAAAGCTGTTGTAAACGTATATTATCTGCCGAAAGCACATTAATGTCGGCTAGTTTATATCGATTTATACTATTGAAGTTTAAATTGTCTAAGCCGGGAACATTAGTATTCGCCTCGTCGCCCGGTGCTCTCCATCTATCCACAATAAGTTCATCCTTTCCTATAGCTCCATAATGAACTCCGCTAAAAGAAGGATAATTTTGCAACACCTGATTGCGAAATACATGACCGAAATAATATGTAATCTGGACGCCTAAAGAAATTCCTTTATAACTAAAATTATTCATAAAACCACCAAAGTAAGGTGCGTTTACAGTGCCCATATATTTTAAATCTTCCTTCTCTACACTCAAAATACCTTCTGAAGAATCTATGGTGTTTCCATCATTATCGTAAATCAAACTTTGCCCGGTAGCATCTAAACCTGCCCATCTGTAGGCATAAACACTACCCAATGGCTTATTTAAAATCTGCGATTGATTTATTAATTGCGAAGCACTAGTAATTTCGAATCTAGAATCGGTAATTTCATTATCCGCGTAAGCAAAATTCAGATTACTGTTCCATTTAAAATTATCAGTATCAACTAAAATTGCATTCAACCCAATATCGATTCCATTACCTTCCATAGTTCCCGTGTTATATTGTAGGTAAGAAAAGCCATAGGTAGGATTAAAAGGAAAGTTGCTTAAAATATCCTTGGTTTTTTTAGTATATACATCAAGACTACCAGACAATTTTCCTTTAAGAATAGAAAAATCTAATCCTAAATTTAGAGTATTGGTTGTTTGCCATTTTAATTTTGAATTTGCGGGTAAACTTATAGATGTTAATGGAAGCTCTGTATCAAAATCATTAGTTCCTACAGAAATTATTGTATTACTAAAACCAAAACCTCCTGCAGGTGCCGATCCAGATTTTCCATAACTTAGTCTAAAAGCACCATTATCCAACCAATTAATATTTTTCATGAAATTTTCATTATTGAAATTCCATTTCCCTCCTACAGACCATAGCGGTAAAGCTCTATTAGAACGGGAGGCTCCTAATAAATTGTAATCGTCTAAACGAATACTTCCTGAAAGATGAAAACGATCTTTATAATTATAAGACAGTAAACTATAGTAAGATAAATACCTATCTCTATATTTTAGAATGCTATTATTAGAACTTCCTAAAAGTGTTTGCCATCCATAAATAGTAGTATAATATTCAGTCTCATTTACATCTTTTGATGTGTTAACATTTACATCATAACCGTACCAGTCCCTAGCGCTTCCTTCCCTACGCTCTTCCCTAATTTCAGCTCCTGCCAACCAGTCGATCATATGATCCTCCCACAGTTTCTTATTCACGTTTGCCTGAAATCTCAAACTTTGAGATTCATTTTTTTCTCTTGCTGTATTTAGATATGCTCCATAAGGAATCCCGTAAACCAATTTACCATTGTTAGGATCTATTGAAGTAGCTTCGTTTAAAAGAATACGGGTGTAATAACTATCTAATTCATTTAAAGTACCAGATTCATTAATAATAGAAGTATACATTCCAGAACCTTCAACATCTAACCAGTCAGTAATAGTTGCGGTTAACTTTGCATTAATTCTAATATTTTGTCCATCACTTCTAACATTCGAAAAATTCAATTGATCTAAATAATTATAAGAAAATGGTAAATATCCCTGATTCTCGAAATCTTTCGCTACCTGGTTGGAAAACAAAAAATACTTATCTAGACTTTTTCCATTCTCATCAACAATATAGTCGTAAGGTCTAAGCGCACTTTTATCTACATTAGATAGTGCAGCATTCGCTGTAGTGTTTTCTTGATATTTTGAAGAAACATAATTAAGCCCTGTTTCCAAACGAAGGAAATCTTTTAATTGAAACGTGTTATTTACCGTAACATTATAAGAATTAGATTCATTAGACTTCATCGTTGCATCATCTTCATTATATCCTGCTGAAATAAAATAAGTATTACGTTTATTACCGCCTGAGACTGAAATATCATACTGCTGTGTAAACGAGTTTTGTAACAAATATTCATTAATTTGGCTAAGATTATTTCTACCGGAAAGGTTTTGTAAAATATTGTCACGCTGGCTTGCGGTAATCTCTCCTCGTTGGAATTGGAAGATCGCGTTTTGTGCAGCACTTGGGTTTTCAGATTGCCAATTAGTACTATTGTCTAACAAATAGCCCTTTTCGATTAAATCAGTTTCAAAATCTACATACTGTGCAGCATTCATTACCCGTAATTTATCCAAATCTATCTTCTCCCCGTAGGTAATTGTAGAACTTATACTTACCGTTGGGTCTGAAGATTTTCCTTGTTTGGTAGTGATTACGATTACACCGTTTGCAGCTCTGGATCCCCAGATTGCAGCGGCAGATGCATCTTTTAATACTGTAATTGTTTCTATATCCTCTGGATTTAAGTAACTTAAAATGGAACTACCTGAAACTCCTCTTTTACTAAGTTTAAAATCTTCTAAAGGCATTGGAAAACCGTCAATCACTATCAATGGTGAATTATTACCGTTATAACTGGTTAAACCTCGTATACTCAAAGCGCCTGTTCTAGGGTCTACTTTAAGGCCTGGGATTTTTCCTTCTAAGCGCTGATTAAGATCTACAGTAGGTATTTCCTCTATTTCTTCATTAGTCATCACGTTTAAAGCACCAGTAGTTTGTTCTTTAGGAATTTTTGTATATCCATTTGAAGCCACTAACTCGACCTGCCCCAATTGTGTAATATCCTGCTTCAATACGACATCTAATCTTTTTTTACCATCTACAGCTATTTTCTGCGATTCAAATCCCAGATATCTAAATATTAGGATGTCATCAGGAAAGATTTCCAATGAAAATTCTCCATTTTCCTTACTTAATCCCCAGTTATTTGTACCGTCAATTAAAATATTAACACCAAGCAAAGGAATGCCATATTCATCTGTAACAGTTCCCTTAACAGTATACATTTTTTGCTGTGGCGCTTCCTTGTACTTAATAACCACCTGATTATCGATGATATTATACGTAATATTAGATGATTTAAATGCCTGCTTAAGAATACTTTCTAATGGCGCACTAATATTTATGGTAATTGGTGCAGCTGAGCTATTAACTTTATCATCATACAAAAAAACATAATCGCTCTTAGCTTCCAATTCGCTTATAAAATTAGCTAAGCTTACATTTTTAACGTTAATTGCTATAGGGCCTTGAAATTGCTTAGCATACATATTAAAAGTAGAAGTTACTGCTAAGCATATAAAAAGAGATAATTTCAGGAATTTTAAACACAATCCCTTAGTGCACTTTTTTGGCAATAAAGCGCTACTATCATGTTTTTTATTCATAATTTTGTTTTGATTTAAGCGTAATTGGAGCTCAATTACAGATTTATACAACCAAAGGATGTTGGCGCATCTTTTGGTTTTTTTATTTTAAAGAAAAGAATAGTTAAATTCACTGCATACGCTAGAAATTTTAAAAGTTAATAGTTTATTCAATAATTATTGTTTGATTTTCAGCATCCAAATAACAGTAATGATCTGTTATACTTGTTAGAATTTTAGTTACATTCAAGATATCATCATTTAAATAAAATGAACCAGAATATCTTGCATCTTCGTTAATAATTCCGCTCGTATAAAATTTCACATTATAATAGCGAGATAATTTATCAAGAATTTCATCTAATGGTTCGCTCTTAAATACAATATATCCATCTCGCCAAGACATGGTTGCTGAAACATCTGCAGTCTCTAGATCAAAGCCTGTTTTACCTTTATAAAAAATCGCTTTGTTACCTGGGCTTAAATCTTCCTGAATTTTTTTATTCCCAAAAATACCTTCCTCTAAATAACTAACTCTTACTTTCCCTCTAGCCAAAGTAGTTTCAACAACATCATCTTCCTTATAGCTTTTAACGTCAAACAACGTTCCTAATACTTCTACGACACAAGCTTTGGTTTTTACTAAAAAAGGTTTTTTATCGCTGTGGGAAACGTCAAATATGGCTTCACCTTCAAGATAAACCTCCCTATGATCTCCATCAAACTTATTAGGATAGATTAATTTAGAACCCGCATTTAACCAAACTTTAGAACCATCAGCCAGTTGTATCTCTGTATTCTTACCGTAAGGAACTGTTAGAGTATTAAAAGAAATTTTATTTTCAGTATTAATTTCTGAAACCTGAGCTCTTGAAGATAAGCGTACAGAATTTCCAGATGCACTATAAGTAATTTTTGTGCTGTCTTCCAATTCCACTTTTTCATTAGATGATAAAATCAATTCTACTTTATCATTACTTAAAGATTCCGGAATACTTGTTTCTACAAACTCGTCTAATGCTGATACACTTGTAGTTTTGAAGTCATATAATAGTCCGGTAACAATCAAAAAAACAACACTAGCGGCTACACCAGAATAAATACGTTTTCTACGAAGTAATCGCCTTTCTTCTTTTCGCAACAAATCAATCTTTTTAAAGATATTATCTTTTGATTTTTGCAGATTTTGTTGCGAAATTTTATCGAAATTAATATTCAAAACTATCTTTTTGCATTTCTAAACTAATAGAGAAGCCCAAAGTGAAAGTATAGACAAAAAAAATAACTTTTTTTTAAATTTTTTTTCTAATTTCCTTTAAACATCTATATATCAAAGTTCTAGAAGATTCTATAGAAATATCTAAAATAGCAGCTATTTCCTCGTAAGAACGATTTTCATTGAAGCGCAGAAACAATGCTCTTTGTTGTTTATCGGAAAGTGTTGTGAGCGTTTTGGCTAATCTTATTTTTTGTTCTAAAAGGATTTCATCACTAATAATCTTATCCTCTAATGATGGTTCATCATCAAAAAGTCGCCCTTCTTCTATATTATAAACCCTGCTATTCTGCTGAAGCTTTTTGTAGATTTCTCGCCGTATCGCCGTAAATAGGTAATTTCTTAAATTTGAAATACTTCCAAGTTTCTTTCTGTACTTATACAAATTTACAAATACATCTTGTAAAGCATCTTCAACAAGGCTCTTATCTGTGGTATATTGGAGTGCGAAAGAAATTAAAGTGCCGGAATAGTCATCATATAACTTTTGGAAAGCCTCTAAGTTACCCTTTTTAATTTGCTTCCATAAAATATGATTTTTATCCGGTTCACCCTCCATGAACTACTCTTATAAAATTATGTTAATAAAAAGCAAATCTAAAAATTTTAGATATACGGTAAAGCTTACAAATTAATTTAAAGCAAATATTAATAAATTATCAATTTTAAAACCTGAAATTACACATAAAAAAATATCAGCTCTAGTTATATAGAAAAACACTAATTTTATTGATTACATTTTTCACACCCGGTGATTATTATAAAACTTTTTGAACTTGATTGTTTGTATTGAAGATTGATTCTAAGACTGTACAAACACTAACAAATTTCCACTTTTAAAACGAATACGGGCAGTACTCTCGGTAATTGTATTTCGGGTTCCAATTCTGGTAGTTATGCTTAAATCTTCATCATGTAAGGGATATTTCACCCCTTCAGAATATATATTTTTGGCTTCAGGAAATGGAAATAGTGAAATAATTTCATCCTGAAAATCGATAATTTCGATATTCTTTTCAGCAAAAAAATAAAAGCCAAAATCATCAAAACAGCGAATTTCAATTTCATCTTTATGCTTCAGCATCGAATTAAGATTCCCTAAAAAATGATCCTGTTCTAAACCGCTGCAACCATAAACTGCAACACTTTTATAGCCTTCTTCGATAATAATTTTTAAAATCTTTTCGAAATCGGTCGCATTTTGATCTGGCGTTTCCAAAACAGTAACCGATGAAGCAATTGCCTCGCGATCTACAGAATCAAAATCACCGGAAACAACATCAGGCTGTATTTTTAATGCGGTAAGTTTTTGATAAGCTCCATCGGTGCAATAAATCTTTTTGAAACTGTCTAAAACAGGAATTTGTTTTGGAAACTGTCCGTTTATAAATAAAACAACTTCCGCTTGGGTTTTATAAGTTTGCCGATCTAACTTCATCTAGTGGCGTTCTTCTAAAACTTTCACCACATCTTTTAATTCGTAGCCTTTGGCTTTTAAAAGAATTAAATAATGAAACAGCAAATCTGCACTTTCGTTAAGGAAAAGATTTTCGTCGTTATCCTTAGCCTCAATTACCACCTCAACAGCTTCTTCCCCTACTTTTTGAGCGATTTTATTCATCCCTTTATCAAAAAGTGATACTACATACGAATCCTTGTCTTTACGCAATTCAGGCTCTACTTCACTCATTTTTTTACGTTGCGCAATAACCCCTTCTAAATCGGATAAAAATCCAAAAGAAGCTTCATTTTTTTCGCCCCAACAGGTATCGGTTCCTTTATGACATGTTGGACCTTGCGGATTCACCATTACCAAAAGCGTATCATTATCGCAATCATTTTTTATAGAAACCAGGTGCAAAAAGTTTCCACTTTCTTCACCTTTGGTCCACAAACGGTTTTTAGTACGACTATAAAAAGTAACTTTTTTTGTTTCGTTGGTTTTTAGATAAGCTTCTTCATTCATGTACCCCAACATCAAGACCTTTTTGGTGGTTGCATCCTGAATGATTGCGGGTACTAATCCGTCGTTATTTTTATCAAAATCGATATTCATCTTTATAATTTTATATTCTTACCGGAATTCCCTGATTTGCCAGTTCTTTTTTAAGATCCGGAATTTCTATTTCTTTAAAATGAAAAACACTTGCTGCCAAAGCTGCATCGGCCTTTCCTTCTTTAAATGTGTCTACAAAATGCTGAATATTACCGGCACCGCCCGAAGCAATGATCGGGATATTTAGATCTTCAGATAATTTCTTAAGTGCAATATTAGCAAAACCATCTTTAGTACCGTCATTATTCATCGATGTAAACAAAATTTCCCCTGCACCGCGCTGTTCTACTTCCTTGGCCCATTCAAAAAGATCGAGTTCGGTTGGAACTTTACCACCAACCAAATGAACGATCCACTGCCCCATTACCTGTTTTGCATCGATAGCTACAGTAATACATTGCGCGCCAAATTTTTGAGAAAGCTCGTTAATAAGATTAGGATTTTTTACTGCGGAAGAGTTTACTGAAACCTTATCTGCACCATTCTTCAATAAAATATCGACATCTTCTACGGAAGAAATTCCGCCGCCCACCGTAAATGGAATATTTACCTTTTCTGCCACTCGCAAAACAAGATTCGCTAAAGTTTTACGACGTTCTTCTGTCGCTGAAATATCCAGAAATACAAGCTCATCTGCGCCGGTTTCAGCATACTTGGCGGCCAATTCTACCGGATCACCAGCGTCTCTTAGATCAACGAAATTAACACCTTTAACAGTTCTTCCGTCTTTTATATCTAAACAGGGGATTATTCTTTTTGTAAGCATCTTTGTTTTAGTTTACAGTATACGTTTAAGGGTTTACAGTTTTTTTGGCTATCAGCTATCATCTTTTAGTTTTTAAAATTAAATTTTTTTAGCTTCTGCCATCACGGACTTGATCCGGGATCTCACTTGTAGCTTTTTGAATTTAAGATTTAGCATTAAATAATTACTTAACTTACATCACGCCTTCTCCAAATTACCAAATAACCTATTTCAATTGATTAATTTTAATTACTTAACGATACCTCTTTCTTTTTTCCATTGCCGAAAAAAGAAACAAAAAAGGCTAGGCTTACGAAACTTGATCTAAATTCTTCGTTCTGAAGCTAAATTTTAGGAACTCGCTACGCTCAAACAGCCTAAAATTTCAACGCTTCTTTCACTTCGAATTTAACGAACAATTTTCGATAGGCCGGCTTTTAAGTATATAGAAAATTCACTTTAATCGTTTTCAACATTTAGCATTCAAAATAAACCCTGATTCTTGGTTCACTTATTTTCATTACCAAATTAGCACATCATCGCATTATCAAATTATTCTCTATTGTCCGTCATTTAGAATATAGTTTTCTAATTGCTTTAAGCTGATTCTTCCTTCATAAATCGCTTTACCAATAATAGTCCCTTCACAACCTAAATCAGAAAGTTCTAATAATTCATCGAATTTCGATATTCCTCCAGAAGCAGTTAGATTGATTTCAGGATTTTCGGATAAAATACGATCGTAAAGATCGAAAGCAGGTCCTTGCAACATTCCGTCTTTAGAAATATCGGTACAAATCACATACTTTACTCCCTCTTTTTGATATTCAGCAATAAACGGAATCAATTCTTTATCTGACTCTTCCTGCCAACCGCTAACGGCTACTTTTTCGTTATTGGCATCAGCACCTAAAATGATCTTTTGTGAACCAAATTTTTTCAACCAGCTTTTAAAAGTCTCCGGATCTTTTACGGCAATACTACCACCGGTAATTTGTTTTGCTCCGCATTCAAAAGCGATTTCAAGATCTTTATCGGTTTTTAATCCGCCACCAAAATCAATTTTCAAATTGGTCTTTAAAGCGATCGTTTCTAAAATTTTATGGTTTACGATATGCTTCGATTTTGCACCATCAAGATCTACTAAATGAAGATACTCGATACCGTGAGCTTCAAAAGATTTTGCAACCTCGAGCGGATTTTCATTATATACTTTTTTGGTGTTATAATCACCTTTAGAAAGTCTTACACACTTTCCGTCAATTATATCTATTGCTGGTATTAAACGCATTTAAAGTTAGAATTTAGAAGTTGGAAGTTAGATTTACACATTTTATTTATTTTTTCTTGCCCTGTTTATCGAAGACACAATTATAGCTACTAATTCATTAGCTTCTGTGTGCAACTCTTTTATTTTACTCATTTCCTTAGGATAAACTATTTGCAGTAATTCTAAAAAGTACATCGACTCATCAGCTTCCTCTTCCACAATTTTTAATTTATTTATGAAATCTGCGTTAGATTTAGCTCTTCTGGCAGCTCTATAATTTGCACCAACAGAACTAGAACATCTAATAAGCTGCCTCACATAAGCATCGAACTCTCTATTTTTAGGTATATTGGAACACAACGACCAAACATCAATAGCAAACTTTTTAGTTCTTTCTTTTAAATCATACATGATATTTTTTGTTTTCCTAATTCAAGAATCCTATTCCGTACTTCTAACTTCGTAATTCTAACTTCAAAAAGTTCTCCAAAATCTTTTCTCCGGCTTTACTGCTTTTTTCCGGGTGAAATTGTACTCCGTAGAAATTATTCTTTTTTATTGCTGAAGTATATTCGACTCCGTACCGTGTAGAACAAATTGTTTCCTCACATTCTTTTACGTAAAAACTATGTACTAAATACACATATTCTTTTTCCTTCACACCTTCAAACAGATCTGATTGTAGATCATAAATCTGATTCCATCCAATTTGAGGTACTTTAACCGTATTATCAAATTTAACAACTTTAGCATCAAAAATCGATAATCCTGGAGTATCTCCTTCTTCACAATATTCGCACATTAATTGCATCCCAAGGCAAATGCCTAAAACCGGTTGTTTTAGCTGCGGAATTACTTTATCGAGTCCGGTTGACTTTAGCATCTTCATCGCACTACTCGCCTCTCCTACTCCAGGAAAAATCACCTTGTCTGCCGATTTAATTTCTTCAGCATCATCTGTAAGCACAGCTTCAAATCCAAGCCTTTTTATGGCGAATTTGATACTCTGAATATTCCCTGCGCCGTAATCTATAATTGCTATTTTCATTTTTTAGTAGTTGATAATTAGTAGTTAGTATTGAGTAAAGAATAGAATTTACATACTAACTACTTTATACTCTATACCCAATTCCCAATATTATTAAAGCATTCCTTTTGTTGATGGTAAAATCATTTTTTCGGTATCTCTTTTTACCGCCATTTTAATCGCTTTAGCAAAGGCCTTAAAAATGGCTTCGATTTTATGATGCTCATTAGTGCCTTCAGCTTTTACATTTAGATTGGCTTTAGCCCCATCGGTAAAGGATTTAAAGAAATGATAGAACATTTCTGTTGGCATTTTACCTACCATTTCACGTTTAAAATCGGCTTCCCAAACTAACCAATTTCGACCACCAAAATCGATCGCTACTTGCGCTAAACAATCGTCCATTGGCAAACAAAAGCCATATCGCTCGATTCCTAATTTGTTGCCCAAAGCTTTTGTATAGATTTCGCCCAAAGCGATTGCGGTATCTTCGATCGTGTGGTGTTCATCAACTTCTAAATCGCCATTTACTTTTATCTCTAAATCCATTTGACCGTGGCGCGCGATTTGATCTAACATATGATCAAAAAATGAAATTCCTGTAGAAATTTCAGATTTCCCGGTTCCGTCAAGATTCAGTTTGATCTGAATATCCGTTTCATTCGTTTTTCTGGCGATTTCTGCTGTACGATCTTTCAGTTTCAAAAATTCATAAATATCCTTCCAGCTTGAAGTTTTCAGTGCAATGGTTTCTTTCAGCTTTGCAACATCATTTTTCAATTCATCGGTCGCTAAATCTTCGTGGGTATCGATAAAAATTCCTTTTCCGCCGAAATTATAAGCAAATTCAATATCCGTCATCCGATCACCAATCATAATCGAGTTTGCCATATCGTAGCTATCAGCATTCAAATATTTACGCTCTAACAAACCTGTATTTGGCTTTCGGGTAGGTTGATTATCTTTTGCAAATGTCCGATCAATCAGAATATCACTAAATTTCACACCTTCATTCTCGAAAGTCTTCACCACAAAATTCTGTATTGGCCAGAATTGATCTTCCGGATACACCTCGGTTCCCAAACCATCTTGATTGGTCACCATTACCAATTCGTAATCTAACTCTTTGGCAATTTTCGATAAATAGAACAATGCCTCTGGATAGAACTCTAATTTCTCCAGTTTGTCTACCTGATAATCTTCGGGTTCCAGAATAATGGTTCCATCACGATCTATAAATAAAACTTTTTGCATTTCGGTTAATTTAAGCTTTTTAAAGCAGCGATTAATTTTTGATTTTCTTCAGTGGTTCCTACGGTTAAACGCAGTGTATTTTCGCAAAGCGGTTGTGTGGTTCTATTTCTAATTACAATGCCTTTTTCAATCAATTGATCGTATCTGTCTGAAGCATTATCCACTTTAACTAGGATAAAATTCGCATCTGAAGGGTATATTTTTTCGACATAAGAAACTTCCAGCAACACTTTAAATAACTCTTCTCTACCCTTCAGAATATCAGTAACTTCGCTGCGCACACCATCAACATCCAGAATGCGGTTTAAAGCGCGTTGTTGCGTTAATTGGTTTACGTTATATGGTGGCTTAATTTTCTTTAAAATCTCGATAATTTCTTCGGAAGTGCAGCAAATACCTAAACGAATTCCTGCCATCCCGTAAGCTTTAGAAAGGGTTTGTGTAATCACTAAATTCGGATACTGCTGAAGCCTGTTTAACCAGCTTTCTTTTCCTGAAAAATCAATATAAGCCTCGTCAATAATTACGAGTCCGTTAAACTTTTGAAGCAACTCTTCTACTTTTTCTTCTGAAAAGGTGTTCCCCGTTGGATTGTTAGGCGAACAAAGGAAAAGCAATTTAGAATTATCATCAGATTTATCTAATATCGCTGAAACCTGAGGCTCAAAATCTTGCGAAAGTAACACTTCCCTATTTTCGATATTGTTAATTTCTGAAAGCACTTTGTACATTCCGTAGGTTGGCGGGAGCGTAATCACATTGTCTTTTGCCGGTTCACAAAACGCCCTAAACAATAAATCCAACACCTCATCACTACCATTTCCCAACAGAATTTGCTCTGGTTGGATTCCTTTAATTTTTGCCAATTCATTCTTTACATTTCGCTGATGTGGATCAGGGTAACGATTTACATCGGTTTGATAAGGATTTTCGTTGGCATCCAAAAAAACCATCTCGGTTCCTGTAGCTTTATATTCATCGCGTGCGGAAGAATAGGGTTTTAATTTCTTCACGTTCTCACGAACTAGGTTTTGTATGTTAACTGTAGTTGGCATTTTTATTTTTTTGCTTTCAGCTGTTGGTTTTTAACTTTCAGATATTTTATTTAAGTATTGATCATTTCGGACTTGATCTGTAATCGCATCATTTTTGAATTCAACTAGATGAAATGCTGAATCAATTTCAACATGACAAGTGCTCTTCGTCATCCCGGACTCGATCCGGGATCTCATCGCCATTTTTCCTCACTTAAATGAAATGCTGAGACAAGTTCAGCATGACTACTAGTTTTTAAAATTAATATTCTAAAGTTTCAAATTTTGGATTTAAAGATTTAATCAAATCTAACTTCCATTGCTTTTTCCAATTCTTAAGTTGCTTTTCTCTTGTTATTGCTTGTTCAATTTCTAAAAATTCTTCAAAATAGATCAAATCCGTAATTTAATATTTAGAAGTAAATTTACTTCCATTTCCATTGTGATGTTCTGCTATTCTCTTTCTTAAGTCATTTGTAATACCAGTATAAAAAACCGTGCGGTATTTATTAGTTACTATGTAAACAAATGAACTTTACATTTTAGTTTAAATTTCACTCAATGATCTCTTTAATTTGACCTTACAAGCCGAGTGAGATGCTGAATCAAGTTCAGCATGACGACCACTTTTCTTCATCTCGGACTCGATCCGGTATCTCATCTCATTTTTCCAATCAAAATTCAACATTTAGCATTCAAAATAAATCCTGATTCCAAGCTCTTGTTTCTCTTATCTATTTTCTAAATTCTAAAAGCGAAGCGATCTAAAATCTAATTAGCATATTAACTCAAATCTTTCAATCGTAAGGTCACTGCGTTTTTATGCGCCTGTAATCCTTCGGCTTCGGCCATTAACTCGATCGCAGGACCAATGCTTTTAATTCCTTCTTCAGAAATTTGCTGAAACGTCATACTCTTCATAAAACTATCCAGATTTACGCCGCTATATTGCTTTGCGTAGCCATTTGTAGGTAACGTATGATTGGTTCCTGAAGCATAATCGCCAGCACTTTCAGGAGTGTAATTCCCTATAAAAACAGAACCGGCGTTAATGATTCCTTCAGTATAAAATTCGTTATTTTCAGTTGAAATTATAAAATGCTCCGGGCCGTACTCGTTAATTAAATCTAAGGCAATGTCATCATTTTCAACATAAATCAACTTTGAATTATCGATCGCTTTTTTTGCTATTTCTTTTCTTGGTAATTCGTTAAGTTGATTTTCAACCGCTAATTCTACTTCATCCAAAAATGTTTTTGAAGTCGAAACTAAGATCACCTGGCTATCAGCACCGTGTTCTGCCTGACTTAATAAATCGGAAGCTACGTATGCTGGATTTGCCGAATCATCTGCGACAACCAGCAACTCTGATGGACCTGCCGGCATATCGATCGAAACATTATGGCGCGTAGCTAACTGCTTTGCGACAGTTACAAATTGATTTCCGGGACCAAAAATTTTGTATACTTTAGGCACGGTTTCAGTTCCGAAAGTCAATGCAGCAATCGCCTGAATCCCACCAATCTTATTGATTTTTGTTACACCGCATAAATTTGCCGTGTATAAAATTGCTGGATGAACTTTTCCTTCTTTATTTGGTGGCGTACAAAGCACGATTTCTTTACAGCCTGCAATAGCTGCCGGTACCGCCAACATTAATATTGTAGAAAATAAAGGGGCACTTCCACCCGGAATATATAATCCGATCTTTTGAATAGGTCTTTTTTCTTGCCAGCATTTTACACCGCTAGTGGTCTCTACTTCAACTTTATCGGTTTTCTGTGCAACATGGAATTTCTCGATATTCTTTTTTGCTAAAAGAATAGCAGATTTCAATTCTTCTGAAATTTCAGCTTCAGCTGCTTTAATTTCTTCTGAAGTTGCCAGAGTATTGTCCAACTTGATGCCATCAAACATATCGGTATATTTGGCTACTGCAGTATCTCCTTTAGCTTTTACTTCAGCAAAAATTTGGTTCACCGTATCTTCAATATCGTCTACTGTTTTTGTTGGCCGTTTTAAAACAGCATCCCATTCTGATTTTGAAGGATTATATATTTTATTCATTTCTTTAAGTTTACAGTTTGGATGGTTGTAAGCAATTAGTTTTCAGCTTTTAATTAATGATTCTATTTCTCCGCTGTCATTTCGAAAATAGTGAAACGAAGTCGAGAAATCTCATCATAAATAATTCTCTATTTCAAATTTAGAATCTAATATTTTATTTCATTTTCTGACTCTTTCTTTTTTCCATTGCCGAAAAAAGAAACAAAAAAGTCTAGGCTTACGAAACTTGATTTAAATTCTTCATTCTGAAGCTAAATTTTAGGAACTCGCTACGCTCAAACAGCCTAAAATTTCAACACTTCCTCATTTCGAATTTTACTATCAACTTTCGATAGGCCAATTTTCAAATTTCAAATAACAATAATCAACTAATTAGTATTTAGCATTCAAAATAAATCCAGATTCTTGTTTCTTTATTCTATATTCTAACTTCTAACTTCTAAAGCAAAGCGGTCAAATATCTAAATTTACAAAACCATTTTTTCGATCGGCACTACAAGTAATCCCTCTGCTCCCAGTCGTTTTAATTCGTCTATTACCTCCCAAAAACGCTCTTCGTTAATTACGGTGTGGATGGAGCTCCATCCTTCTTCTGCTAATGGCAGAACGGTAGGAGAACGCATTCCCGGTAAAAGTCTAATAATATCATCTAACTTGTCATTCGGTGCATTAAGTAATATATATTTTGAAGTGCGTGCGTTTAAAACCGACTTCAACCTAAATTGTAACTGATCTAAAATCTGCTGACGTTCTTTAGAAATCTTTGGTGAAATGGCCAAAATCGCCTCACTCTTCAACATTACTTCGGCCTCCTTCAGATTGTTTTTAAAAAGCGTACTTCCGCTGGAAACAATATCGCAAATCGCATCGGCCAAGCCAATATTCGGCGCAATTTCAACAGAACCATTAATAATATGAAGATCTGCAGTAATTCCTTTTTCAGCTAAATACTCTTTAACCGTATTTGGATAACTGGTGGCTATTTTCTTTCCTTCCAGATCCTCTATTCCGTTATACTTTACAGATTTTGGAACGGCCAAAGAAACGCGGCATTTAGAGAATCCTAATTTTTCACCTCGAATAATATCTTGTCCTTTCTCTACCAACACGTTTTCACCAAGAATAGCTACATCTACCACGCCATCTCTTAAATACTGTGGGATGTCCCCATTTCTTAGATATAGAACATCTACCGGAAAATTACGAGCCGAAGCTTTTAACTGCTCTTTTCCATTATCTATTGAAATCCCTGCGTCTTTTAAAATCTTAAGAGAATCTTCGTTTAGGCGGCCAGATTTTTGAATTGCAATTCTTAGTTTTTCTTTTTTCATCACAAAAGCATTTTATTTTTAGTGCTTAGTTTAATTTCAGTTGTCAAATTTGAACAAATAAAAAACCCGTTTGAGTAGCTCAAACGGGTTTCTAAATATGCTTAACATTACCACATATCAAATTTACCTCGCCTGAGCGCAGTAGTAAATATGATGATGGTGATGTAATTGTATCGTTCTCATTATGGAAGCAAATCTAAGTATTAATTTTAAAATTCAAAATCAGAATTTAAAATTTCTAAGATAATTTTTAGTTATTTCCTAAAATCAGTGGTAATCCGCTTTCACCAGAGCCAATGATTACAGTTTTAGCATTACCAGATTTTGCCAGTTCTAAAGTTGCCTGTATTCCTTTTTCCTGTAAAATTTTATCGGTTAACGATTCACTTAAAATTCGGTTTGCTCGTGCTTTACCCTCAGCATCGATACGTTGGCGCTCAGCTTCCTGCTCGGCTTTGGTTAAACGATATTCGTATTCTAAAGATTCTTGCTCCTGTCTTAGTTTACGCTCGATAGCATCTTTAATGGTCGACGGTAAAGAAACGTCCCTTACTAAAACTTCATTAACCTGAACATATTGTTCGCGCAATAAAATTTGAGTTTCTTCTAAAATTTCTTCCTGAATTGCTTCACGTTTGCTAGAATATAATTGCTCTGGGTTATAACGTCCAACTACTGCTCGCGTTGCAGATCGTAACGCAGGTTTTAGCAATCTTTCGATATAAGCTTCACTTTTTTCTTTATGAAGTTTTCCAAGATCGCCATAGGCTGGTTGAAACCAAACCGAAGCATCTAATTTTATCTCCAAACCATTTGAAGATAAAACAGTCATTTTTTCGTCTAAAGACTGTTGGCGGACTTCGTAAATAAAAACCCGATTCCATGGAGCAACAAGATGAAATCCTTCACTCATCGGTGGCTCATCAGTTACTACACCATTGCCAAATGTTTTATATAAAACACCGGCCTCCCCAGAACCTATGGTGACTGTAGATTTGGAAATAAATATGATTAAAATAACCAATCCTATAAAAATTGGTATTGCAATTTTGGGTAATCTATTCATAGATAATTTATTAAATTAAACCTTTATATTTTCTGTAAAACCATTCTCCTGCTAATAAACCAACTAAAATAAATAATAAAATATACCACTCGATTATAGCTTGAGACTTGATGTTTTCTTTTATTATTATTGAAAAACGATTATCGTTTAAAAGCTCAGATTTTAAATTTTCCAATTGATCGGGGAAGTAAACCTGACTTTCATTTTTATCAGCCAGATTTTTAAGTTTAGAAAAATTCGCTGAAGAAAATTGCTCTTCTCCATTGAACGAAATTACGGAAAATTTACCGGTTTTCTTGATTCCTGAATTTTCTTCTGAAACGGTGAATTCATATTCCCCCGGTTGAAGATCATTAAAGCTTACCTGATAAAAATTATTTCGCAACAAAAATCTTGAATCTGAAACCATATTTATGCTGTCATTCTTAAGCTTGATCTTTAGATTTGCATTGGGATCGAATTGATAATTTTCGTCGAAAAATTGAGCGTCAAATTTTATAATTTCGTTAGAATAATAGAACGACTCATATTCAATATTTAAGCGCTCCTTTTTCTTTTTTGAAGATAGATTTTGAACAAGACCACCAATAAATTTATCAAACTTTTCGAAGCTTTTATTTTCCAAAAAAATCTTAGTCCGCCATCTCCAAATATTTTCACCAAATAAAAAAGCTGAACTTTTAGCGTTATTTCTAGAAATCATTAATAACGGTTGTTTGGTGGTCACTCCCTCTAAGTTTTGATAAAGCAAAGTCTCAAAATCGGTATCAATTTTTAAATCTCCAAACTTATCCTGAAGCGGAGGTAGATTTAAGAACCCGATATCCTCAAACTGAAACTGGTTAAAATTCGGGTTTATTTCTGCATAGAAATCCTGTTCAGTATTACTACCGCTTTTCGATAAAAACGGCAATGATTTTTTAATGACGTTCCAGTCTGTTTTAGTTCCGGTTATAACAAAATAGTTTAAATTAGCCTTACCTATAGCCTCAAACCAATTATTAAAGCTATTGTTTGGTTGATAAAATATAACTAACTGATATTCATTTAATTTTACTATATTTTCGCTCGCGTATTTTATAGTTGCTTTTCGCTGCTTATTGGTCTCGATTGATTTTTTTAGAGTACCTAAATCTGGATGCGGAAAACTACTTAAAATTAATACTGAAGTACGTTCATCGATCACCTCGACTGCAAAATTATTTTGATTATTTACTGTATTCTTTTCATTTTTCAACGGAAGAATTTCTGCGGAAAAAGTTTGTGTTCCTACTTGTGAAGCTGGTAAATTTGCTTCTAGCCTAACCGATCTATTTTCTTCTGAAAAATTCACTTCTTCAGAAAAAACTGTCTCGCCATCATTTAAAATAACAAACCTTGAAGCGATATTTTTTGAACCTGAATAATTCAGAAAAACTTCTACAGGAAATTTATTTTCAAGAAATGCATATCGATTCACATTCAATTTTGAAATACTTAAATCGGGAAATTTTGTTGTATCCCCAACGATAATAGGAAAGATTTTTTGATTCTTAGAAGCATTGAAATATTGAAAATCTCTACCCAAAGTTTGATTACCATCGGTAACTAAAATGCTAGCATTTTGCTTCCTTTTAAAGCTGGATTTTACATCATCCAAAACCTTAAAAATATCAGTTTGTTTTGCATTGAAATTGGTGGAATCTATCGCTAAAATTTCACTTCCGAAACCTATATTGTGAACATTAAAACGTTTATTTATTTCTTCATCTTTCTTAAAAAATAAGGCAATTTCAGATAAATTATTCTCTTGTTTGAGATAAGAAATCGATTCAGAATTATCTAAAGCGAGCACTAAATCTGGTTTCACTTTTTGTATTGTAACCGACTTGATCTTTGGATTGATCAATAAAAAAAGTAGTGTAAAAACACTTAAAGTACGTAGCGTAAAAAGGATTAAACGCTCTTTTTTATTACGTTTGGACTTTACATAATATTGAAAATAAGAAAACCCCAGCGCGAATATCACAGCTAGGGTTATATATATAATATTTAGTAAAGTCATTAATCGATTTTGGGTTGTAATTTAAGAGAATATTAAGCTTCTACCAACCTAAAATCAAAAAACAAAATCAATAATTTCAATTAGGGAACTAGGTTAGCATTCCGCCATCTACATTAATTACCTGCCCGGTAATATAGGCACTAAGGTCACTACCTAAGAAAACACAAGCATTTGCTATATCCTCTGGAGATCCACCGCGTTTTAATGGAATATTATCTCTCCATCCCTGTACTACTTTTTCGTCTAATTTCTCCGTCATTTCAGTTTCGATAAAGCCAGGAGCAATCACATTCGTACGAATATTACGAGAACCAAGCTCTAATGCCATAGATTTGCTAAAACCAATGATACCTGCTTTAGAAGCCGCATAATTAGCCTGTCCTGCATTTCCTTTAACTCCAACCACAGAACTCATATTGATAATGCTTCCTTTGCGTTGTTTAAGCATCGTACGTTGTACTGCTTTGGTCATGTTAAAAATTGACTTTAGGTTTACCTCGATCACACGATCAAAATCTTCCTCACTCATTCGCATTAGCAGGTTATCCTTGGTGATTCCGGCATTGTTTACCAGAATATCGATAGCGCCAAAATCTTCAGCTACATTTTTAATTAATTCCTGCGCCTGCTCAAAATCGGCTGCATTAGATTTATAACCTTTAGCTTTTAATCCGGTTTCAGAAAGCTCATTTTCCAGTTCTTTCGCTGCTTCTTCAGAAGAGTTGTATGTGAATGCTACATTAGCTCCGTGCTCTGCAAATACTTTTGCTATACCTCTACCAATACCACGGCTTCCACCGGTTACGATAGCGTTTTTACCTTCTAATAATTTCATATGTATTATAGTAAGTTAGAATTTTCTGGTCCAAAGATAAGAATAAGCATTGTTTAGGTATAAAAAAACCTCCTTTTTCAAGGAGGTCTCTATTTTTTTAGCCAAAAATTTTACAATTTCAGTTGTTTGTCTTCTTGTTTTTCGTAATTGAAAATATAATCTATATCTAATTCTTTTACTTCACCTAGCTTGCTAAGTGCTTCCATATCTACATCTTTTTTATTACCAATTACCAAAACATTATAATCCTGACCTTTGATATTGCTATCAAAAAAGTTTTGTAAATCATCAAAACTCATCTCTTTTATAGCATCATACATTTCCTGGCGCGTATCGTGATCTAAACCGCGATCTTTTAATCGCTCGTAACTCCAGAAAATATTTGTTTTTGTAATTCGATCTGCTGCAATTTTCTTTAAAGTGGCTTCTTTAGCAGCTTCAAATTGTTCTTCTGCTTTGGGCATATTCGTCATAAGGTCCATCATAGCATCTACTGCTTGTGGCATTTTATTGGCTTGTGTACCAATATATGCCATCGTATAATTGGGTTTATCCATTTCTGAAGCCATTTGGTAACTTGAGTAAGCTGAATATGCTAAAGATTTAGACTCCCGTATTTCCTGAAATACAATAGATGATAAGCCACTACCAAAATATGTATTGAATAATTGTGTAGCCGCCATCTTTTCTACATCAAAATTTTCCCCTTTTGCAAGAAAAACCATTTCACTTTGCACCATGTCATAATCTACAAAGTAAACATTTCCTCCTATGTCTTGTTCAGCGTACTTTTTAGCTTCAGGGTAATCTTTTAACTCTTGAGGAACATCATGTTTAGCGCTTACGGTAGCAACGGCTACTTCAGGATCTTTCCCATAATAAAGCACTCGTTGTTTGTAATTACGAAGGTCTTTTACTTTGTCTACCAATTCAGCTGGATCTAAGGCTTTTAATTCGGCTTCAGTATAAATATTACGTAAACGGGAATCTTCTCCATATTTACCAAAGTTCATTAGACCATTAAACAGAATATTTCCTTTTTGAGTTTTAGCATCGTCACGACCTTTCATAATCGAAGCGACGTATTTCTCGTAGGTTTCTTGATTTGGCTTAGCATTTTGCCAAAGATGTTCCAATAATTCTAATCCTTTTGGCAGATTCTCTTTTAATCCACTAATACCAACATAAATTTGATCTGAACCTGCGCTTACAAAATAGTTTATACCAAGTTTGTAAAACTCTTGCTTTAATTCTTCAGGAGTATATTTATCTGTGCCCAGATAATCTAAATATCCAGTTGCCAGCGAAATCTCTTTATCATTATCCTGCCCCATATCAAAAATAAAATACAGGTTGAAAAGATCATTATTTTCATTCAGAATATAAGAAACCGGCAATCCATTTTCGGTTTCTTCTTTTTTGATTGCCTCTTCATAATCTACATACTGCGGAGTTAAAGCAGGTGCTTCAGATTTGTTGAATTCGGTTATAAAATCAGATTGCTTATCACGATTTAGCTGAACGGGAGTGATACCTGGGTTTTCTACCTTGGCGATATTTGGGTCTTCCCCTATTCTTTTATAAACCGCTACATAGTTGTCTTTATAATGCTCGTTGGCGTAAGTAACAAGTTCATCTTTGGTAATAGATTTTAAATCGTCTGTAAAATCTACTACTTCCTGCCAGTCTTGAAAATGAATAAAAGCATCCATATGTGCATACGCTACTGAAGATGCATCCTCAAATTGGCGAATTTCAGATAATTTTAAATCGTTAATTACGGCATCGATTAACCAATCTTCAAATTCTCCTTTTTTGACTTTTTCGACTTCAGCAAGTAAAAGATTTTTCACTTCTTCTAAAGATTGATCAGCTTTAGGCATTCCGTATAACAAATGGAATCCATAATCATTATCAAAATTTGTATAAGAAGACGCTGCTTGTACTTTTTGTTTTTGATTTAGATCTAAATCGATTAGACCAGCTTGCGAATTGGCCAGAATATAATCTATTAAGTAAACAATTTTTTGATCTTTACTGCCCACACCATCGGTACGGAAAGCGACGTAAACAGATTCTGAAGTTGGCCCAAATACCTCTTTTTCTATTGGTGCAGTGATAGGTTGTTCTTCAGGAAATGTGGGATGCGTCACTTCTTTAGATTCGTAGACGCCAAACGCATCATTCACCTTCTGAATCGTGCTATCAAACTCTAAATCTCCTGAAAGAATTACAGCCATATTATTTGGCACATAATATTGTTCATGGTAATTGTGAATTGCTTCCATAGAAGGATTCTTTAAATGCTCAGATTTTCCGATGGTTGTTTGTATACCGTACGGATGTGTAGGATAAAGTCCTTCTAAAACTGCATAATATTGTTTTCTGGAATCACTATCCTGCCCGCGGTTAAACTCCTCGTAAACCGCTTCTAATTCGGTATGAAACAATCGTAAAACTAATTCGCTAAATCTTTCGCTTTCTATGGTAAGCCATTTGTCTAATTCGTTAGAAGGTATTTTATTTACATAGACTGTTTGCTCATTCGAGGTAAAGGCATTGGTGCCCTCAGCTCCCAAAGAGCTCACCATTTTATCATATTCGTTTGCTATAGAATATTTTGAAGCTTCCTGTGAAACCGAGTCGATCTGTCGATAAATCGCTCTTTTCTCTTCAGGATCTGTAGTAGCTTTATGCTTCTCGTATAAATCTGAAATCGAATCTAAAAGCACTTTTTCTGTTTCCCAATCCTGAGTGCCTATTTTACTTGTTCCTTTAAAAACCATATGCTCAAGATAATGAGCAAGCCCTGTATTATCGGCTGGATCGTAGGTAGAACCGGCACGAACGGCAATTAAAGTTTGAATTTTAGGTTCTTCGTTATTCTGACTCAGGTAAACTTTTAAACCATTGTCTAAAGTGTAAAGACGTAAACCGGTAGGATCGTTTTCAAAAGTTTCGTAAGAAAAACCATTGGCATCGGTGTGCGAATTTGAATTTGAATCTTCTTGTTTCTTACAAGATGAAAAAGCAAGAAAAAGGATTGCCATAAGGGGCAGATAAAATTTCCTCATAGTTAAAATTTTGATTGATAAATATTTATAAAAATAAAAAAGTCCGTAAGCATGTAACGCTTACGGACTAAAATTATTTAAAATTATCTTAAATTTTAACTATTTTCCTATAACCTCGGCAACTTTTTTACCGATCTCAGCAGGAGAATCTACAACGTGTATTCCATTTTCTTTTAAGATTGCTTTCTTAGCCTGTGCAGTGTCTTCACTTCCACCTACAATAGCACCAGCGTGCCCCATCGTTCTACCAGCAGGAGCAGTTTCTCCAGCGATAAATCCAATAACAGGCTTTTTGTTACCATTTTCTTTGATCCATTTAGCCGCATCAGCTTCTAATTGTCCACCAATTTCGCCAATCATCACGATAGCTTTAGTCTCCTCATCGTTCATTAAAAGCTCTACCGCTTCTTTAGTGGTGGTTCCAATAATAGGGTCTCCACCAATACCAATCGCAGTAGTGATTCCTAGACCTTCTTTCACAACCTGATCTGCAGCTTCGTAAGTTAAAGTACCAGATTTAGAAACGATACCTACAGTTCCTTTCTTGAAAACGAAACCTGGCATAATACCAACTTTAGCTTCACCCGGAGTAATAACACCAGGACAGTTTGGACCAATTAAACGACAATCTTTGTCTTTAATATAATCTGAAGCCTTAACCATATCTGCAACAGGAATACCTTCCGTAATAGTAATGATTACTTTAATCCCGGCATCGGCAGCTTCCATAATGGCATCGGCAGCAAACGCTGGCGGAACAAAGATGATCGTTACATCTGCTCCTGTTTCTTTAACAGCATCTGAAACTGTATTAAACACCGGTTTATCCAAATGAGTTTGGCCTCCTTTACCCGGAGTAACACCTCCAACTACGTTGGAACCATATTCTATCATTTGCTCTGCATGGAAAGTACCTTCGCTACCGGTAAATCCCTGCACGATTATTTTTGAATCTTTATTTACTAAAACGCTCATAAGTATTTTTTGTAATTACGTACACAAAAATATGTTTTTAAAGATAAAACATAAAGCTTTTTCAAAGAATATTGTGGGTTTTAAATGATTATTATGAAAAAGCGATAGTTGTAATAATTATCATTTTTAATGAGGATTTTTTAATTCTAGAATTTTATAAGACTTTCATAACCTTTTGATTCTCTTATTCTTTTCTAGTTGTTGGCGGAGGTGGCGGCAGTATGTCAACTTTATCCTGAGCTCCTTTTTTAGAGAGCATTACATGTAACTTATAAAGATGAGCAAAGTTAATAGCTATTTTATCCTGCTTTTCTTTTTCCAATTCAAGATAAGCCATTGGATAGCCTTATGGTAAAAGCAAATTCAATTTTTTAAGCTGAACATTATATTCTTTGATTAATTCTTTAACTGATTTTTTATCTGAGAGAGAAATTTGGAATGTCTTACCATTTGGTTGCTGTTCCTCTACAGCAATAATATCTTCAGCTTTAGAAACCGTTGAAACATTCTCAACCACCTCGATCACTTCAGGCTTTTTGGGTGGAGCTGGCGGATTCGGAACATCTTCTACAACCTCTATTATTTCTGGTGAATTTGGTGGCGTTGGCACATCCTCTAACACCTCGATCACTTCAGGAGCTGTTGGAGCTGGTGGTGGTGGCAGGAATGATTTTCCAGTTTTTTTGTAATAGGCTGTTTTTGCCATTTCCGATTTTAGCTTTTCGATATCAATATTGCTTTTGTAGTACATCAAACTTAGCTCGGTTTGCTTAAGCATTGCTTCATCCCAGTTTTGTGTAAATAAATTGAAATCTTTTACAAAATTTTCCAGATTGGTTTCTACATTTCCAAAAGAAATAACGGCATCATCAACGGTAATTGTTATTATTCTTTCTGAATTTTTTATAGAGTCTAGCTCTTTTCGATTTCCAGTATTCGACCCACTAAAATGCCTTGGTGCTGGCGTGGGTATAACTGAAGGGAATAAATAAGAATTCCTAGAAACAATGGACGCATCCTGCTGTATAGTTTCAGCAACAATAGCATTATTAAAAAAATAAATGCAACAACACAAAACGGGCACTAAAAATCCAATTTTTAGACCTACTCTCTTTTTTGAAAATGAATTTGAAATCATAACGATTCGTTTTTTGATTAATGAATGTTTAAATGAACTCGTCATTGTAGCTTGATGGCCGGCAAACGAGCTGTTAAGTAATAAATTAGAATACGATAATGCGCTAATATTTTGTTTTAGAACGGCTTCATCGGCAAGAAACTCGTGATTTAAACGTATTGATTTTTTAATAAAGATGAACAGCGGATTAAACCAAAAAATGACCTGTAAAATCTCCAATATCAATAAATCTAGCGTATGTTTTTGATGTACATGAGCTTCTTCATGCTTTAAAATTTCCTTCGGAATATTATTCTGTTCAAAAGCATCTTTTTCAACAAAAATATATTTGAAGTAAGAATATGGAGTTGGCTGAAATGGTAGCAAAACTTTGATATTCCAATATTCATCTACTTTTTCGTGCTTCTGAATTAGACGTCTTAAACGACTAATATTGCCTAAAAATCGAAATAAAAAAATAACCACACCAAAACTATAAACAGTCCATAAAATTGCCGGAAGCTGATCTTTCCAAAAGCTTGCTTTTACTTCCGATACTTTGGTTGTATCTTCATGTATTAAGAATCCCGTTTGCTGCACTGGTTGTGCTTCAACCTGATAGCTTATGGTAATTAGCGGAATTATTACTGAAGCTACTAATGCAAATAATAAGTAAAATCGCTTAAACCTATGATTTTTTTCGCTTTCCAAAAACAACCTATAAAACGCATATAAAACCAAGAGACAACCCGAAAATTTTAGAATATAGATGATCATAAGCTATTGATTTTTAATTCTGTCGTCGATGATTTTTCGTAATTCTTTTAATTCTGATTCAGATAAGTCGGTTTCTTCCGTAAAGAAAGAAGCAAATTGGGCAGCAGAATTATTGAAGAAATTTTTGATGAGTCCGTTCATCTGTTTAGAGAAATAATCTTCCTTTTTCACTAATGGAAAATACTCTCTAGATCGGCCATATTGTACAAAATCAATAAACTTCTTATCTCGCATGCGCTTCAATAAAGTAGCTACTGTGGTTGTTGCCGGTTTTGGTTCGGGATATTCGTCAATCAGATCTTTCATAAAAGCTTTTTTCAGCTTCCATAATATTTGCATTAGTTGCTCTTCTGCATTGGAAAGTTTCATTTTTTTACTTTATTAGAATTAACTCTACAAATGTAGAATATAATTTTAATTCTACAAACATAGAGCTAATATTTAACAAAAAACCATCTGGTTTTCAGATGGCTTCACTATTATTCGTTTGGCAACTGACTTATTTGTGAGCCTTGGTAAAGTAAATTATCTTTTAAATGCCAGATGGTCATAAAATGTGCAAGTGGAAGTTCTTCTTCAGGATTTTCTATAGTTCTAACGTGATAGGTATAATAGATCACCACCTTCTGGTCTTCCTTAATAGTTTCTTTAATCTCTAAGCGGAGTGCCTCGTAAGTTGTAGTCATTTCCGTTAAGAGCTCACGCATTCTAGTTTTATTAAGCTGGCGATATCCAGTGCTGCTATGCCAATCTAAACTCATATCAGCGTGCATCAATTTTAGCGCCTCCTCGGGATCATTCGAAAATAATTTATAAAATTGTTCTACTAACTTCTTGCCTTTTAAACTCATGTGCTTATTTTTTATTTGAATTCTTCATAAATTCAGGTAATTTTTTTAGATAAGCCTGTTCTACTAAATACGAACGCATTTCTTGTAGTGGAGTACCCCAATACGTAACTCCCGGTTTAGAGTTTTTAGTAACACCGGTTTGCCCCATCATTATAGAACCTTTGGCTATAGTAACATCGCTTCTTACCCCTACTTGGCCCCAAAGTGTAACCTGGTCTTCAACAATTACGCAACCAGCAATACCAACTTGTGAAGCTATAAGACATTTCTCACCAATAACAGTATCATGCCCCACCTGAACCAAATTATCTATTTTAGTCCCTCTTTTAATTAAAGTATCTCCTGTTACCCCGCGATCTATAGTGCAGTTACAACCAATTTCTACATCATTTTCTAAAACTACGCGACCGCTAGAAAGCAAGCGATCAAAACCTTCTAGACGAGTTTTATAATAAAAAGCATCTCCGCCAATTACAGTACCAGCCTGAATAATCACATTATCGCCTATTATCGTATGATCGTTTATGCTAACGTTAGCATCAATTCTACAATTTTTACCGATAATTACATTGTTCCCTATAAAAGCTGTTGGTTGAATATGAGTCCCCTGCCCTATTTTTGCTGAAGAAGCTATTTTTTCAGTCGCTTTTTCAAAAGGTTTAAAATATTTAGCAAGCTTATTAAAGTCCCTGAAAGGATCATCTGAAATTAGCAAAGCTTTTCCTTCTGGACATTCAACTTCCTTATTAATTAGAATAACGGTAGCAGCAGAGTTTAGTGCTTTATCATAATATTTGGGATGGTCTACAAAGACAATATCACCTGCAGTAACAACATGAATCTCGTTTATTCCTTCTACCGGAAAATTTCTATCGCCAACAAATTTGCACGAAATGATCGTGGCAATTTGCTCTATGGTATGTGTTTGTGGAAACTTCATCTAATTATTAAATATAAAAAAAGGAAAGATAAATTTACCTTTCCTTTTTCAATTATTAGTTATAAAACTTATTCTTTAATTCTTTCTTTGTAAGTTCCTTTTTCTGTTTCGATTCTAATCTTATCACCTTCATTTATAAACAAAGGAACGTTAACCTCAGCTCCAGTCTCTACGGTTGCAGGTTTAGTAGCGTTTGTTGCTGTATTTCCTTTAACACCAGGCTCGGTATGCGCAACTTCTAGAACTACGCTTGCAGGCATCTCTGTAGAAAGCGGCATATTATCTTCAGTATTGATTATAACAGTTAGCACTTCGCCTTCTTTAAGTAATTGCGGCATATCCAAAGCACTTTCTAGAAGTCTTATTTGTGTATAATCTTCTACATGCATAAAATGATAAAACTCCCCATCCTGATACAAAAACTGATATTTATGTGTTTCTACACGAACATCATCAATTTTGTGTCCTGCTGAAAATGTATTATCAACAACCTTTCCTGTGGTTACACTTTTTAATTTAGTTCTAACAAAAGCTGGACCTTTACCCGGCTTTACATGAAGAAATTCAACAATCTTATAAATATCGTGGTTATATCTTATGCAAAGTCCGTTTCTAATATCGCTTGTACTGGCCATTCATTTAATTTTTTAGTTCGAGCTGAAATATCCCTTCATGATACCTCGCTGCGAGTTTTTAATAAATTCTAATATTTCGTCACGCTCGGCTGTGGCCTGCATTTCAGCTTCAATAATGGTTACAGCCTGCGTATTGTTATAATTTCTTTGATATAAAATTCTATAAATATCCTGAATTTCTCTAATCTTCTCAGTAGTAAATCCTCTTCTTCTAAGACCTATAGAATTGATACCCACGTAGGAAAGTGGCTCACGACCGGCTTTTACAAATGGTGGTACGTCTTTTCTAACCAATGATCCACCAGTTACAAAGGCATGCTTACCTATGCTACAAAACTGTTGGATTGCAGCCATTCCTGCAAGCACAACATGATCGCCTACATTTATATGTCCTGCTAAGGTACTATTATTGGAAAAGATACAATTATCACCCACAATACAATCGTGAGCAATATGGCAGTACGCCATAATCCAGCAATTATTACCTATCACAGTTTTCATTCGATCTGATGTTCCTCTATTGATGGTAACACACTCTCTTATTGTTGTATTATCTCCGATGATGGTAGTGGTATCCTCGTCATCAAATTTTTTATCCTGTGGAATTGCAGATATTACCGCACCAGGAAAAATACTACAATTTTTCCCTATGCGTGCTCCCTCCATAATGGTTACATTAGAGCCTATCCAGCTTCCTTCGCCAATAACCACATTATTATGAATCGTTGCAAATGGCTCAATTACCACATTTTTGGCAATTTTCGCTCCCGGATGCACATATGCTAAAGGTTGATTCATTATTTTTTATTTTGATTTTACAATTTGTGCCATTAAAATAGCCTCTGTAGCCAGCTTTCCATTTGCATATGCATACGCCTGCATTTGGCAAATACCTCTTCTAATTGGCGCTAAAAGTTCTAATTTAAATATTAAAGTGTCCCCAGGTACTACTTGCTGCTTAAATCTTACATTATCAATTTTCATAAAATACGTAAGATAGTTTTCTGGATCTGGTACAGATTTTAGCGCTAATATACCACCCGTTTGTGCCATAGCTTCTACTTGCAGAACACCTGGCATTACAGGTTTACCTGGGAAATGCCCCACAAAGAAGGGCTCATTCATTGTAACGTTTTTAACCCCCACAACAGTAGAATCTGTCAATTCGTAAATTTTATCTACAAGTAAAAACGGTGAACGATGCGGAAGCGTTTCCATAATGTCGTTAACGTCCATTATTGGCTTCGCATTTAAATCGACTTTTGGTACTTTATTACGCTTCTCTTCTTTTATAAATTTCGCCAGTTTTTTAGCAAACTCAGTATTCACATAGTGTCCTGGTTTGGTAGCGATAACTTTACCTCTTATTCTAGTACCAATAAGTGCTAAATCTCCTAAGACATCTAATAATTTATGCCGTGCTGCTTCATTAGGATAATGTAGTGTAAGATTATCTAAAATTCCATTAGGTTTTACCGAAATTTCGTCACGATTAAACGCTACTCGTAATTTCTTTAAAGTATCCTCGCCAATTTCTTTATCTACATAAACTATAGCATTATTTAAATCACCACCCTTAATTAAGCCGTGTTTTAATAACTCTTCTATTTCATGAAGAAAGCTGAAGGTACGCGCGTTCGATATATTATCTTTAAATTCTGAAACGTGTTCTATAGAAGCATTCTGCGTTCCCAAAACTTTAGTTCCAAAATCAACCATTGTAGTAACTTTGTAAGTATCTGCAGGCATCACTACAATTTCACTGCCAGTTTCTTCGTCACGATAGCAAATTACCTGATTGATTACATACTCCTCTTTATCTTTATCCTGCTCTTTGATGCCAGCGTTCTCTAAAGCTTCTACAAAGTATTTTGATGAACCATCCATAATTGGTGGTTCTGAAGCATCCAATTCAATAATAATATTGTCGATTTCTAATCCTACACATGCGGCAAGCACATGTTCTGAAGTTTGAATTTTAACTCCGTTCTTTTCAAGATTTGTTCCTCTTCTAGTATCAACAACGTAAGTTACATCGGCTTCTATAGTAGGTTCTCCTTCAAGATCTACTCTTTTAAAGACGTAACCTGTATTCTCTGGCGCTGGTTTAAAGGTAAGTTTTACTTGTTTTCCTGTATGCAGTCCTACTCCTTCGAGTGAAACTTCATTTTGAATAGTTTGCTGCTTAAATACTTTTTCAGCCATTCTTATTTACTTTTTTATCCAACTGATGTAATAAATCAACAGTTTTAGGTAAGTTTTTAAAATGAATAAAGGATTTATTAAAATCTGAATATCCTATAGCCGGTGAGCCTTGTAACACTTCATCATCTTTAACATTTCGACCAATACCACTTTGTGCCTGGATTTTAGCTCTATCTCCTATAGTAATATGCCCCACAATACCAACCTGGCCACCAATAATACAGTTTTTGCCAATTTTAGTAGAACCGGCTACACCTGTTTGTGCGGCAATTACCGTATGCTCGCCAATTTCTACATTATGCGCTATTTGGATATGATTATCCAGTTTCACTCCTTTTCTTATGATCGTAGATCCTAAGGTTGCTCTATCTATAGTTGTCCCGGCACCTATATCAACGTTATCTTCAATAATAACATTTCCTATTTGCGGTACTTTAGAATATTCTCCTTTCTCGTTCGGACTAAATCCAAATCCATCAGCGCCTATAATACATCCACCGTGTAAGGTTACATTTTCACCAATAACGGTTTCCGAATATACTTTTACTCCTGCAAATAATGTTGAATTATCGCCAATTACCGTATTGTCGCCTACATAGGCGTAAGGATAAATCTTCACATTATTACCTATTTTCACATTATCTCCCAAATAGGTAAATGCTCCCAAATAAATATCTTCACCATATTCTGCAGAATCTGAAATATAACTAGGTTTCTCAATACCGCTTTTGCGAAGTTTTACCTGATTGTAGTATTCTAATAAAGTAGAAAATGCTTTATAGGCATCCTTTACTTTAATAAGTGTAGTATTAATAGGCTCATCTGCTTCAAAGCTATCATTAACAATAGTAATTGATGCTTTTGTGCTATATATATACGAGGTATACTTAGGATTGCTTAAAAAAGTAAGCGATCCTTCTTTTCCTTCTTCAATCTTAGCCAATTCTGAAACCTCTGCATCGGGATTACCTTCTATTGTCCCTTCGAGAATTTCGGCTATTTGTGATGCTTTAAATTTCATTCTGGCAAAAGTAAAAAAAATGAGTTAATGTTTCGACTTAGGATAACATATATAAAATTTAGTCACAGTTTTTGATAATGCTTTCAAATTAAGCTGGTCAGAAACTTTAATTACATCATTAATCTTTCCGTTTTTATGAAGAATATTGATATTATTCTTTTCTCTTGTATAGGCCAGATTTGCGATTTCCCCCGTAAAAACAAAATAAGAAGCTTCTTTATCAGATAAGTTATACTTCTCTTTCAGTTGTGTGGTATGTTTTTCAATTTTAGCTGAAGACGGTTTTTTCTTCTTCAATTTAACTTTTAAAAGATCGCGATTAATCACCATTTTACATAAACTGCTCAAAATAAAGTCTTCGTGATTCATCCATTCTTTCATTGCAAGGACAATATCATAATCGTCAAGGCAAGCAAAAATCTTTAAGGTTTCAGTATCAAAACTTTCTGCGGTGACTTTATTTTCTAGAAAATAGCTAAGTGCTTTACTTGCGTTCAGCGAAGTACCGCTGGCCGTTAATTCTTTTGCTCTCTTTAGCACTCTAATTAAAAGCTGTTCTGCTACTAAACTTGTTTTATGCAAATACACCTGCCAATACATTAACCTTCTGGCTACCAGAAATTTTTCTACAGAATAAATTGCTTTTTCTTCTAGCACCAATTCGTTATTCACCACATTCAGCATCGTGATTAATCGATCACTATTAATATTTCCTTCAGTAGTACCCGTATAAAAACTATCTCTCTTTAGATAGTCAAGTCGATCCATGTCTAACTGACTTGTGATTAACTGGTACATGAACTTTTTTGGATAATTTCCAGTAAAAATCTCGATCGCCAGCGTTAAATTTTGGTTAAAAACCTCATTCAATTCTTTCATAAAAAGCAGCGAAATAGACTCATGATCGACGCCTTCAACAATGGTATGTTCCATGGTATGTGAGAAAGGACCATGACCAATATCATGCAATAAAATGGCAATTTGCAGAGCTTCCTCTTCTTCATCACTTATCTCAACTCCCTTAAAGCGAAGGATTCGTACTGCTTTTTGCATTAAGTGGACACATCCTAATGCGTGATGGAATCTTGTATGATGTGCGCCCGGATATACCAAATAAGATAATCCCATTTGAGATATTCTACGCAATCTTTGGAAGTAGGGATGCTCGATAATATTAAAGATCCGCTGACTTGGTATGGTAATAAATCCGTAAATTGGATCGTTTAGAATCTTGAGTTTGTTTTGTGAAGCCAAGCTTTATTTAATTATATGGTAGAACAAAAATAGACATTGAAGCTCTATTGGATCAATTTATATCCAAAAAGAGCAATAAAAATTAAAAATATAAATTTTTAACCGGCTTATAAATTAATCTAGCATGAATAATATCAAAATACTATGGGTTGACGATGAAATCGACCTTTTAAAACCACATATTTTATTTCTAGAATCTAAAAACTACGAGGTATCCACTTGCCAAAGTGGTACTGAAGCTATTGAGAAGATAGACGAAGAACGCTTCGATATTGTTTTTTTGGATGAAAATATGCCCGGCTTAACAGGTCTGGAAACCTTGTCTGAAATAAAAGAAAAACAGGCCAATATTCCCATTGTGATGATCACAAAAAGTGAGGAAGAGTATATTATGGAAGAGGCAATAGGCTCTAAAATTTCAGATTATCTAATAAAGCCCGTAAATCCAAATCAAATCCTGCTTTCTATAAAGAAGAATTTAGATCATTCTCGACTAATTTCTGAAAAAACCACTTCTAATTACCAGCAGGAATTCAGAAAAATCGCAATGGATTTAATGAATGTGAATACCTATGAAGATTGGACCGATATGTACCAACGTCTAATCTACTGGGAACTTCAATTAGAAAATATAGAAGATAGTAGTATGTTCGAAATTCTTGAAACTCAAAAACAAGAAGCCAATAATCAGTTTTGTAAGTTTATCGATAAAAATTATCCTAAATGGTTTAAAGATAACGCAGAGGCACCTACGATGTCTCACACACTTTTTAAAAGAAACATACTTCCTGAAATTAATAAGGAGCAACCCACTTTATTGGTAGTAATCGATAATTTACGTTATGACCAGTGGAAAACATTTGAGCCAATTATAGCCAATCATTATAAAAAAGAGAAAGAACAGCCGTTTTGTAGCATTTTACCTACTGCAACTCAATACGCCCGTAATGCTATTTTTTCTGGTTTGATGCCTAGTGAAATGGAAAAGCTCTATCCTCAGTATTGGAAAAATGATACCGATGAAGGTGGAAAAAATAATTTTGAAAATGAATTTCTAACCGAACAATTGAAGCGTTTAGGAAAAGATATTAAACACGAATATCACAAAATAAGCAATCTAAAAGCCGGTAGAAAATTAGTTGAAAACTTCAAAACTCAAAAAAACAACGATTTAACTGTTGTGGTTTATAACTTTGTAGATATGCTTTCCCATTCTAAAACCGAGATGGAAGTAATTAAAGAGTTAGCCTCTAATGATAAATCGTATCGATCTTTAACAGAAAGTTGGTTTAAAAATTCGCCACTTTTAGAAATTATACAGCAAGCGCAGCAGTTAGGATTCAAATTGATCGTCACCACAGATCATGGAACAATTAACGTTAAAAATCCAAGTAAAGTAATAGGTGATAAAAACACAAGTTTAAATTTAAGGTACAAAACTGGTAAAAGTCTTACCTACGAGAAAAAAGATGTTTTGGCTGCTAAGGAACCTAAAACCTTGCATCTACCAACTCTTAATATGAGTAGTTCCTTTATTTTTGCCAAAGGTGATTTATTCTTTGCCTATCCTAATAATTATAATCATTACGTAAGTTACTTTAGAAACACTTACCAACATGGCGGAGTATCTTTAGAAGAAATGATTATACCATTTGCCGTTCTTTCGCCAAAATAAAATTTTTAATAAATAACCGTAATTAAACATGCCTAACCTAACCTGATAGTCTCTATCAGGTTTTTTGGTATATTTGAAAAATTAAATAATTGGTAAAATGGAGTTGAAATATCATTTGTCGGAGATCGATAAGGCTATTGAATTCATTCTGAAAAACACAACTAGTAAGACAATTCTCTTTTATGGAGAAATGGGCGCTGGTAAGACAACATTAATCAAAAAGCTCGTAAATAAGCTAAGTATTGAAGATCGGGTATCCAGTCCTACTTTCTCTTTAGTTAATGAATATAAATCTGAAACTGAAACTGTTTTTCATTTCGATTTTTACCGTATAGATGAAGAAAATGAGGCTTATGATATTGGATTTGATGATTATTTAGAACAACCGGGATGGAAATTTATTGAGTGGCCACAAAAAATTACAAATCTTTTACCAGAGAAACACCAGAAATTGGAGCTACAAAAAATAAATCCAGAACTAAGATTGTTAAAGTTGAGTTAATAAAATGTGAAAATGTTTATTTTTGATATATGATTTTAGCCAATAACGCATTAGCAATTACTGAGTTTTTACTAAATAATGAGTCATATAAAAATGCCAAAAGTATTTTATTTTAAGCATAACAGTTAAAAAAATATTAATCTGTAAAAATTTTACAAAATCTATCGAAATCCGCTAAAAAGCCGCAAAAGTACAATTAATGTATTTACTAATAGAAGGTTATATCGTAGTAGGTTTGTATCAGAAACAAAACGAAATACGATTTAAAAATATTATTAAAACTACCTATTATGAAATTAAAAGCATTATTATTCGGAGCAGCTATTTTTGGAGCATCAATTTTTGTAACTTCAACCACTGATAACGACAAATTAAATGACCCAATCAAAAAGCAAGCTGTCGACAAAACAACGATCAGGATTCCTGTTAACGGGTAGTATAATTGCTTTACTTATAGCATTTTCACCTTACATATTTTATTTATATGAAATTTTCCCAGACGGTCCCGTTTGGGAAAATTCTCTATTTACATATGAGAGTAAATATTATTTAAACGTGATGACTGCCATGTGGACTTATCTTGGTAAAATTACACCTCTATTTTTACTGCTGATCTGGTTTTTCACATGTAAACATTGGTGGTATCATGTTATATTGGTCCCTACTATTATGTATAGTTATCAACTATTAACAGCCGTATATCAAGATTCAGCTGACAAATTTTTAGACGACGGCGATCTCTTATATCTTGCTCCGTTCTTTATTATTATAGTCTCTATAGTTTATTTAGTTAGAATAAAAATTTTCGATAAGATCTATGGTATTGATTTAAGCGAAATAGAAGAAACTAATATTTCTGTTTTTTCATCTATGTCGGAAAAAGATCAAAAGGAAATCGATGATATGAAGAATTCTGCAGATACCGATGAAGATTACTACGCTAAACTTTAGGGAATCTATTCTTACTATTTCAAAAATAATTGTAATTTAACTTTTCCAAATCAGCTGAAAAGAAAAATATGAATGAACAAGTTTCTCCTTTTACCAAAGAAGAGCTAATACCTCAAGAAGAAAAACTTGAAATTTATAAAAACAAAGGAGAACTATTTATAGGAATCCCCAAGGAAACCTCTTACCAAGAAAAACGTATTTGTCTTAGCCCTGATGCTGTTGGAGCTATTACAGCCCACGGGCATCGTGTAATGATTGAATCTGGAGCAGGCAACTATGCAAATTTTAGCGATAAAGATTATTCAGATGCCAGTGCAGAAATAACTAAAGACACCCAAAAGGTATTCTCCTGCCCTACGATTTTAAAAGTAGAACCACCATCTATTGCGGAATTAGAAATGATGAATCCGCAAACTATTTTAATTTCAGCACTTCAAATTAAAACGCAGAGTAAAGAATATTTTCAAAAACTAGCATCGAAAAGAATTACGGCTCTAGGTTTCGAATTTATTAAAGATGATGATGGTAGTTATCCCATAGTTAGGGCATTAAGTGAAATTACAGGAACCGCTTCGGTTCTTATTGCTTCTGAAATTATGAGTAATAATGGCGATGGTAACGGACTCCTTTTTGGAAATATAAGTGGCGTTCCTCCCGTAGAAGTTGTGATTTTAGGCGCGGGTACAGTGGGACAATTTGCAGCAAGATCGGCTATTGGCCTTGGAGCCAATATCAAAGTGTTTGATAGCTCGATTACCAAATTGAGAAATCTTCAATCGTCATTGGGATGCACTTTTTACACAAGTACAATTCAACCAAAAAATCTATCTAAAGCGCTTAAACGCTGCGATGTGCTAATTGGCGCTGTTCGCGGCAATAATCGTTCTCCGGTTTTAGTCACCGATGAAATGGTTGCCTCTATGAAACGTGGCGCTGTAGCCATAGACGTAAGTATCGATGTTGGTGGCTGTATCGAAACCAGTGAAATTACCAGTCATGAAAAACCTATTTTCACCAAACATGAGGTAATTCATTATTGTGTGCCTAATATTCCTTCACGTTACGCAAGATCAAGTTCGCTTTCTCTAAGTAATATTTTCACTCCTTATTTATTGCATATTGGCGAGGAAGGCGGACTGGAAAATACGCTTCGTTTTGACCGCGGATTGCGAAATGGTTTGTACTTTTACCACGGAGTATTAACCAACAAATCTATTGCAGATTGGTTCGATCTTACTTATCGAGATATTAACCTCTTGATTTTCTGATCCCCTGCACCGATTTTAGCTATTTTATATGAATATATTTCAGCGTTTAGGATATTTTTCTGTAGGACTTTTTATGGGAATCATTATTCTCATTTTCTTTTTAAGCGGAAAAAAAACCAGTTGTTCGTATTTTCCAAATGCCAGAACTTTAAAAAGTATTCGAGTAAAAGAACGCCAGTTTGACGATAAGGCGATGAAGTTTTTTACTGAAAACGCAATAGATACCAGCAATATCTCTTCAATTTTAGAAAATGGTGAAGTTCATTTTAGTGAAAGTATTACAGATAGAGATTCTTGTAACATTTATCTTATTTCAGGAGAAACTAAAACAAAACCAATTCAATTTAAAGTTGAAAATTGCGATAGTATTGCTACTATTCAGGAGGTTAATTTTTATTCTGAAAAGTAAAGTATTTCGGAGCAAGCCGGAAAGGCATTGGTTAGAAATAACTTTTTGATTTCTTGGCAAACCTCGGAGAATTACACCCCTTGGCGGTGTTAATAAAAAAGCCTGCCAAAATTATGCAATTTCGACAAGCTTTATAAGTTTAGTTGAAGTTGTTTCCAAAGAAAAAATATTCAGAAATTATAGAATCTGGGCGGCGTGATCTTTGGTTTTCACCTTACTAATTACTTCTTCAATTTTGCCCTCTTTGTCGATTACAAAAGTAGTCCGATGAATTCCTTCGTATTCTTTACCCATAAATTTTTTAGGTCCCCAGACACCATAAGCGTTTATCACTTCTTTATCTTCATCTGCTAATAGCGGAAAAGGAAGCTCGTTCTTGGCTTTAAAATTAGTTTGTCTACGCTTAGAATCTGCACTTACTCCCAAAATCGCATAACCCTCCTTTTGGAACACTTCCCAATTATCTCTAAGATTACAAGCTTCTGCAGTACATCCTGGTGTACTAGCCTTTGGATAGAAAAATAAAACCAGTTTCTTTCCTTTAAAATCTGAAAGCTTTACTTCATTCCCATCTTGATCTTCTACTGAAAAATCTGGTGCTTTATCTCCTGCTTTTAATGTCGTCATAATTCTTATTTTTGCCTAAAATTAAAGCTTTATGAATAAACAGCAAAAAGTGCAATTTGTAATTGATACTTTACAAAATATTTATCCTGAAATTCCTATCCCTTTAGATCATAAAGATCCTTACACACTTTTGATTGCTGTTTTACTTTCTGCCCAAAGTACCGATGTTAAAGTGAATCAAATAACTCCACTTTTATTTGAAGTTGCCGACACGCCGCAAAAAATGGTTAAATTAAGTGTTGAAGAAATTAGAGAAATTATAAAACCCTGCGGATTATCTCCAATGAAATCAAAAGGTATTCATGCCCTTTCTGAAATATTATTAGAAAAATATAACGGGCAGGTACCGGCAGATTTTGAAGCTTTAGAAAGTCTTCCTGCTGTGGGTCACAAAACGGCCAGTGTGGTGATGGCTCAGGCATTTAATGTCCCTGCATTTCCGGTAGATACTCATATTCAAAGATTAATGTATCGATGGAATTTATCTAATGGAAAAAGCGTTGTGCAAACTGAAAAAGATGCCAAACGATTATTTCCAAAAGACCTCTGGAATGAGCTTCATTTGCAAATAATCTGGTATGGCCGGCAATATTCACCGGCAAGAGGTTGGGATCTTGAAAAAGATATCATCACTAAAACTATCGGTAGAAAAACAGTTCTGGCAGATTATGAAAAGAAAATAGCTAAAAAGAAGAAATAAAAAAACTCCGGAGATTCCGGAGTTTTCTTTTATAATTAATAATAAGAATTATGCATTAATTTTGGAGGCTAAACTTACAACTCTTTTTACCTGAGCTGAAATCGCTTTTTTATCGTTTTCTGATAGATCGCTTCCTCCTACCATACTAAAACCATAAGGATTTCCTCCGGTTTCAAAAATAACAGGATCTGTATATCCAGGATTTGCAATTACCGCGCCCCAGTGCATCATTGCTTTATATAAAGAAAGTAAAGTAGCTTCTTGTCCTCCATGAGGATTTGCAGCACTTGTCATTCCACTTACTACTTTGTCTACTAATTTCCCTTCTTGCCATAACGGCCCTGTGGTATCCATCAAACTACTAAACTGTGAAGGCAGGTTACCATATCTTGTTGGCGCTGAAAATATAATCGCATCGGCCCAATCTAGATCATCGGCAGAAGCTACTGGAATATCTTTAGTCGCATTATAATGCTTTACCCAATCTTCGTTTCCTTTCATTATTTCTTCAGGAACCGTTTCTTCTACTCTTAAGAACTTAATCTCTTTTACTCCCAAATCTTTAGCAGCTTCTTCAGCTACTTTAGACATTTGATAGTTGGTACCGGTTGCGCTATAATAGATTATAGCAAGTTTTATATCTTTCATAATTTATTTTTTTCTAATTTAAAGCGAATATGCTAGCTTAGGAAAAAACAAGTTTTAAAGTTTTGATAATTCTCTTAGAATCTGATCAATAAAAAAGCCTGCAAGTCGCAGGCTGTGGGTTTTAATTTAAAAGCATTTCATAATCTTCAGTCTTACCAGGTAAAACTTTTAATGCTTTCGAATAGTTTAGTAGAAACTTAATGGTCTCTTTTTTAGGTTTCAAATGTTGTGATTTTTCTTCTCTCGAAGGTTTTTCAAAGTAAATGTTCTTCATTAATACATTATTAAGATGGTTATATAAATAGATAACGGCACTTATAACGTATTATTGCAACTTTAATTTGTTAAAACCATATTATGCTTTTCGATAATTTTTCTAAGATTTATCAAAGCATACCTCATTCTCCCTAAAGCCGTATTAATGCTTACTCCGGTTCTTTCAGAGATTTCTTTAAAACTCATTTCTTTGTAAATACGCATCGTTAGCACTTCTAATTGATCTTCAGGAAGTTCTCTAATTACTTCGCGCAAATCGGTTTCGATCTGATCTTTAATAATTTGCTTTTCGGCATTTAATCCAGAATCGCTTAAAACTGAAAAAATATTAAAATCACCGCTATTATCAAATTTCGGCATTCTTTTATTTCTTCTAAAGTGGTCGATCACTAAATTATGTGCAATACGCATCACCCAAGGTAAAAATTTACCTTCTTCGTTATACTTTCCTTTTTTTAAAGTATTAATGACTTTGATGAATGTATCCTGAAAAATATCTTCAGATACATCCTTATCAAATACCTTAGAATAAATGAAACTGTAAATTCTTTGTTGATGACGATGAATAAGTTCTGAGAGGGCCAATTCGTTTCCGTTAATGTAGTCTTTAACAAGAATGGCATCTGTTACCTTAGTTTTTTCCATACAGTTACTTTTAAAGGGATATACCCTGTCTTAGAATAGGTTATTTAGATAAAAAGTAACTGTGTTTAATAGGCAACGTTGTTTTTTAGATTGGCTTCAAATATAATAAACAAAATTTAAGAAATGCAAACGAAAGCTTAAAATTTTAACAATACTATAGGATTTTAATGGCTTTTCGCACTGGTATAGATTAAGTACCTTTGCATACTTATTGCTAGAAAGAGACCATGAATATTGATTTAGATAAAATAAACCCCAAAGAAAATATTATTATTAAGGGTGCCAAACTGCACAATCTTAAAAATATAAACGTCGTTATACCGCGTAACAAACTGGTAGTGATTACTGGCCTTTCTGGCTCGGGTAAATCCAGTTTAGCCTTCGATACCTTATATGCTGAAGGACAGCGTCGATATGTTGAAAGTTTATCTTCGTATGCACGCCAATTTTTGGGGCGACTAAACAAACCTAAAGTTGACTATATAAAGGGTATTGCTCCTGCTATAGCGATCGAGCAGAAAGTAAATTCAACCAACCCGCGATCTACCGTAGGAACTTCTACTGAAATCTACGATTATCTGAAGTTGCTTTACGCACGTATCGGTAGAACATTTTCCCCGGTTTCAGGTAGAGAAGTAAAAAAAGATACCGTAACAGATGTTGTGAAGTTCATTAAAGAATTTCCAGAGCGCACAAAGCTCCTTTTACTTGCTCCTATTTTTGTGGAAGAAGGAAGAGATTTAGATGAAAAAATTAAAATTCTTGCACAGCAGGGATATAGCCGAATTAAAATTGCAGATGAAGTTCTTAGAATCGATGAAGCCGATTTAAGTAAAGCGAAGCCTGAAAATACCTCCTTAGTTGTCGACCGTGTAATTAAAAAAGATGATGAAGACTTCTATAATCGTCTGGCCGATGCTATCGAAGCCGCATTTTTTGAAGGAAAAGACGAATTGTTTGTAGAAACACTTTCAGATAATAAATTACATCACTTCAGCAATAAATTTGAGTTGGATGGGATGAATTTTCTTGAACCTAATGTTCATTTATTCAGCTTTAATAATCCTTATGGTGCTTGTCCAAAATGTGAAGGATATGGAGACGTTATTGGTATAGATGAAGATTTAGTGATTCCAAATACAGGATTATCCATTTACGAAAATGCAATTTACCCATGGCGTGGCGATAGTATGAGTTGGTATCGCGATCAATTGATTAATAATTCTCATAAGTTCGATTTCCCTATCCATAAACCTTATTTCGAATTAACCCAGGAGCAAAAAGATCTGGTTTGGAACGGTAATCAATATTTTGAAGGTTTAAACCAGTTTTTTGATTTTTTAGAAAGAAAAGCTTACAAGATTCAAAATCGGGTAATGTTATCGCGTTACCGCGGAAAAACAAAATGCTCGGCCTGCCATGGAAAAAGACTTCGACCGGAAGCCGAATACGTAAAAATCAACGAAACCAGTATTACTGAACTTGTAGTAAAACCACTTGATAAAGTAAGAGCTTTTTTTGCCGATCTGAAATTGGACGAGTATGAAGAGGTAATTGCCAAACGCCTGCTTACTGAAATCAATAACCGACTTAAATTTTTATCTGAAGTTGGCTTGGATTATCTTACCCTAAACAGAAAATCGAATACCCTTTCTGGCGGAGAATCACAACGTATTAACCTCGCAACTTCCTTAGGAAGTAGTCTTGTGGGATCTATGTATATTTTAGATGAACCTTCTATTGGATTGCATCCCAGGGATAGCGAACGCTTGATAGGTGTTCTTAAAAATCTACGCGATTTAGGGAATACCGTAATTGTGGTAGAGCATGATGAAGAAATCATGAAGGAAGCTGATGAAATTATCGATATAGGTCCTGAAGCTGGTACGCATGGCGGTCATGTGGTAGCAACAGGAACCTTAAAAGAAATTCTAAAATCAGATTCACTTACCGCTCAATATCTTACAGATAAAAAACGTATTGAAGTTCCTAAAGAAAGAAAAAAATGGACGCGAGAAATCAATATTCTTGGCGCAAGAGAAAATAATCTTAAGAATATTGATGTCACTTTTCCATTAGGAATATTTACTGCGATAACCGGTGTTTCAGGAAGTGGTAAAAGTACGCTGGTGAAAAAATTACTTTATCCTGCGGTACAAAAACAACTGGGCGGTTACGGTGAAAAGGTAGGTCAGTTTAGCGGAATTAAAGGTGATTTTAAAAACCTAAAATCGGTCGAATTTGTAGATCAAAACCCGATTGGTAGATCTTCAAGATCAAACCCGGTAACTTATATTAAAGCTTACGATGACATAAGAAATATTTTTTCATCCCAAAAAATTTCAAAAATTAGAGGTTATAAACCCAAGCATTTTTCTTTTAATGTTGATGGCGGTCGCTGCGAAACTTGTAAAGGTGAAGGTGAAGTAACTATCGAAATGCAGTTTATGGCCGATGTTCATTTGCAATGTGAAGCTTGCGATGGAAAACGCTTTAAAAAGGAAATCCTTGAAGTAAAATTCAATGAAAAAAATATCGATGATATTTTGAATATGACCATCGATGATGCGATTGACTTTTTTGACGAGCACAATGAAAATAAAATAGCTAATAAGCTTCAACCATTACAAGACGTTGGTTTGGGCTATGTTCAGCTAGGACAAAGTTCCTCAACACTCTCTGGCGGTGAAGCACAGCGTATTAAATTGGCTTCATTTTTAGTAAAAGGAAATACAAAAGATAAGGCACTATTTATTTTTGATGAACCAACTACAGGATTACACTTTCACGATATTCAGAAATTATTAAAATCCTTTAATGCTTTAATCGATAAGGGCCATAGCGTGATCGTGATTGAACATAATATGGATTTGGTTAAATGTGCAGATTACGTGATAGATTTGGGCGCTGAAGGTGGTGAAAACGGAGGATATCTAGTTACTCAAGGTACACCAGAAGAAGTTTCTAAACATAAAGATTCCTATACAGCTACTTATTTAAAGCCTAAACTAAAATAATTTACTTTTGTTTTTAAACAACTAGACTTCAAAATATTAAAATGTTTTAGCAAATTTTTTAAAATTACTTACAGGAGCCTCTAAAAGGCTCCTTTTTCTTTTTTGGCACGCGCTTTGTTTCTATCAAAATGTAGATAGCTACTACTTCAGTATTAATTTAAAAATAAAGCCATGAAAAAATTTTCCTTAATATTTTCGATTTTGTTTCTAGGCCTGGTAACTATTGCCAAAGCCGATGAAACTTCGAGCAGATATGGCTATAATAATTCCTTCATTTTTATGGAAGGTGGTGTTGAATTTTCAGTATATCCAAATGGTGAATTCGACTTCTATTATAACCCCGCATTTAGAAGATCTAGTGTCGTAAATATATCTGTACCTCATGTAAACATAAGTTTTAACTCAGGTTATAACTACGACCCATATATTCAGTATGATGATTTTGGTGCGGTAATTCAGATTGAAGAAGTGCCTATATTTTATGATTACTACGGAAGAATAGCACAGGCGGGTAATATTGTTATAAATTACGATAATTACGGCTATGTGATAAGCGTAGGAAATCTATTTGTACAATACGACCCATATCACAGAATCGCGGGCTATAGAGGTTATATTAACTCCTACAATCGTAATTATGTTTATCGCCCATGGCATAGATATTATAGAAAACCACGATCAAGATTTAGTATTGTTTTTAATAGACCTTACAGAGCCTACTATCAACCAAACCGAATCACTTATGTAAAACATGTAAATTATTATAATACTCATCATAACAGAAAATCTTACAAAAAATTCTATAGACCGGGAGAAAAAGTGAGAAGTTATAACCGGGGAAGAAGAGTTGCTGAGCGTAGAGATGTGCGATCTAATCTATCTAATTCTAGAAGAAGCGACCGGGTAGCAACTAGGTCTCAAGTTTCAAGAAAAGATAATAATAGATCAACTAGAAGCACTTCTTCCAGAAATCGGAACAAAGCGATTATTGGATCTAAAAATGGAAGAAGTTCAACTTCCAGAGGTACTTTAAATAATAGTTCGAACAGGTCTAGAGATAACGCGGTAATCACCAATAAGCGAGCTTCAGAAACTACTAATAACTCTAGAAGAAGCACAAATTCACGATCATTAAGAACCGCACCTCGCAGTTCAAATAATAATGCAAATCAAAGAAAAGCAGCCGTAGTGAAAAGAGAACGTACCGCAAGCACCAGAAGTGCAAATACCAGATCGCAGAGAACGGTAAAAGCGCAGCGTCCAACGCAGCAAAAAGAAGTAAGAAGAGCAGCAAAAAGTAGTAGAAATACATCTGCAAGAAGCTCTAGATCAAATATTAACACGAAAAAATCTACCCGCTCACGAACTTCGGCACAAAATGTGAGAAGTAGAGATTAGAGTTCATAATTTAATTTTTTGGTTGGTTAGTTGGAAAACCCCCAGCGGCGAAAGCCCGGGGGTTTTCTTTTTTATATCTCTTGAATATATACTGAAAAATATTACCTAATCTTGGCTAAGATCGACCTGAGCATTGTATTTATCTCTTCGGAAAAATTTAAAAAATATACGGCAGAAATATATAAAATAGACGTAATCCCGCCCTTCAACGCGATACCTAAAATTGGATGAAAAGGGAATTCCCAAAAATAAAATACAAGTGTAAATAAAAGGCATAAACCTAATAATAAAATACTATGCTTGGTAAAAGGATTCATTTTGAATTTTTTCTGTACCAAGATAATCTTTGAAGTATTATAAATAAAAAAAGCGATAAAAGTAGCCATCGCCGCGCCTTCTATCCCAAATCGTGGAATAAAAAATAAATTCAGTAAAAAGGCCAATAGCACCAATAAAACGCCTATTGCTAAAACCAATCGATAGTAATCTGAATTAAATAGAATACTATTATTTATCGCTAAAACATTGTCATAAAGTTTTACCAGAGAGATCAAAAGGACGATCAGGATACTTAGTGAATATTCTTCGGGAATTAGTTCGTATAATGTATGAACGTTGGTAATAATTAGAATAAAAATAAGCGCACTAACAATCGATAAATTAATCGAGCTTTTTTTATACAAATCTTCAAGTTTCCCAAAGTTTCGGGTATTTAGATATTCCGCGGTAATTGGATTGGTAATTTGATGCATTGCTTTTTGCGGTACCGAAATTACGGTAGCAATATAAATTCCTATTCCGTAGATTGCTACATTTTCGATTGGCAAATAAGATTCAATCATCACTTTATCCAAATCAAGCAACGCCGTAGCTACCGATGCTGCGATAAGTATTAAAGCAGTATACTTTAAAACTCTACTTAAATTAGAAGGAAAACTAAATTTTAGCGTAGGTCGATGCAAATTAAATGCATAAGCGCCCATCACCAATAATCGAAGTAAAAACACCAATCCTACTCCATACATAAAATTATCTGCTGCCAGCAAATCAAAATAAACAAGAAATAGCAGAATCGTGGTGCCCAATCGATGTACTACTTCTTTCATAAAATTTCCAAAAACGCTTTTATAGTAAATCTTTGCCCAGGCAAAAAAGATTTCGAAATACGCCGTTGCAATCGCCAAAAGATAAATTAACCACACATAAGGTTTTACCAGTTCGTTTCCGTCAGAAAAATAATCCAATAAAAACTCATACGTGAAATGACCAATAAGCCCCAGAATAAGTGAAATCGCTAAGGGCAGAATCAAAGCCAGATTTAATAATTTATCCTGCTCTTCTTTTGTTTTGTAGCTCGAAAAAAATTTCACAACGGTACTATGAACGCCAAAGGCCATAAACGGCCACATTAAATTCGCCGCAGAAAGAAGGAAACTTACCAATCCATAATACTGCTGATCTAAAAAATAAGTATATAAAAAAAGCGTGTTTAACGCACCAAGGCCAAAACCTGCATAGGTGGTCATCATATTTTTGACCGACTGGTTAATTATTACGCCCATACTCTATTTTTTGATCAATTCCGCCAATTTTTTTGTGAGGTTTTTGCGATGATAATCCTCGATATTTTTGCTATCCGAAAGTAGTTTGTTTTCACGATAATTTTGATAAGAACTTAAAATAAATTCTTTTAAAGCCTTTTCTTCTTGATATTGAAAACTTTTTCCTGAAGAGGTTTCTTCAATAATTCTGGCGACATCCCAATCTGATGGCCCAATAGCTAATATTGGACGTTTTGCTGCTAAATATTCGAATAGTTTCCCGGCAATAATACCTTTAGTTTCTTCGGAATTTATTTCGATCAATAACAATATCTGAGATGTTTTTTGAAGATGTAAAGCTTCAGAATGACTAATATAACCACCTAAAAGCAGGTTTTTCTCCAAGTCGGCTTCATTTATACTTTGCACCACTTCATCACTAACCGCTCCGTATAATTTCAGTTCAAGATCGCTTCTGAAATGTTTATTTTCTGCGGAAATCTCAGCTAAAACTTTCCAAAGTGAGGCAGGATTTCTACCTGAAAGTAATGAGCCAATATGAGAAATACTGAAGTTTTCGTCTAATTTCAATTGAAGGTTAGTTTCAGCATTCAACTCCGTATCAAAACCATTGGTAATAACATGGATAGGTTTCGATGTTTTTGAAGCAAATTCTTTTTTAGTGGTAAAACTGGTGGTAATAATCTTATCAGCCGAATTTAAAACTTTGCTTTCTAATCTTTGATGTTTTTCAGCAGAATTTTTAGTGAGTTTCAGCTCTTTTTGGTAGCCAATTTGCGTCCACGGATCCCTAAAATCGGCAATCCATTGCAATTCAAGTTCTTTTTTTAACTCTAAGCCAATAAGATGTAAACTATGCGGAGGCCCTGTGGTAATAACAGTCTCAATATCACTCGTTTTTAGATACGATTTTAGAAATTTTACCGATGGTTTTATCCAAAATTTTCGAGCATCTGGAATAAAAAAATTACCGCGTATGTAAAGCATCAGTTTCTGCATAAAACTCTGCTTTTCTTTCCGTTTAATAATTCCAGAACTTATGGTTTTTGTATCCTTTTTAGATAAAAAAGAAGCAAATTTATACGGTTCAAAAATTGGCCGACGAATAATCTCGATATCTTCTGGAACTTCTTTTAAAAAAGATTTATCCACTAAAGGATAATTAGGATTTTCAGGAATATAAATTACCGGCTCGATTCCAAAATCCCTAAGATATTTAACAAATTTCAACCAGCGCTGAACACCAGGACCACCAGCCGGTGGCCAGTAATAGGTAATAATCAGCACTTTTTTCATAAACTATGCTTTTTTGCGATAGGCAAAAACGAATCCACCAACGATAAGGATCACCAGAACAAGTGTACTCGTTAAAGCGATTGTTCCCCCAGTTTGAATCACTTCAGGTTCAAACCTAAAAGTCACCGTATGCTCTCCCTGCGGAATATTCATCGCTCTAAGCACATAATCTGCGCGAACATGATCTACTTTTGTTCCGTCGATATAAGCTTGCCAACCTGGTTGGTAATACATTTCAGAAAAAACGGCTAATTGCCTTATAGAAGCTTTCGTTTTATAAACCAATTCGTTGGGCTGCTCACTCACCAATTCTATCGATCCAACTTCATCATAAACAAAATCCATTTTAATATCGTTCTTAAAACGATTATCGATAATAGCGCTATCCTTTAAGTCTGTTTCTTTAATGGCTAAGATTTCAGCATTTGCATCTTCTACCCATACCACATCGCGAACAAACCACGCATTACCATAAACTCCCGGGTTTTGCTGTGCCTGCACACCATTTTCAGTAGGAATAATAAAATACTTCACATTCAACATGTTTAGAACTTTCATGTTATTCTGTGAAATATAAAAATCATATAGATCCTGCAATCTACCAGGTTTAGCACCGTGATACCCACCAATACTATTATGAAAATAAGAAGCTCGGGAACTTGTTAAAGGATCACCGCTAAGATCGAAAACTCGATATCTAGAAGTGTCCTGCATAATTTGCTGATCGGCAGCGTTTGGTTGATAAGGCTCTTCCATTTTCCGAGCATTCACAAAATCGTCACCATTTACATAGCGCCTAGCTACCGGAACTAAATCGGCTAAAAATAGTATCGCAAAACCACCTATTATAAGTTTTTTAGAGATTTTCTCCTGAAGATAAAACCAAATAAGAAAAACGCTTAAAGCAACAAAAATAAAACTACGAATGGCATCACCAACGAGCATCGACTGGCGATCTTCCTTAAGTGCATTCATTAAATCCATACCCAATTGCTGCCGTAATTGACCATCGCGAAGACCACTGAAATCAAATAAAACCGAATTGAAAAGAATTAAAACCAAAGCCAGTCCTGCCGATACTATAGCACTCCATTTAAGTGCTTCGATTTTTTCCTCTTTTGTATGCTTATTAGCAAAAAGGCAGGATAATCCAACAATCGCCAATAAAGGAACACAAAGCTCTACAATCACCTGAATAGAAGAAACTGCTCTAAATTTGTTGTAAAGCGGCACGTAATCGATAAAAAATTCAGTAAAAAAACCAAAATTCTTACCCCAAGAAAGTAGAAGTGTAAGCACAGTTCCGCCTACAACCCACCATTTTAATCGCCCTCTGATTAAAAATAGTGCAAAAATAAAAAGAAATACAACGGTCGCACCAATATAAGCTGGCCCGGCAACGATAGGTTGTTGTCCCCAATAGGTTGGCGTATTCTCTACAAAATTCTTCGCCTGAACAGGAGAAGCTCCCATTTTTTGCAATTCAGAATATAACTCAGAATCTTCACCAATATCTTCAGCACCACTTCCTCCCATAAAACCGGGAATAAAAAGGTCTAAAGTCTCTGATATTCCGTAGCTATATTCGGTAATATAATCATAGGTTAAACCAACTTCAGGTTTATCGTTACCATCTGGTTTAATGGTTAAACCGGTATCGCCACGAGTACTATGGCTTGTATATTCTTGTGTGGCGATAAGATTGGTTGCATTAGTTCCAATAGCCAGAATTACTGCAACTATCATTACGCCCAGAGCTTTAAAATACTGCGGAAGTTTTTGTTTTTTAAAGGCATCAATTAAATAAACAATTCCAAGAACGATAACAAGTAACAATAGATAATAAGTCATCTGGAAATGGTTTGCCTGTATTTCTAAAGCCATTGCAATAGCCAGTAAACTAAAACCTCCAATAAACTTTTGCCTAAAGCTAAGAATTATCCCTGCTAAAACCATTGGCATATAAGCAATTGCGTGAGCTTTGGCGTTATGACCAACGCCAAGAATAATGATGAAATAAGTAGAAAATCCAAAAGCTATAGCGCCAAGAAATGCTAATTTATAGTCGATTTTTAGACATAACAGCAGGATATAAAAACTAATAAAATAAAGAAATAAATAATCTGCCGGTCTCGGTAAAAATCGTAGAACTGAATCTAATTTTTTGATATAATTATGGGGATAGTAAGCTCCTAACTGGTAAGTTGGCATTCCCCCAAAAGCAGCATCTGTCCAATAAGGCTCTTCACCCGTTTCCGCTCTAAAGTCAGATTGTTCTTTAGCCATGCCGATATACTGAACAATATCGCTTTGGAAAATTTCTTTTCCTTTTAAAACCGGATTAAAATAAAAAAGGGCAATTATTACAAATCCCAGTAAAACCAGAAGATGCGGAAGAAACTGTTTTAATTTAGCCATTTAAAGATTTTTTTTATCTCTCGAAAAGAGACACGCAAATTAAGAATCCCGAAATTAATCAATTTCTTCGTAATCGATATATTCACCAACCTCTTTGTTTGATTTTCTACGATTTTTCGGCTCTTTATCTATACTAACCTTGCCTTCTTTTGCACTCTTTTGTTGCTGAGTTCTTTGTGGCCCACCGCCAAACTGCTGGCTAAATTGCTGTTCGAATTTTCTTCCCATTTTTCTCATGGCATACTTCAACAACATTGGCCCAAAATACTTCAGTAATATTTTGAAACCGAAGTATACTAACATAATTATTAGTATCGTTTTTATCACTCCGGAAAAATCTGCCTGAAACATAAAATTTTAATTTCAGCAAAAATAAAAATTAAGGCTTAGAAATGGAAAGCCTACAATCTTAAATAAAAAATAAATTCATTTATCTTTGAATGAAAAACCTTTACTATATGCACAGACTAACCGCTATTGTATTCGCTTTTTTAGCAAATTCAATCTTATGCAACGCGCAATTTACAGAAACCATTAATTCTAATAGACCAGGCCAATCCCAAGGTGCTTTTGCAGCAGGAACAGGCGTTTACCAATTAGAAGCTGGTGGCTTTTATGGTAATAATAACCATGATCTTCGTGGTACAGACACCGATTTGTACGGAGCTAACTATATGCTTAGAGCTGGTTTTCTTGCTGATATTTTGGAACTAAGCATTATGGGAAGATATCAATTTGAAGAAACGAGCATTTTACAGGGAGGTCAAAACCGTATTTACGAGAGAAGTAACTTTCCTTTTAATACCATTGGAGCTAAAGTATTACTTTACGATCCCTATAAAAATGGTGATAATCGTCGCGAAGTAAATCTAAAAAGCTGGAAAGCAAATCAGAAATTCGATTGGCGACAATTAATTCCTGCGGTTTCACTTTACGGTGGTGCGAATGTTACGATACAAGATGACAATCCCTATCGCTTTGAAGGTGAAAACAAGTATACTCCAAAAGTTACTTTAATTACTCAACATAATTGGGGTAGATGGGTTTGGGTTATGAATCTTACTGCCGAGAAATTTACTGAAACCTACCCAAGCTACCAGTTTATTGGAACGCTAACTCATGCTCTAAATCCCAAATTTGCGATTTTTGGAGAATATCAGGCTATATTTGGGGATTTATACGCCGACGATCTTTTTCGAGCTGGAGCGGCTTATTTAGTTACTGATTATTTACAATTTGATCTTGCAGGTTTGGCAAATGTAAAAGACACACCGTCTCGATGGCAAATACAGGCAGGCTTGTCGGTTCGGTTAAACTTTCATAAGGATATAAGAACTAATAATGAGCTATCGAGAGAAGGCAAACGCAATGAATTTAATTACTAAATTATAGCTTCCAAATAAAAAAATCCGCTGAAAAATTCAGCGGATTTTTTTTATTATTAGTATTCTTCTGCTTTAATTGAAGTACTATGACTTATTGGCCATTGCTGCCTCTACCGATGCAGAAAGCCTTTTATAAGTTCCGTTTTCTAAACGCTCTCTAATTGCTGAAAAAGCTTCTAAAGTTTCTTCGACATCCTGTAAAGTGTGAGAAGCCGTAGGTATCATTCTTAATAAGATTAATCCTTTTGGAATAACAGGATAAACAACAATAGAACAAAATACACCGTGATTTTCACGAAGATCCTTCACCAAAGCCATAGCCTCGGGAATACTACCTTTTAGATAAACAGGTGTTACACAACTTTGCGTTGTACCAATATCAAAACCATTATTTTTTAAGCCGTTTTGAAGTGCATTTACATTTTCCCAAAGCTTATTTTTAAGATCAGGGATAGTTCTTAACATTTCTAGACGCTTTAAAGCTCCAACCACTAATTGCATTTGCAGCGATTTCGCAAACATTTGTGATCTTAAATTATACTTTAGGTAATCTATAATTTCTTTGTCACCCGCAATAAATGCACCAGTACTAGCCATAGATTTCGCAAAAGTGGCAAAATATACATCGATATCATCTTGCACACCTTGTTCTTCTCCTGCTCCTGCTCCCGTTTTTCCTAAAGTTCCGAAACCATGGGCATCATCTACAAAAAGACGGAAATTATATTTCTTTTTAAGCTCTACTATTTCTTTAAGTTTTCCCTGCTCACCACGCATTCCAAAAACACCTTCAGAAATTAAAAGAATTCCTCCTCCGGTTTGTTCTGCAATTTTGGTAGCTCTTTGCAGGTTTTTTTCGATACTTTCCATATCATTATGCTTATACGTAAAGCGTTGTCCTAAATGAAGGCGAACACCGTCGATAATACAAGCATGAGCATCTACATCATATACAATTACATCTTGTTTAGATACTAACGCATCGATCGTAGAAACCATTCCCTGGTATCCAAAGTTTAAAAGATAAGCAGCCTGCTTGTGCACAAAAGAAGCCAGCTCGTCCTGAAGTTTTTCATGCAAACTAGTATGACCGCTCATCATTCTTGCTCCCATTGGATAAGCAGAACCCCACTCGGCTGCTGCCTCGGCGTCTACTTTTCTTACTTCTGGGTGATTAGCAAGACCTAAATAATCGTTCACACTCCACGTGATCACATCTCTACCTCTAAACTTCATTCTGTTAGAAATAGGCCCCTCCAGCTTTGGGAACACAAAGTATCCCTCTGCCTGTTCTGCCCATTTTCCTAAAGGTCCTTTGTCCTTATATATTTTATCAAACAGATCTCTCATTGAAATTTTTTTATGCGAACCGCAAAAATACTGAAATTTGGTTCAATTCTACAAAGTATTTATCTAGGTTTTAAAAAAACAAAGCATCCCTAATAGAAGGATGCTTTGTTTTTATATGTTTTTGGTTTTAAGCAAAATCAACTATTTAATAAACTCTATTGCTTTAACCTCAGCTTCATTTTTAGTATCAAAGAAGCCTTGTTCTTCCATCCATTTATCGCTATAAATTTTACTCATATAGCGACTACCATGATCTGGAAATATCATTACCACCTTACTGTTTTCATCAAACTCACCCGCTTCAGCTAATTGTTTTAATCCCTGCATCGCGGCTCCGCTGGTATAGCCTACAAACATTCCTTCCACCTTAGCAAGCTCTCTGGCAGTATGTGCACTTTCCTCATCTGTTACTTTAACAAACCTATCGATAGCATCAAAATCTGTAGCAGTAGGGATTAAATTTTTACCCAGTCCTTCAATTCGGTATGGATAGATCTCTTCGCTATCAAATTCTCTGGTTTCATGGTATTTTTTTAATACTGAACCATAAGCATCAATACCAATAATATTAACATTGGGATTTTGCTCTTTTAAATATCTTGCTGTTCCAGAAATTGTACCTCCAGTACCACTACAAGCGATTAGATGAGTGATTTTACCTTCAGTCTGATTCCAAATTTCAGGGCCTGTAGATTTATAATGTGCTTCAGTATTTAATTCGTTAAAATACTGATTAATATAAACAGAACCTTTAATTTCACTATGAAGTCTCTTAGCTACTTCGTAATAAGAACGTGGATCGTCTGCAGCAACATGCGCAGGACAAACATATACTTTCGCTCCCATTGTTCTTAGCATATCGATTTTATCTTTCGATGCTTTAGAGCTCACTGCCAAAATACAGTCGTAACCTTTAACCTGACTAACCATCGCAATACTAAAACCTGTGTTACCAGAAGTGGTTTCTATAATCGTATCACCAGGTTTTAAGATTCCTTTTCTTTCAGCTTCTTCTATAATATATAAAGCAATTCGATCCTTAGAAGAATGTCCTGGATTAAATGATTCTACTTTTGCATAGAAATCTCCTTTGAAACCTTCAGTGATCTTATTAAGTTGTACTAGCGGTGTTTTTCCTATAAGTTGTAGAACATTGTCGTACACCTGCAAATCTTCTTTCATAAATGAAGTTCTTTACGTTTTAAGCTTGGCTTATTTATAGCCAGGAAATAATGTTTCAAAACCGTTCAAAGTTAAGGCAAATTTTTTAATTATTCCTTAATTCCGGCTAAATCGAACAAAAAAGCATATTCTTCGGCAACTTCTTTAAGCGCCACAAATCTTCCGGAAGCCCCACCATGACCGGTGTCCATATTTGTATGCAATAACAAAAGATTATTATCAGTCTTTAACTCACGTAATTTGGCAACCCATTTTGCAGGTTCCCAATATTGGACTTGTGAATCGTGCAAACCTGTAGTTACTAACATATTAGGATAATCCTGAGCTACTACATTATCGTATGGTGAATATGATAGCATATACTCGTAAAAATCTTTTTCGTTAGGATTTCCCCACTCATCATATTCTCCCGTGGTTAATGGAATACTATCATCTAACATGGTGGTTACAACATCTACAAAAGGAACTGCCGCAATAACACCTTTGTATAATTGTGGCGCCATATTGATCACCGCGCCCATCAACAAACCTCCTGCTGAACCTCCCATAGCGAATAATTTTTCTTCGGAAGTATACTTTTCTGTAATAAGATGTTTAGAAACATCTATAAAATCGGTAAACGTATTGCGCTTGGTAAAAAGTTTACCATCCTCATACCAGTTTCTTCCTAAGTATTCTCCACCACGAATATGTGCAATCGCATAAATAAATCCTCGATCCAACAAACTTAATCTTACGGTTGAAAAATAAGGATCGATGGTTGAACCATACGAACCATAAGCATATTGAAGTAAAGGATTATTCCCATCCTTTTGAACTCCTTTTCTATACACCAAAGACACCGGAACTTTAGTTCCATCCTCGGCAGTAGCCCAAATACGTTCTGAAGTATAATTCTCTTTATTGAAATTACCACCTAATACGGCCTGCTCTTTTAATACAGTTTTTTGTTTGGTAACCATATTAAAATCGACAACTGAAGTTGGTGTCGTCATCGAGTTATACGTATAACGAAGCACCTCTGTATCAAAATCTGGATTGATAGAAGTATATGCGGTATAGGTTTCATTATCAAACGGAATATAATAATCATCACTTTCGTCCCAGCGAATAATTCTTATTTCATTGAGTCCGTTTTTACGTTCCCCAATAACCAGAAAGTCTTTAAAAATATCGATATCTTCTAACAATACATCTTCACGATGCGCGATCACATCTTCCCAGTTTTCCATCTCTGTAGCTGAAGTTAATGTTTTCATCAACTTAAAATTCTGGGCTTCATCTTTATTGGTCAAAATATAAAAATACTCGCCAAAATGTGAAATACTGTATTCTAATCCGCGTACTCTTGGCTGAATCACTTTAAATTCACCTTCAGGTTTATCGGCTTCTAAAACTCGGTACTCCGTAGTTAAAGTACTATGCGAACCAATGATGATATATTTTTTAGACTTCGACTTATAAACATAAGTATTAAAGGTCTCATCATCTTCCTGAAAAACCAGCTCGTCTTTTGCAGGATCTGTTCCTAAAATATGTTTATAGATCTGAAAGCTTCGCAAAGTCTGCTCGTCTTTCTTGGTATAATATAATGTCTTATTATCGTTAGCCCATGTAGAACCACCGGTTGTATTCTCTATTTTTTCTGGGTATAACTCCCCGGTTTCCAAATTCTTGATCTGGATGGTATATTTTCTTCGACTAACCGTGTCGGTTCCAAAAGCGACCATCTTGTTATCAGGGCTCACATTTAACCCACCCAAACGATAATATTCGAAACCTTCAGCCATAATGTTCACATTAAACATCACTTCTTCCGGTGCATCCTGAGTACCTTTTTTTCTTGAAAATATTGGATAATCGCCACCCTTTTCAAACCTTGTGATATACCAATAGCCATTTAAGCGATAAGGTACAGATTGATCGTCTTCCTTGATCCTTGCCTTCATTTCTTCAAACAAACTTGCCTGAAAATCTTTGGTATGCGCCGTTTGCTTTTCATTATATTCATTTTCGGCATTTAAATAAGCAATTACTTCTGGATCTTCACGATCGTTCATCCAGTAATAATTATCGACTCTAATATCGCCGTGAATCGTTAATTCTGCAGGTATTTTTCTAGCCTTTGGCGGCTGCACTTCTTTATTCAAAATCAATTCAATTTTTTAACCTTGGCAAAGGTAAGGCTTCAAATCTAAATTCGTATTCACAGATTCACAATTTCTTAGATCAACTTCAACTTAGATTTTACTAATTTTGTATTTCTAACTAAAAAAGAAACCGACTATGTTTGGAGATATGATGGGTATGATGAATAAGATCAAAGAAGCCCAAGACAATGTAGAAAAAACAAAAGAACGCCTAAAAACAGTACTTATTGACGAGCAATCTAGCGACGGACTATTAAAAGTGACTGTGACTGCAGCTCGCGAAGTGAAAAGTATCGATATTGCTGATGAACTTTTAGAGGATAAAGAACAATTAGAAGATTATTTAGTGCTTACACTTAATAAAGCTATCGCAAAAGCTTCAGATATTAACGAAAAAGAACTTGGAGCTGCTGCAAAAGACGGAATGCCAGATATTCCTGGTCTTGGTGATATGTTTAAATAATATTTAGAAGTTAGATTTTAGAAACTAGATGTGAGATATTAGATTTTAAACTTCTTTGAAAAATTATATAAGAAAACCTGCAATATCGATATTGCAGGTTTTTTGTTTCTTTTTTCTGATCATTAAGCTTCAAGCTTCACCGCGAGCGGGAAAATTTTTATCCAGTACAAAATCGACAGCCTTTAAAATCGCCTCGAACTCTGGTCTAGCAAATGGCATAGATTGTATGCTCGCTGCGTAAACCGAATTATCTGGCTTAATTAAAAATAATCCAGGTTCAAAAAAGGCATCTGGTTCTTTATCATTTATCCCTTCAGAAATATAAAGATCCCATTTTCTCGCATCTTCAGTTAATAAACCGTAGCCAATATTTAGTTGATCTACCTCCCAAGATTCTAATGTTTTTTTCGCTAATTCTTCAGTATTCGCACTTATGCAAATCACATCGATTCCACGCTCTTTAAATTCATCGATCTTTGAATTTAATTCGCTTAGATATTTCTTACAAACCGGGCAGTGAATCCCTCGATAAAAAACGATCATTGTAAAATTCTCTGGATTTGCATTTGTAATATCCCATTCTACACCCTTTGTGGTTTGAACTCTTAATTGTGGCGCTTGCTTTCTTGGCAATACATTTTTCATTATCAATAGCTTTTTTTTATTTATTTCAAGCTAAAGATTAATGATCGAAAATTGTATTAAAAGCTTTGTAAGCTTGCGTTAAGATTTCTGAAAATCTAAAAATTACAGACTTATATTTTTTAATACTGAAAGGAACTTTTGGTGCATCTCTTCAGTATAATCCAAATGCGTTACAATCCTCAATTTTCCTTTACCTAATGCACTAATCCTAATATTATTTTTCTGAAGCGTTTTATTGAATTTATCTTCAGCTGAAGCATCCTTCAAATTAAAAATAATAATATTTGTCTCAACAGGTTCTACTTCACCAATGTAAGATTGCGCTCTTAATATTTCAGCAATTTCACTAGCTCTTTTATGATCTTCAGCTAAGCGATCTACGTGATTATCCAAGGCATAAATCCCTGCTGCAGCCATAAAACCAACCTGACGCATACCGCCTCCTAAAATTTTACGTACGCGCATTGCACCTTTCATAAGATCTTTATTACCAATTAAAACAGATCCCATAGGAATTCCCAATCCTTTAGAAAGACATACTGAAATGGTATCGAATAGCTTTCCATATTCTTTAGGAGATTCTCCTTTTGCCACCAATGCATTAAACAATCTGGCACCATCTAAATGCAAACCAAGATTATGTGTATTACAGACCTTTCTAATCTTTTTGATCTCTTCAATATCGTAACAAGCGCCGCCTCCTTTGTTTGTTGTATTTTCTAAACAAACTAAGGTTGTAAGCGGACTATGATAAAAATCTGGTGGATTTATATTCTCCTCTACCTGCGCGGCCGTGATCATGCCACGATGACCATCCACCAGTTTGCAACTTACGCCACTATTAAAACTAGCCCCGCCACCTTCGTAATTATAAACATGCGCCCATTTATCACAAATTAACTGATCGGCTGGTTGCGTATGCAATTTTATCGCAGCTTGATTGGCCATACTCCCGGTAGGAAAAAACAACGCCTCATCTTTCCCAAAAAGCTTAGCTAATTTTTCTTCTAAAGCATTTACTGAAGGATCTTCCTTATAAACATCGTCGCCAACCTCAGCATTCATCATCGCCTTTAGCATTCCTTTGGTTGGTCTGGTTACCGTGTCACTTCTTAAATCTATTTCGCTCATAAAATCTATTCTCGTTTTCTATAATCTTGTACACATAAAACTTCCTATTGGTGAACCATCGGGAATTTTAGGTGCATCTGGCATTGGCTCGAACTCTCCCGGTTTATCCATAAACCGCTCAATTTCTTCAAGCATTTGCTCGTACATTGCACCATCTTCATCATCTAACCAATCTTCTAATTCAGCTAACTTATAATTCACCTCAGCTTTCACCAAAGGAGTTGTATTTTTACTTACTGCTAAGTTAAATAAATGCTGCAGGACATTATAATTTATAGTTTCCTGTGCTGCACGCAAATAAGAATCTTTAGGTTGATATTGGATAGTTTCAGCGATTAATTTTTCAAGCAAATCCCTTAATCCTAATTGCTTTTTATTTAAAGATTTTTGCTGAATTAACCTGGCCATACGTTCTGGATTCAGCAATAAACTCAGCGTCATATCGCTGGCTGTAGCCGGTGCTCCCAAAGCATCGAAAGCTACACCAGTATTACTTTTGAAAGATTCTCGCGATCTGCCGTAACCAAAAGCTCTTGGCGGGAAAAGCGATAATTTTTCTTGCGGAACAGCTAGCGTTTCTGCTTTTAGTGTTTTTAACAGCGCATCTAAAGCCGGTTTTTGACGTTTTGGAGATAAAGTTTCAACAATTTTTTCAGCACCGCCTTTTACCGCGTAATTATAATCCAAACCACCAATTAATTTACTTACCGCTTCCGTTTGATATCTATGGAAAAAATATAAGGGTACAAAAACATCTTCTAATACTGAATATGGTTCGTTTGTTCTGAAATTATCTTCAGAAAAATTATCTATCGCTTTTTGACGAATTTCGAGTACGTTTTTTAATTCCGCGGTAACATCTTTTCCGTTATCCCATAAATGAGCATTAACATGTGCTCCGCTTTGTGCTCTGGCATCACTATCGCTTATAAACTGAATTCCCTGATCGTAAGCTTCCTGAATAATCGAATTCAAATATGCCCTTTCTGAAGTTTCCTTCGGCATATCAGAATATGCATATTTTACGATCAATTTATCCCATTCTCCAATATTGGTGTCGTAAGCATCTGCAGCGCTTATCTCTCCGTTTTCTATCCTGAATTGCGGATGCGGATAATCCATCACTGAAGCTCTATCACTAACACTAGCTGCAAAATTATGTGCAAAACCTAAAGTGTGCCCCACTTCGTGAGCCGCAAGTTGACGGATTCTGGCAATGGCCATTCCCATCATTTTATCGTGATTTTTATCGCTTTCAGCAAAAGGTTTATTTAGCAGTGCCTGAGCGATCATAAAATCCTGGCGAATTCTTAAACTTCCTAAACTTACATGTCCTTTAATGATCTCTCCCGTTCTTGGATCAATAACGCTAGCACCATAACTCCATCCTCTAGTTGAACGATGTACCCACTGAATTACATTATATCTAACATCTAAAGGATCTGCATCTTCTGGCAACAATTTTACCTGAAAAGCTTCTTTATATCCTATAGCTTCGTAAGCCTGGTTCCACCAACGTGCACCTTCTAAAAGCGCTGATCTAACCGGTTCTGGTGTTCCGGGATCTAAATAATAAATAATTGGTTGTTTTGCTTCACTAACTTCAGCCTCTGGATATTTTTTTTCTAAACGGTGTCGAACGGCATATCTTTTTAAAATTGGCTCGTAAACCGGCGTTGCATAATCGTAATACGAAACTGAATTTACCCCACTGCGCGGATCAAAAAGTCGTTTTTCATACTTATCATCTGGCAATTCTACAAAAGAATAATGCTGAATAAGGCTAATATTGGCCGCATCTGGCACTACACTTCTTACTGTTCCGCTTTTTGGGGAACCTTCAAAAGTTAGCAAACTCTCAAATTCAACATTCTTAGGAAAAGCTTTAGTTCGATCTAGCTGTAATGCGCTTTTATTTTTACTTATTTTATAACTTCCGTAGTCACCACGTTTTAAACGCTCTGCAACACCATGCGCATCTTCCATAATAAAAGGTGTAAGATCGATAATAAAAGTATCGTCTTTTTCTTCTTTTATTTCGAAACCATAGATTACGGATTTTGCAAAAGCTTCTTCTATACTCTGTTTTTCCAGTTCATTATCGGTCACCGCGCGATAACGCTGATTGGGTTCTACCAACAATAATTTATCGCCGGCGCGCTGAAATTTTACTACAGATGCGCCGCCTAACTGGCCGCGATCTAATCCTATATCGTTACTTCCTACTCCGCTTCTTAAAGCATGATTGTATAAAAACAGGCTGTCTAATTTATCTACTTCAAGATAGATTTCATCGGTTTTTTGATTATAGTAAAAATTGAAGAAACCTTCGTATTTATTAAGATCTTCTTTTTCTTTCAGAAATTGACTAAAGATAGATTGTGTAAATAATAAAGTAAGTAATAGTATTCTCTTCATAAAAAAATGGTTTAAAGACATTCAAATTTAATTTTTAAAATCACTTAAGAAAACCACTTCAATCATTAATACCACTAAATATTAATTTCATACAAAACAAGCTTTTATTTTAAGGACATTTCAACACAAAAGTTAATTAATACCAAATAACTAACGCTTTGAACTGAAAAAATGAGTATTTTAAGTCAAAATATTTTCTATGAGTCCAAACACTAACCAACCAAGCTTTTCTTCTTACCGAAAAGACGATAATTTTTTTGACGAAATTTTCACCAAGGACAATAAAGTCAAGGAAGTATACAAAACGCTTTTAGACATTTATAGCGGTCATTCTGTTCAGGATTTTGCAAAGTTAAATGAGAAAGCCAAAGCTTCTTTCTTTAACCAAGGAATTACTTTTCAGGTTTACGGGGAACATGAAACCAAGGAAAAAGTTTTTCCTTTCGATCTTTTTCCAAGAATTATTGATCATGAAGAATGGAATATTATTGAAAAAGGAGTACTGCAGCGTAGCAAAGCGCTTAATCATTTTTTATGGGACATTTATCATGATAAAAAAATATTGAAACAAGGCATTGTACCTTTAGATTTAATTAACTCGTCCGTAAATTATTTAGATCAAATGCAAGGGATCGATCCACCTGGTGGTATTTACAATCATATAAGTGGGACCGATCTTATTAAACACTCAGATGGTAAATATTATGTTTTAGAAGACAATATTAGATGCCCTTCTGGTGTAAGCTATGTTATTTGTAATAGGACCGCACTTAAGCGCGCATTGTTTGGTGTTTTTAATCATTATCAAACACATACCGTTACCGATTATGCAGAAAATCTTTTAGAAATCATGGAATCGGTAAAACCAAAAGGCGTGGATACTCCAACTTGTGTAGTAATTACACCGGGAATTTATAATTCGGCTTACTATGAGCATTCTTATTTAGCAAAAGCCATGGGTGTAGAGCTTGTAGAAGGTAGAGACCTTTTTGTAGAGAATGATTTTGTATATATGCGTACAATTAACGGGCCTAAAAAGGTGGATGTTATCTATCGTAGAATAGATGATATTTTTATGGATCCGTTAGAATTTCGACCAGATTCAACTTTAGGAGTTCCCGGTTTATTATCTGCTTACAAATTAGGAAATGTTTGTTTAGTAAATGCTCCAGGAACTGGAGTTGCAGATGATAAAGCGGTATACACCTATATGCCAGAAATAATTAAATATTATTTAGATGAAGAACCAATTCTAAATAATGTACACACCTACCACTGTAGCAGACCAGATGAACTAAAATATGTTTTAGAGAATATAGAAAAACTGGTTGTAAAACCCGTAGATGAAGCTGGAGGATATGGTATTTCTATAGGAAATAAACTTACCAAAGAAGAAATAGAACGTGTAAAAACTGTAATTAAGGAAAATCCAAGAAAGTATATCGCACAACCAATAATGTCTCTTTCTGTTCATGCAACGTATATTGAAGACAACCAAAGTTTTGAACCCAGGCATGTCGATCTTAGAACATTTTGCTTACTAGGCAAAGACACCAACTTTGTTTTAAAAGGAGGCCTAACGCGAGTTGCACTAAAAAAAGGAAATCTAATTGTAAATAGCTCTCAGGGAGGTGGATCTAAAGATACCTGGGTATTAAAAAAATAAAATTATAATATGTTATCAAGAGTTGCAAATAACCTCTTCTGGATGGGTCGCTATATAGAAAGATCTGAACACATAGCTAGATATTTAAATGTAAATTATTTTTCCTCGTTGGATGCGCCAAACGAGCTTTCACAATCAAGACAATTTGTGCTTAGATCGATGCTGTTTATGGCCAGTGATCCCGTTGATGATCCTAACATTCAGCTAGATGAAGAAAAAGTTTTATTCGATATCGCTTTAAACAAGGAGAATCCAGGCTCTATTATTTCTTATCTTCAAAATGCCAGAGAAAATGCCAATAGTGCCAGAGATTTAATTTCGACAGAATTATATGAAGCTTTAAATAAATTCTATCATTATACACTTAATTATCCCATCGATAAATTTGTGAAAAATGGTCTTTATGAGTTTACAGTAAATGTAGCCGAATCTACATCGATCTTAAAAGCTAAAGTGCAGGGCACATTATTACATGATGATGTATACAGTATCATTATGCTGGGAATTAATATAGAAAGAGCAACCCAAATAATTAGGATTATAAATGCTAAATATAACGATGCAAATTTAGCGGGAGGAAGTTACGGTGATCATTTAAAAAACAGTTACGAATGGACAACGCTACTAAAATGTACCGAATCCTACGATATGATGAGGCGGTTTTATAAAAAACCTCCTAGAAGTCTAACAACTTTAGAGTTTTTAATTCTTAATCCACTTTGTCCAAGATCAGTAATGACTTGCTTGAACGAGGTATGTAAACATATAGACGATTTGTCAAGTGAAAAATCGCCCTCTAAACATTCAGCAGAATTTTTAGTAGGAAAAGTAAAATCTGAATATCAATTTAAAGTGATAGAAGAAATAGAGGAAGATTTACAGAGTTTTATAGAAAGAATTCTTAAGCAATTAAATGATATTGCCAAAAAGATAGAATTTGAGTATTTTTTATGATTAAATGAACCTCATTATTTTTAAATTCGCATTTATTTTAAAAAATGTCTTTAAACTATATTATAAAATATAAAGCGACTAATTTCTACGATAATTTCGTACAGGAAGCATTGTGGCAATTTTTAATTGCTCCTTTAGATTTAGGGTCTCAGCAATTGGTTTATTCAGAATTTAAAAATTCTTTAAACATTCCTACAGAGACTTCAGTTAATGGATATGGCTTTACTACTTATAGAGTTCATCCTAAAACGAAATTCAATAAAATAGAATTTGAAGCTAAATTTCATGTATTAAAAGAAAAATATAATCCTTTTGAAAATATAAATCAGCTTAGCATAGAGCAGGAAAACAAAATTTTAGATTCATTAGAATTCAAAGTACATCATTCTTTATTCTTAAAAGAAACCGCACTTACCAAATTACCCAAGCATCATACTATTCACTTTACTTTTTCAGAGCAAAGTTCTGCTTTCGAAAACTTAAAAAATCTAAACAAGTGGATTTTCGATACTTTTAGTTTTAAGGTAAATGTTACAGATGTAGATACAGATTTAGACATCATTTTAGAAGAAAAACAAGGTGTTTGCCAAGATTTCACACATCTTTTTTGCGCCGTAGCCAGATCTTATAAAATCCCTACTCGCTACGTCTCGGGCTACCTGCACCAGGGTAATGGTTATTTTGGTGATTCACAAATGCATGCCTGGACAGAAGCTTTTATACCAGATTGCGGGTGGATAGGATTTGATCCTACAAATAATCTAATTGCTGCAGAAAATCATATTAAAGTAGCACATGGTAAAGATTATTCCGATTGTCCTCCTATAAAAGGCGTTATCTATGCTGAAGGTGCCAACCGCACAGAGTATTCTGTTGATGTCCATGCGCAACAAAATATGCAACAGTAGAATTAACAAATTCTTCAAATTTAGATCACCCAAAAAGAATTATACTGCAATAAATTACGATATATGATAACTACCGATCAGGTAAAAGATATAGCTAGTAGAATAGATAACTTAAAAGTTCATTTAAATATAGATCAGAAACTAATTGAAATTCAGAACGAAGAAGAAAAAACATTTGACCCTAGTTTTTGGGACAATCCTTCTGAAGCTGAAGTTTTCATGAAAACGCTAAAAGGCAAAAAAAAGTGGGTTGGTGATTACAATTCTGCCAAAAGCGGTTTAGAAGAATTACAGGTTTTACTTGAATTTTATAATGAAGGAGAAGCTGAAGAAAGTGATGTTAACAAACAGTACGATAAAATATTAAAAACTGTAGAAGAGCTCGAATTCAAAAATATGCTTTCTGATGAGGGTGATGACCTAAGTGCTGTACTACAAGTTACCGCAGGAGCCGGCGGGACTGAAAGTTGCGACTGGGCAGAAATGTTGATGCGCATGTATTTGATGTGGGCTGAAAAAAAAGGATTTAAAATTAAAGAATTAAACTATCAAGCTGGCGATGTTGCAGGTATAAAAACGGTAACCCTAGAGATTGAAGGAGAATTTGCTTTTGGCTGGTTAAAAGGTGAGAATGGCGTCCATAGATTGGTTAGAATTTCCCCATTTGACAGTAATGCCAAAAGGCATACTTCATTCGCTTCTGTTTATGTTTATCCTTTGGTAGATGATACTATTGAAATAGAAATTAATCCTGCAGATATAGAAATAACTACGGCACGATCTAGTGGTGCAGGAGGGCAAAACGTAAACAAAGTAGAAACCAAAGTGCAGCTGGTACACCATCCTACCGGAATACAAATCTCTTGTTCTGAAACCAGATCACAACATGAAAATAGAGACCGGGCGATGCAAATGCTGAAATCGCAGCTTTACGAAATAGAATTAGAAAAACAACGGGAGCAACGAGAAGACATTGAAGCCAGTAAGAAAAAAATAGAATGGGGATCGCAGATTAGAAATTATGTAATGCACCCATATAAGCTCGTTAAAGATGTTCGTACGGCGGAAGAAACCGGAAATGTAGATAGTGTTATGGATGGTGATTTAGATCAATTTTTGAAAGCTTATTTGATGATGATGGGACAAAGGAACGATGATTGATAATCATAAAACAACATAAAAACTATTTTAGAAAAAATAAAAAATTGCTTATTTTATATAAAAAGAATTATTGAAAATGATCACGATTTATCACAATACTCGATGTAAAAAATCCAGAGAAGGTCTAGCCATTGTAGAAAAGTCAGGAAAAGATTTTAAAATAAGAGAATATTTAAAAGATCCATTATCTGAAGATGAGCTAAAGAATTTGCTTGTAAAGCTTAACATTGCTCCACTGCAATTAATAAGAACCAATGAAAAAATCTGGAAAGAAAATTATAAGAATAAAGATCTTAGCGAAAATGAATTGGTACGAATAATGACAGAAAACCCTAAGTTAATAGAGCGTCCAATCGTAGAAAATGAGATTGAAGCTGTAGTGGGAAGACCACCCGAGGACATTAAAAAAGTCTTATAACTTTTATTTCTCCAAAAACCTAATACAATGAAACTTACACTAAACCAACGAATATCATTAATAAGTCTTGCAACAGTAATAGTTGCTGGATTTGTTGCCTCACAAATTTACATGAACAAGAAAAGTAGAGAAGAAATCAAAGAAATTGCTGAAGAGCTTTCTCTACTTTGGAAAGATAGATTATTCCTAAACGAAGAACAAACACGTAAAATGGAAGATCTAATAATAGAATATACTTTAAAGAAAAACGAGATTATTAATAGTAGCATGAATCCTATAGCGCAGGTTAGAAAGCTTAAAGCAATACAAAAAGTAGAACATCGCAATCTAGCTAAAATGCTATCTAACGAACAATTTAAAAAATATATTAACATAAATAAATCTATTCAGAAAAAAGTTTAATTACTGAAAATGAATAATTAACTATTGCATTTAACATAAACCAACAACTGTATTAACTCAATTTTAACCAAAGACAATTAAACCTTTTTGTGTATTGGCGGTCTTAAAAGAAAAAGTTTTAATGACCGCCAAATTTTATTTTAGACAAAGCCTAGCGCTTTTATTCTTTCTTAGTTTAAATCTTACCCTCCTTGCACAGGGTAAAGAATATACGGTAACAGGTAAAGTTATCGATGATCAACTACAAGTTCCTTTAGAATACGCAACCGTAAGTGTAATAAACGCTAGTGATCCCAGCAAAGTTACGGGAGGGGTTACCGATGTAGATGGTAATTTTAGTATAGATGTTAACCAAGGCACCTATAATATTATAGTTGAATTTATATCCTACGAAAGCAAAAAATTTAATAACAGAACAATTAATGCAGATTTAAATCTGGGAACTATATCATTAGGAGTAAGTTCTGCCAACTTAGATGAAGTTGTTGTTAGAGCCGAAACTACTCAGGTTGATGTAAGATTAGATAAAAAAATATACAATATTGGTAAAGATCTTACCACTGCCGGAGGTACAGTTAGCGACGCTTTAAATAATGTTCCCTCGGTTTCTGTTGATATCGAAGGAGGGATTAGCTTAAGAGGTAACGAAAACGTAAAAATCTTAATAAATGGTAAGCCGTCTGCAATGGCTGGATTTGGATCTACAGATGTATTAAGCCAGTTACCTGCAGATGCTATAGAACGCGTAGAGGTAATTACGTCGCCTTCTGCCAGATATGATGCTGAAGGTACCGCAGGTATCTTAAATATTATTCTTAGAAAAGAAGAAACCTTAGGTTTCAACGGTTCACTTACCTTAACGGGTGGAGATCCTGCAAATGCAGGAGCATCAGCAAATATTAACTATAGGACAGATAAATTCAACTTATTCAATACTACTGGTTATCGTTATAGAGAAAGCCCGGGAAATGGATTTTTTGATACCGAATATTTTGAGGAAAGAGATATTCCACTTTTAGAAGATATTAAATACGACCGTAACGTTGAAGATCGCGACATGGATCGTGAAAATAAAGGATTCAACACAAATATTGGATTAGAATATTATATAAACGATCAATCGTCAATAACAGGTTCGATTTTTTATAGAAATGGCGATGACGAAGATCTTACCACAAACATCAACGATTATTTCCTGAATGGCGCTGAACGATTAGGAACAACAAGATCTGAACTTGAAACTGAAGAAGATGAAAGTTACCAGTTTGCGTTAAACTACATTAATAAGTTTAATGATGAAGGACACCAATTAACAGCCGATTTTCAGTTTGAAACCGATAAAGAAGAAAAATCTGCTTTTATTTCTGAAAACGTAAATTATAATAATACCGAGTTAGATGAGGTAAACGTTCCTAGAGAAGAAACCAATACTTTAGAAGATCAAAAGGAATATTTAATCCAGGCAGATTACGTGCTACCAATTGGTGAAGGTTCTCAATTTGAGGCAGGATACCGTGGTAATTTTGAAAATACAGTTACCGATTACGAACTTCGCCAGGAAAACGAAAATGGTGTTCTTGCCATCAATGAAAACCAAACTAACATTTTTGATTATACTGAAAATGTACAAGCACTTTACTCGCAGTATGGGTCAAAGTTTGGTGACTTCAGCTTTCTTTTAGGACTTCGTTTAGAGAATACGAATTTAAAAGGAAAAATCGATTCTGAATTAACTGAAGAAGAATTGAGAGAGGAATTTGGATTCCAAATCAATACCGATTTTGATAATACCTATTTAGGACTTTTCCCAACGGTAAACTTTATTTACGAACTTGGCGAAGAAGAAAACGTTACTTTAGGATATAATAGAAGGATTAACCGCCCACGCGGATGGTTTATCAATCCATTTCCATCTAGAGATAGTAGAACGAATATATTTCAGGGGAATCCTAATTTGCAACCCGCGTATTCTAATGCGTTCGACTTAGGATATTTAAAAAGATGGGAAAAATTAACTCTAACCTCTTCAGTTTACTTCCAAAGAGAAACTGAATCTTTTCAAAGAGTACAGGATCAAATCACGATATCCGGACCTAATAATACCGAAGTTGAAGTTATTCGAAGCTTACCTATTAACTTAGGTATTAATGATAGAATAGGTGCTGAACTTGGATTACTTTACAATCCTGCAGACTGGTTAAGATTAAACGGAAGTTTCAACTTCTTCAAATTCGACATTACAGATGCTGTTTACGAAGGTCAAGATTACGGAAGAGACGGGACAAGCTATTTTGCTAGATTTAGTTCTAAAGTTAATCTCCCCTTGTCTATCGATTGGCAAACAAATGCATTCTATATGGGGCCAACAGACGAAATTCAGGGTCGTAGAGATGGTATGTTATCTATTGATGTTGCGCTTAGTAAAGAAATATTTAATGATAATGCTACAATATCAGTTAATGCAAGAGATTTACTGAACTCAAGAAAAAGACAGGGAACAACAGTTACCAATAGTTTTTCTCAGTATAGCGAATTTCAGTGGAGACAAAGACAAATTAATGTTTCTTTGATTTATAGATTCAATCAACAAAAGAATCAACAAAGAAGACAAAATGCAAATGAAGAAGATATGGAAGGGGAGTTTTAATACACTCCTTCTTTTCTTAAAAAGAGGTTATAAAAAAAGGGACTTTATAAAGTCCCTTTTTTTATGCTTTTTGTTCTTTGGCAGCTTTTCTTTTAGCTTTCTTTTCTTTTAGCAGATCCATAATAGATCCTCCAACCCAATAAGGGACGATCACCGCAGTAAGAAAGATCATTAGCCAAAATCCCATAGTAAGGATACCTAGAAACGCCAAAAACCCTAGAAATTGATCGAATTCGAACATCATAATTATCAGTATTTGGAAAACAAAGATAAAAACATTAAAAAGTTTATCACAATTTAATTTAGAATTTTTGAACAATACTATCAACAATTCAGAATATCAGCGATTTTCAACCAATTTTAAAGCTTTTTTATATCTAAAAAGTGCTTTAAACCTTAAATTTGTGTAACAATCAATATTTCAACTTATGGATTATAGAATAGAAAAAGATACCATGGGGGAAGTTCAGGTTCCTTCAGACAAACTTTGGGGCGCGCAAACCGAGCGTTCTCGCAATAATTTCAAAATAGGACCGGCATCCAGCATGCCTCTAGAAATTGTTTATGGTTTTGCTTATTTAAAAAAGGCTGCCGCATATACTAATTGTGAGTTAGGTGTTCTTGCTGAAGAGAAAAGAGATCTTATTGCAAAGGTTTGTGATGAAATTCTAGAAGGAAAACACGATGATCAATTTCCATTAGTGATCTGGCAAACTGGTAGTGGTACACAATCAAATATGAATGTGAACGAAGTTATAGCCAATCGCGCCCACCAGATTGCAGGAAAAACTATAGGTGAGGGCGATAAAACGCTTCAACCAAATGACGATGTAAATAAATCGCAGTCTTCTAACGATACTTTTCCTACCGGAATGCATATTGCTGCATATAAAAAGGTTACCGAAGTAACACTACCGGGAGTAAAACAACTTCGAGATACTTTAAAGAAAAAATCTGAAGAATTTAAAGAGGTAGTAAAAATTGGGCGAACTCATTTTATGGATGCCACTCCCCTAACCTTAGGACAGGAATTTAGTGGGTATGCTGCGCAATTAGACTACGGAATTAAAGCTTTGGAAAATACCCTTCCTCATCTTGCTGAATTAGCTTTAGGCGGAACTGCTGTTGGAACAGGATTAAATACTCCTGAAGGATATGCTGAAAAAGTAGCCAATCAAATTGCTGAATTTACAGGATTACCTTTTAAAAGTGCCAGTAATAAATTCGAAGCTCTTGCAGCCCACGATGCTTTAGTTGAAACACACTCTGCATTAAAACAACTTGCTGTTTCACTAAACAAAATAGGAAATGACATTAGAATGATTGCTAGTGGACCACGTTGTGGAATTGGTGAAATTAATATTCCTGCTAACGAGCCTGGTTCTTCAATAATGCCTGGTAAAGTAAATCCAACGCAGTGTGAAGCTCTAACTATGGTTTGCGCACAGGTTATTGGTAACGACGTTGCGATTAGTGCTGGTGGTATGCAGGGACAATTTGAACTTAATGTCTTTAAACCTGTTATGGCAGCAAACTTATTGCAAAGCGCAGAACTTATTGGCGATTCTTGTGTTTCTTTTGATGTAAACTGTGCGCAGGGCATCGAACCAAATCATTCCAGAATTAAGGAGCATTTAAATAATTCTTTAATGTTAGTAACGGCTTTAAATACTAAGATTGGATATTATAAAGCTGCTGAAATTGCGGGTACAGCTCATAAAAATGGAACTACGCTTAAAGAAGAGGCGGTCAATCTTGGATATTTAACTGAAGAGGAATTTGACCAATGGGTAAATCCAAAAGATATGGTTGGAAGCCTAAAATAGGTTCTTCAGCATAAAATATAATTTCAAATAAAAAAGGCTGTCTCTAATTGAGACAGCCTTTTTTATTTATCCATTCTGAATATATTCAGAAAATATTAGTCAATAAGTAAAACTAAATATTCCTTATCAAATAGAGCAATTAATTTCTCTAATATGGATACACTACTATATCCTTTCTTCCTTTTGCTCCTTAATTTCTTTCTTAGCTTTTTTCTTATAATGGATACTATATCTCCAATAGGAAACTCCACCTAAAATAGCAACAACAATTAAAGCATAATACACAAATGTAGGTGTAATAACTTTATCCCCACTAGCATAAGAATGAAGTCCTGTTAAATAAAAATTTACACCAAAATAAGTCATCATAATTGATGAATACGCTACAACTGTCATAAAATTAAATGTCCATCTACCTCTTAATCCAGGTACCAAACGCATGTGGATTACAAATGCATATACCATAATGCTTATTAAAGCCCAGGTTTCTTTGGGATCCCATCCCCAGTAGCGTCCCCAACTTTCATTAGCCCATTGTCCTCCTAAAAAGTTTCCAATGGTTAGCATTACTAAACCTACAGTAAGCGCCATTTCAGTAATAATCGTTATTTCTCGAATACTTAATTCGATTTTCTTTTTATTATTCTCGGTAGTCATAATCATTAATAGTAATGAGACTACTCCTAAAACCATTCCTAAAGTAAATGGACCGTAACTACCTACAATCACAGATACATGAATCATTAACCAATAAGAATCCAATACTGGTACCAGATTCGCAATAGCGGGATCCATCCAGTTCCAGTGAGCAACCATCAAAATCATGGAAGCCACAAAAGCGGTAGAGGCAATTGTTAAATTACTTTTTCTACCAAAAGCCAAACCAAAGAACATCGTAGCCCAACCTACATAAATCATCGATTCGTAGGCATCACTCCAAGGTGCATGTCCAGAAATATACCATCTAAAGCCTAATCCCGCAGTGTGTAATACAAACAATATAATTATCGCTACCGTACAAACATTGATTATTAATTTAATAGCTTTTTGATTTTTGAAAATCTGAACAATTACAAAAATTAGCATTACAGAACCTGCCAGCATATACATCCAGAACAGATTCCTAAAAATATCGTATTTATTATATAAAATTTCAGCTTCAACTTTCTTTTGTGAAGGCATTATTTCTTCACCATATTTTTGCTGATAATTTTTAATACTTTCCAGGTACTTTTCAGCTTCGCTATAATCTCCAGTTTGTCTGGACATTTTTAACGCATTCATGTATAAAGGAATGATTTGCTGAGTATAAACCGAATCCATTCCTTTTAAATTAGCATCCTGAGCTTCTTTATGCGAAACCCATTTATTGTTCTCGTCCCCAGGAATCGGAAATAATCTAAGAATATTTCCGTCTAAAGTTTGCCAAAGTAAATTAACACGCTTATCTGCTTCAATAAAATCTTTTTGAAATTGATTGGGAACTGCAGCACGATAGGCTTCCCCTAAAAATGGAGATAGCTTATAATTCCCTTCGTTATCCATAAAGTCTAACAGACTCAGATATTCTTTATCTTCTGGCACACCGGCAATATGACGAATACTGTCGTTATGCTTTTTTATGTAAATTAATGGAATATCGTACCATAAAAAAGGACTTTCGCTCATGGAAAGAAAAACCTGATCTGAATTGAGTCCTTTATAATCATCTTTTTTACTAAGCTTTCTCAATAACTCTGAAGAAAAAGTATTGGCAGGCTTCATACGACCACCGGCATCTTGGATAATCAATCGGCCAAACTTCGCTGCGTGCTCTTTTTTCACCGCGTTTGCCATGATCACAGAATCCAATTGTTGCGCTGTAGTTTCTACATGCAAATGATCATCCATTTCCTGAGCAAAACTTCCTAAAGTAGTTCCAAAAATCGCTAAAATTAAAGTCAGTTTTTTCTGCTTGGCTTTCACTTTATCCAGCATTACTTTTAAATTTCCAAAACGGGAACCTTTATCAAAAAGAATCCACATTAATCCAAAATACAATAAAAAGTATCCTATATAAGTAATCCAGGTACCCCAAAAATCGTGGTTTACAGAAAGTATGGTTCCTTGTTCATCGGGATCAAAACCAGATTGGAAAAATCTATAACCTTGTATATCTAAAACGTGATTCATATAAATCTCGTAAGGTCTAGGCTTTTCTCCATCTTCGATAATTTCAATTTTACTTTTAAATGAAGAATAACTATTCTCTGTTCCGGGATATTTATTCGCAATAAAGTCCTCTAATTTTAAAGAAAAAGGAAGCTCCATTTCTTTAGATCCATAATTAAGAAAAATATCAAGACCGCCTACCGAGATTTTTTCTGGTTCGCTAGCTATTCCCTTAGCTCCCATTAGGGTTACCTTTTTAGTTTCACCATTACTGGAAATATTAAGACTTACTGCATCTGGCTGTTCTTTATTTTTTTGCGGGGTTGCTACAATATCATAATTACCTATAACCACTGGATCTGGAATTACAAATTGCATATTCCCCATAGTGTATAGAGATCTAAGCATTAATGGCTGAATAGAGTCTGCTACCAAATTGCCTCTTTTTTGATCGGCCATTCGCATATAATCTGCCTCAAAGGGAGATTTTATAAAATATTCACCATTCTCATTTAAGCTAATATTAATCGCTCCTTCTGTTTCCTTATTTAAGGAAAATAAAACATTATGAATACTGCTTACTTCTCCTTCTTTTAAGTAATGATCGTGTCTAGATCCGCCACCGGCTTCAACTATTTTTAGATAATTATCACCGTTTGGATTTTCAACCAACTTCTCTTCTGCTCCATGAATAAAATTAGTAAGCTCAAATTTTACCGGCTGCCCGTTATAATCTGTATTAAGCACATAATCATTATCGTATTCTGGACCAAAAAGAACCGGTTCCTGTAGTACTCTTCGTCTTGGTTCACCATCAATCTCTCCGTCAATAAAAAAGGTAAAAAAGGTCTTTTCTGAAAGAAATTTATTAGTGGTTTCTCCTTCGCGAATGGGCATTATTCCTTCATAACTAATATAACGTGTTACAAAAGCACCAATTAAAATTAATATAAAAGAAAGGTGAATTAATAGCGACGACCATTTTTCGCGTTTATGGAGATTGTAACGTTTTATATTTCCTAAGAAATTGATAAGAAAAAATACCATTATAGCTTCAAACCACCAGGTATTGTAAATCATTAACCGTGCAGTCTCTATACTGTACCAGTTTTCAATAAATGTTCCCAATGCCATGGAGATGGCAAAAACGACGAACAATACCGCCATGATACGTGTGGAAAATAGGACAGATGCAATTTTTTTCTGCATGAAAATATACTCTTTTGAAATGGCTGCAAATTTAGGGATTTTGAATTAGTTAATAAGTCTTAAATTAGATCAATCTCTGCCTACAAATGTTAATTTTGTTAGCGTAGTTTTTTTAATAATTTAGCGGAATGATTAAAGTTGTACTTCTAGGCGCAGGAAATCTTGCTTATCACCTATTTAGGGTTTTTGAAGCCACGAAAAACATAAAGGTCATTCAGGTTTTTAATCATCATGAAGAAAAATTGGCTAATTTTAAATCTGAAGTTGCTATTACAACTATAATTAATAAATTAGAGAAGGCAGATTTTTACATCATTTCTATTAAAGATGATGCTATTGCTGAAATTGCTTCGCAATTAAAAGGAAAAAAAGGGATTGTTTTGCATACTTCTGGCGCGGTAAGTATGAATGTTTTAGAGAATCTTAATAATTATGGAGTTTTTTATCCGCTGCAAAGTTTTTCAAAGGATAAGGCTGTTAATTTTGCTGAAATCCCCATTAATATTGAAGCAAATTCTTCAGAAAATTTAGAAAAATTAAAAAGTCTAGCTTTAAGTGTTTCAAATTCGGTTTATGAAATTTCTTCAGAACAACGTAAGATTTTACATTTAGCAGCAGTTTTTGCTAATAACTTCAGTAATTTTATGTTTACTACTGCGGCAGAAATTTGCGAAGAACACCATATTCCTTTTGAAATTTTACAACCACTTATTCAGGAAACTTTTCAGAAAATAAAAACAGTTTCTCCAAAAGAAGCACAAACAGGACCTGCCATTCGGAATGACGAAAAGACTATGCAAACACATTTGCAATATTTAGATGAAGATCACAAAAAATTATACAAAACCATATCTGAAGCGATAATAAAAACCTATGGACAAAAATTATAAAGAATATTTAAACGATATAGATACTTTCGTATTTGATGTTGACGGTGTGCTTACAGATGCTTCAGTTCACGTTACTACAGATGGCCAGTTGCTAAGAAGCATGAATATTAAAGATGGTTATGCGTTAAAACAGGCGATCAAATCTGGATACACGGTTTGCATCATTTCTGGCGGAAAAAATGAAGGTGTTCGTATACGTCTTAGAGATTTAGGAATTACCGATATTTATCTGGGAATTACCGATAAAGTTGAACAATTAGATGAGTTTTTCGATATTTATGATATAAATCCTGAAAACGTACTTTACATGGGCGACGATATACCCGATATGTATCCCATGAAATTGATAGGTCTACCAACGTGCCCACAAGATGCGGTGCCAGAAGTTAAAGAGGTTTCTAAATACATTTCTCACAAAAAAGGTGGTAAAGGTTGTGTTCGTGATGTTATCGAACAAGTAATGAAAGTACAGGGAAAATGGATAGAAAAAAACTGATTTTGGACAAAGATTTTAAGTGATGCCATATTTAAAACTTATTAGATGTGGTAATTTGCTTTTTATCGCCTTGTGTTTATTATTAATACGCTTTGGCTTTTTTCAGCAATTTGACGCTAGCACAACACTTAGCAATCTAGACTTTATTTTACTCACTATTGCAGTAGTATGTATTGCTGCTTCTGGGTATGTGATTAATAACATTTTAGATTATGAGGCCGATCGCATTAATGCGCCTAAAAGACTAGTAATACACGAGAAAATAAGCGAAAAATCGGCTTATAACCTATTTTTTACTTTAAATGTAATTGGTGTTGGTGTTGGTTTTTATATCGCAAACGTGATTGAAAAACCGTCTTTTTCGGCTATTTTTATATTTACCTCTGCCCTACTTTATTTTTATGCAACCTATTTAAAACATATTGCAATTGCAGGAAATCTAGTGATTAGCTTACTGGTAGGGATTGTAGTATTACTACCGGTAATTTTTGATTTATATCCAGCAATAAATACTAATAATATTGTAAATCAGCGATTCATTTTTAACATCCTGGCGTACTATTCTTTCTATGCTATCCTTATAAATTTTCTACGAGAAATTATTAAAGATCAACAAGATATAAATGGAGATTATAAAGTACAAAGTAACACGCTGCCCTTACTTATTGGCCAAAAAAGAACCAATGCGGTAGTTTTTGTATTTTGTTTTATTCTTTTTGTTTCAAGCATCATTTTTTTAAGTGAAGATTTATATAAAAACACCAAAGCAGTTGTTTACGCCTTGGTTTTTATAATAGCGCCATTACTTGCTATTCTCGCAGGAGTTTTAAAAGCTAAAACAAAGAAAGATTACGCAAAATTTAGCCTTATTTTAAAATGTATGTTATTTTTTGGATTATTGTCCTTGGGCTTTCCAGAATACTTAATATCTTAATTTTATGCTGAAGGAAATTTTAAAAAATAAAGAGATTATTTTAGCCTCAGGTTCTCCTAGAAGACAACAGTTTTTTAAAGATTTACATATTCCCTTTAAAGCTGATGTTCGCCCGGTGAACGAAGTTTATCCTCAAGATCTAGAAGGCACTGAAATTACCGATTATTTGGCTAAACTTAAGGCAGAAGCTTTTAATGATTTAAAGGCAAATCAGATTTTAATCACCAGTGATACCATTGTAAGTAATGAAGGTATTGCAATGGGCAAACCTAAAGATACAGCCGAAGCCAAACAAATGATCGCATCACTTTCAGGAAAAACACATAGTGTAGAAACCTCTGTTTGTTTTACTACCATAAAAACTCAAAAGATAGTACATTCTTCAACAAAGGTGACTTTTAAAGAACTTTCTGAAGAAGAAATAAATTTTTATGTTACCAATTACAAACCTTTCGATAAAGCCGGCGCTTATGCGATTCAGGAATGGATTGGATTTATTGGCATCACACATATCGAAGGAAGCTATTTTAACGTGGTGGGCTTACCTACGCATTTAGTCTATAAAATTTTAACCGAATTGGCATCTGCGTAATTTTCTTTAATTTTAAAAGAAAATTAAAGAAAATCGCTAAAATTAGATATACAAGTATTTTTCTGCTATGCGTTGTATTTACAAACTGCAATAAAATTCCTGAGCCACCACAAGAACGCAAATTATCTTCTGAATTTAAAGAATATTGGTTTGATGGCACTGCTGAAGTTACTTCGTATAAATTAACACAGGCGCGATATGGAGAACTACGAGAAGGATCTGCTGTAAAAATCTTTGTAAAAGAAGATTTTTTACCCGAAGAGCAGGTAAAAGCCAACGAAGCTTCAGAAAGAACATTCCCGGTTTTAAAATTAAACAGTACTAAAAAATTTATCACAGGCATTTATCCATACTCAATTATGGAAAGTAGCTTTTATCCTTTGCACAAAGAAGGTCACGCTACAAAAATTTCTTCCTCGATCCAGGAATGGTGTGGACAGCAATTTATTCAGCTTAACAATCGCACAAATTTTGAAATTCAATTAAATTCTTATTTCGAAAACCCGGCCGATAAACATTTCAATATTCCGAAGACATTTTTAGAAAATGAAATCTGGAATCTTATTCGTTTAAATCCTGAAGAATTACCTATTGGAGCATTAGAAATGATTCCCTCTTTTGAGTATTTGCAGTTAGATCATAGAGAAACAAAATCCTATAAGGTAAATGCAAAAAGATCTAAACAGGATTCGTTAGAAATTTATACACTACAATATCCAAAATTAAATCGCACTTTAAAAATCTTCTTTAAAGAAGAGTTCCCCTTTGAGATTGAAAAATGGGAAGAAATCACACCTTCCGGAAGCGGAGTAAATGCAAAAATGCTAACTACTAAAGCTATAAAAAATAAACGTCTAAAAATTGACTATTGGAACAAAAACAGCAAGAATGATGTATCTTTGCGCGAAAAATTAGGATTGTAAAATGAAGATTCTTGAAATTGCTTATTCCTCCCAACTCATCTATACAGGCTTAATGGTCGTATTGTTGCTGGTTATTAATCTTATTCTTAAAAAAACAGCACAACGTATAGGGAATAAAGGAGAAATTCACATCACAAGAATTCGTTTAATGTTTCGCTATATCAATATTCTTATAGTGATATTGGCCGTTTTTTTAATGGCTCTTGTTTGGGGTATGGATCTTCGGGATCTGGCTTTAGTTTTCTCTTCAGTCTTTGCTGTATTAGGCGTTGCTTTATTCGCAATTTGGTCTATTTTAAGCAACATTACTTCAGGAATCATCATGTTTTTTAACTTCCCCTATAAAATAGGCGATAAAATTAAAATACACGATAAAGACATGCCGATTGAAGCGGTAATCGAAGATATAAAAGCATTTCATCTTCATCTGCGGACCGACGATGGCGAATTAATTACCTATCCTAATAACCTCATTCTTCAAAAAGCGGTTTCTCTAATTCAGAAAGATGTATTTTTAGATGAAGGCAAAAATGCGCTTTAAGATACTTAAATACTACATTTTAGATTAAAATCCCGCAATTTCGTCTAATGAAGCCTGTAAAAATTTTATATTTGGTTTTGTTTTAAACCAGGCATAACAATGCGCAGACTCCTATTACTTCTTATACTATTACTAAATTTAAGAATATCAGCCCAAGCACCAGAGAAGCTAAGCGCTTCAGAAATTTATGAGAAAATAGAAAAATTGAATTTCCTTGGTTCAGTTTTATATTTAGCTGCTCATCCCGATGATGAAAATACACGGCTTATCTCTTACTTTTCTAACGAAAAACATGCAAGAACTGCCTACCTTTCATTAACTCGTGGTGATGGTGGCCAAAATCTTATAGGCCCCGAAATTAGGGAGCAATTAGGCCTAATTAGAACTCAGGAATTACTTGCAGCTCGCCGTATCGATGGTGGGATACAATTTTTTAGTCGCGCTAATGATTTTGGATATTCTAAAAATCCTGAAGAAACTTTAGAAACCTGGAATAAGGATAAAGTCTTAGCAGATGTGGTTTGGATTATTAGAAATTTTAAACCAGATGTGATTATTAATCGTTTTGACCATCGTACCCCAGGAACCACACACGGTCACCATACTGCTTCTGCTATACTTAGTGTAGAGGCATTTGATATTGCTAAAAATAACTCTATTTATTCTGAACAATTAAGGTATACGAATACCTGGCAGCCTGAACGATTATTTTTCAATACGTCTTCTTGGTTTTTCGACAGTCAGGAAGCTTTTAAAGAGGCAACAAATGACGAGAAATATTTAGCTTTTGATACCGGCGTTTATTTTCCGCTGAAAGGGCTTTCTAATCCAGAAATTGCTTCGCTTAGCCGTAGCCAGCACCAATCTCAGGGTTTTGGGAGCACGGGCTCTCGTGGTAAACAAATGGAATATTTAGAATTGATAAAAGGATCTCAACCAAATTCAAGAGAAGATATTTTTTCAGGAATTAATACTACTTGGAGTCGCGTGGAAGGCGGAGCGGAAATCGGAGAAATTTTAAGCAATGTTCAGAGAAATTTTAATTTCACGAATCCTTCTGCGAGTTTACCACAGCTTTTAGAAGCTTACACGTTAATTCAGAATTTAGAAGATGAGCATTGGAAAGAGATTAAATCTGAAGAAATTAAAGAAATTATCGAAGCTTGCGCCGGCCTTTACATGGAAGCCATCACAAACTCAGAATTTGCTTCGCCAGACGATCAGATTAAAATTAATATTGAGGCGATAAATCGTAGCGATGCCAAAATTGAATTAAAATCGATCGTTTTAAATCCACAAAATCGAGTTGAAGAAATTAATGCTGTTCTTCTTGATAACGAAGATTGGAAAAAATCTTTCGAAGATAAAGTTCCAGAGGATGCACCCTACACTTCACCATACTGGTTAAATAAAAAAGGAACAGTGGGAATGTATCGTGTAGATAACCAAAAATTAATTGGGAAACCAGGAACTCCACACACCGCTACCGTTTCGTTTAAAATTGATATAAATGGTACTTCTATTCCATTTGTAAAAGATATCGTTTATAAATATAATGATAATGTAACGGGAGAACGTTATGAGAATTTTGAAATTATACCTCCAGTTTCCGTAAGTTTTCTGGACGATATAGTTCTTTTTCCAAATCAGGAAAGTAAAAATATCCAGGTAAAAGTAACGGCTAAAAAAGATAATATCAATGGCACTTTAAACTTAAATTTACCTTCAGGATGGCAAATATCGCCTAAATCTGAAACGGTAAATCTTCCGCAAAAAGGAAGCAGTAGCACGTATACTTTTAAAATCACACCACCTTCAGAACAAAGTGAGATTTGGGTGAATCCTGAGTTTGAAACTACAGGAAAAACCTATGAAGACGATATAATTACAATTAACTATCCTCATATCCCTGCGCAAACTTTAGTAATTCCTTCTAAACTGAAATTAGCCAAAATCAAACTTCAGAAAAAAGGAGAAAATATTGCATATATCACCGGTGCAGGTGATGTTGTTCCAGAAAGTTTACGCCAAATTGGATATAAAGTGAGTGTTCTTAACCCTGCAACAATTACTGCGGAATCTTTAGCAAAATATGACGCTGTTGTTACCGGAGTAAGAGCTTACAATGTTCTTGAAGAACTTCGCTATAAAAATGATGAGCTACTAAAGTATGTTGAAAATGGTGGAACACTTATTGCTCAATACAATAAGGATCGCGGAATAACTGTAAACCAAATTGGACCTTTCCCTTTCAAGTTATCCTACGATCGCATAACCGAAGAAGATGCTGAAGTAAATTTTGTTAACCAAGATTCGCCAGTTTTAAACTTTCCCAATAAAATTACCAAAAACGATTTTGACGGCTGGGTACAGGAACGCGGTTTATATTTCCCACACAGTTGGGACGACAATTATAGTACTGTTTTAGCTATGCACGATAAAAATGAACAAACTACTGAAGGTAGCCTTTTAGTTGCCAAATACGGTAAAGGTTATTATGTATATACCGGCTTAAGTTTCTTTCGACAATTTCCTGCAGGAGTTGCTGGATCGTATCGCCTTTTTGCTAACTTGCTTTCTTTAGGAAAATAATGGAAGAAAAGCCAGAAAAATACGAATGGAAAATGCGATATAGCGCCGTGCTTATCGTTAATGCAATTTATATTATTGTATTTTATTTTATAATGAAATCTTTCGCCTAACATGCAATTAATTGACTGGATAATTTTAATAGTTACCATAAGTTCTATTGTTTGGTATGGTGTTTACAAATCGCGCGGCAGCAAGAATGTACAAGATTATATAAAAGGCGGGGGTGATGCACAATGGTGGACGATTGGTTTATCGGTGATGGCCACTCAAGCTAGTGCTATCACTTTTTTATCTACACCAGGTCAGGCTTTTAATGATGGGATGGGCTTTGTTCAGATTTATTTTGGATTACCTATAGCCATCGTGATTATTTGCGTGGTTTTTATCCCGATTTATCATCGCTTAAAAGTATATACTGCATACGAATATTTAGAATCCAGATTCGACCAGAAAACAAGAATCTTAACTGCCCTATTATTTTTAATCCAAAGAGGTTTAGCAGCAGGGCTCACCATTTTTGCGCCGGCAATAATTTTATCTGCGGTCTTAGGTTGGGACCTTACAACACTTACCTTCTTAATAGGGATATTGGTTATTATTTATACGGTCTCTGGCGGAACAAAAGCCGTTAGTGTAACTCAAAAACAACAAATGGCAGTTATCTTAACGGGGATGATTGCTACTTTTTTTATTATTCTACATTATTTACCAGAAAATATTACGTTCACCAAAGCCTTAGAAATTGCCGGTAGCGAAGGCAAAATGAATGTATTAGATTTTTCATTCGATTTTGATAACCGTTATACATTTTGGAGTGGAATTATCGGTGGAACGTTTTTATCGTTATCGTATTTTGGAACCGATCAAAGCCAGGTACAGCGCTATCTTTCTGGAAAAAGCATAAGGGAGAGTCAGCTTGGAATGGTGTTTAACGGTCTACTTAAAGTACCCTTACAATTTTTTATTTTGTTAGTTGGAGTAATGGTTTTTGTTTTTTACCAATTTAATGATACACCACTTAACTTTAACCCTGCGGCAACCGAAGCTGTTTTAGATTCAGATTATGCAGAACAGTATAAAGATTTAATGGTTAATCACCGAGAACTCTTAGAGCAAAAGCAAAAACTTACTTTTAATTATGCTGAAATAGATCAAATTTCAGATATCCAGAATCAGCAGTTCAAAGATCAACTTTCAGCTTTAACTACAAAAGAATTTGAAAATCGTGAAAAAGCGAAAATGTTTATCGATGCGGCCAAAAGTGATGCAGAGAGTAATGATAAAGACTATGTTTTTATTCACTTCATCTTAAATAATTTACCGCGCGGAGTTATTGGCTTGCTATTGGCAGTGATTTTATGCGCCGCTATGTCCTCTACAGCTTCAGAGCTTAATGCCCTGGCATCGACAACGACAATAGATCTTTACCGTAGAAATATCAAAACAGAGAAAGACGAAAATCATTATCTAAAAGCTTCAAAATGGTTCACGTTCATGTGGGGTGTATTAGCCATCTTATTTGCTAGTTTTGCTAATCTTTTTGATAATTTAATTCAACTTGTAAATATTATTGGTTCCATTTTTTATGGCAATGTACTAGGAATATTTTTATTGGCTTTTTTCATCAAATACGTTAAAAGCAATGCCGTTTTTATTTCTGCAATAATTACTCAACTAATGGTTATCGCCGTTTACTTTTTAGATATCCTTCCTTACTTATGGCTAAATGTATTAGGGTGTTTATTAGTAATTTCAATAGCGCTGATAATCCAAACCATATTTTTAAAACCTAAATCTGCTTAACGATGAGTAAAAAAATTAACTGGGCTATTTTGGGTCCGGGTAAAATTGCTAAAAAGTTTGCTCTTGGCCTTACACATGTATCTAATGCCAATCTTTATGCTGTTGCCAGTAGATCCTTGGATAAAGCTAAAGACTTTTCTAAAGAAATGGGTGCCGATAAAGCCTACGGAAGCTATGAAGAAATGCTAAACGATACTGAAGTAGACGCTGTTTATGTAGCGACACCTCATGTATTTCATAACGAGCATACGTTACTTTGCCTAAAACATAAAAAGGCAGTCTTATGTGAAAAACCTTTTGCTATGAATAAAAATCAGGTAAAAGAAATGATCGATTTTGCACAAAAACAAGACACCTTTTTGATGGAAGCGATGTGGACACATTTTCTTCCACATTTTCAATACACTGCGGAAATAATAAAATCTGGAAAGTACGGTAAAGTACTATCTATGGAAGCCGATTTTGGCTTTGATGCGCCTTTTGATGCTGAAAGTAGAATCTATAATAAGTCTTTGGGGGGTGGTAGTTTGTTGGATATTGGTATTTATCCAATTTTTGCTGCCTTAAGTTTTTTAGGTAAACCAGAAAAAATAAAAGCAACAGCTAAAATGGCCGATACCGGTGTTGATGCCAGATGTCATGCAACTTTCATTTATCCTGAAAACGTAAAAGCTGAACTTTATAGTTTTGTTGATAAAGAAACTGATGTTGCCGCAACCATAAAGCTAGAAAAAGCTGAAATTTATATAAAACCCAGATTTCACAATCCAAGTTCAGTAGTAATTACCACACCTACCGAAAACTTTACCAAAGAGTTTGGCGTAACTGCTAACGGATATAACTTTGAAGCAGAACACGTAGGAAAAATGCTTTTGGAAGGCAGGAAAGAAAGTACAGAAATGACTTTTGCAAAAAGTTTAGAACTTATAGAAATGCTAGATAGCGTTCGGGAAAAAATAGGTTTAAAATATTAATAATATCATCCTTGTAAAAAAAATAAAAAGCTGGTCTCTCGATCAGCTTTTTTAGTGCACAAAAAATAAGAAATCAATTACTTAGCTCCCCATTCTTTCAAGGAATCTTTATTCATTTTAATGTAATCTTTGTTTCCGGCTTTTTCAGCAGCAGCCAAAGATTTTTTAGCAGCTTCAATGGCTTCGTCTTTTTTACCAAGATCTGCGGCTATCAATGATTTTTTTCTTAGCATCCAGTAAGCATTAGGATTAGCTTCAGTAGCTTTAGTAATCCAATTCCAGGCTTTGTTTAAATCCTTTCCTGCATCGTGGTAATAATATGCGGCAGCAAAGTAGTCCGCACCGCCTGGACCATTCATCACTTTATCGATACTGGCCATGGTTTTTTCCTCCGTAGGAACTGAAAATTCTAAAAAAGCAATAGTATTTTCCCACAAGAAATTTAGATTTGCACCATCATTAGTCAGCTCATCAATTAAAATAGTAAAACTTTGCATCTGCATTCCCTCTGGCATCTCTACAACATCCGCTTTTGCTTTTAAGGCCACCATGTTATCGTCCCAAGTTTGTGGATTTCCCCAGTTATTGGTTGTTTTATAAAACATTACTTCCCAAGTCTCTTTATTAGGGATGGTATAAATAGAATATTTTCCAGCTTTTAAAGTTTTACCCTGAATTTTTATATCATCAGAGAAACTGATTACTGTATTTTCATTTGCTCCGGTTCTCCAGATTTCTCCGTAAGGTACAAGATCGCCAAAGATCGTCCTACCTCGCATTGCAGGACGCGAATAATCTAAAGTTACGGTTGTTAAACCTACCATCTGCTCTACTTTTGCAGAAGGACTTGGCTTAGGCGCCTGGATCTGTGCAAAAACCGACACTCCTAAAAATAAAATGAATAATTGTAGTACTTTTTTCATGCTTATAGTTTTTAGTTTTGCTAAAGATAAAGACAATTTAAATTTAATGATTCTGAATTTTAAATTTTAGTAAAATTCAGATCATTTACAATTTGTTTAACTTTAATCATTTTTAATTAAACATTTCTAATCGTAGTTTTATTCCAACAAAAAAAAAATTGCTACGAAATGCACCAGATCCATACCTTTCAAAAATTACCTATTTCTAAACAAAAAGCTTGGGAATTTTTATCTGATCCTAAAAACCTTAAAGTAATTACACCAGATTACATGGGGTTCGATATCACTTCTGGTGGCGACCGCCCGATGTTCGAAGGACAGATAATCCAGTATGTTGTTACACCTATTGCAGGAATTAAAACCAAATGGGTAACCGAAATAACCCATGTTAAAGATGGTGAGTATTTTGTAGATGAACAACGATTTGGTCCCTACGCATTGTGGCATCACAAACATTTTATTAAAGAAATAGAAGGTGGTGTAGAAATGGAAGATATCGTAGATTATAAATTACCGATGGGCAAATTGGGTGACTTGGCGCATCCATTTATGGTTAAGCCCAAACTCCAGGAAATATTCGAATATCGTAAAAAAAAATTGGTAGAGCTTTTTGGTGAATATAAAGCTCCACATAAAGATAATGATGCGACGCTAAAACAAGATATACTAAACTAATATGAAAAAGAATATTCTGCTTATAGGAGGTTCTACAGGAATAGGATTTGAAATCGCAAAAAAGCTTTACAAGGATGATCATATTTTTATCGCCTCAAGAAACAAAGGTGACTCTGAAGAATTAGAGATTACTCATTTAGAATTTGATGTTTTAAAAGATGATATTTCTTCTTTGGATCTACCTGAGAAGTTAGACGGACTTGTTTACTGTCCCGGAAGCATCAATCTTAAACCTTTTAAAATGCTAAAAACCAAAGATTTTGAAGAAGAAATGCAACTCAATTTCTTTGGTTTAATTAATGTTGTAAATGCATTGATACCCAAATTGAAAGAAGCTGATAAAGCAAGTCTTGTTTTCTTTAGTACCGTTGCAGTAAAAGTAGGCATGCCATTCCATACTAGCGTGGCTGCGGCGAAAGGGGCTGTTGAAGGTTTTGCAAAATCTTTAGCTGCAGAATATGCACCTAATCTAAGAGTAAACGTAATTGCTCCTTCTTTAACCGACACCCCTCTAGCCCAAAAACTCTTAAATAACGATAAGAAAAAAGAAAAGATGAGCGATAGACACCCGCTTAAAAGAGTGGGAACTACAAATGATATCGCGAGCATAGCTACCTTTTTATTGAGCGATGACAGTAGCTGGATGACTGGACAAATAATTGGAGTTGACGGCGGACTTTCAACGCTAAACATTTCGTAATGGGTAAAGAAAAAGTAAATATATTTTGGTTCAGAAGAGATTTACGATTGGATGATAATGTTGGATTTTTAGCAGCTTTAAAAAGCGATAATCCTGTTTTGCCAATCTTTATTTTTGATTCTGAAATTTTAGATAATTTACATGAAGATGATGCGCGAGTCACTTTTATTTTCGATACGCTGCAGAAAATGCGAAGTGAGCTTCAGGATAATTACAATTCGTCTATTGCGATGTTTCATGGCAAACCATCAGAAATATATAAGCAACTTCTAAAAGATTACCAAATTGGTAAAGTATTTACCAATCGTGATTACGAGCCATATGCTAAAGACCGTGATGAAGAAATTGAACAGTTATTGGAAGATCATGACATAGATTTCGAAACTTTTAAAGATCAGGTAATTTTCGAAAAGGATGAAGTGGTAAAAGGTGACGGTGATCCTTATGTGGTATACACTCCTTATATGAAAACCTGGATGCAGCAATTCAAAGAGATGGATCTAAAGATTCATTATACTAGCCAGTTTTTAGATAATCTTATTCAAAATACAAGATTACCTAATTTAAGCCTTAGTGATATCGGATTTAAAAAATCATCTTTAAAAGTGCCCGATTTTGATACTACACCAACGCTTATTCAGCAATATGAAAATACCAGAAATACACCTTCTAAGGATGGCACAAGCCGATTGGGAGCACATCTAAGATTTGGTACGGTAAGCGTTAGAAAAATGGTGAAGAAAGCTAATAACGAAAAGAATAAGACTTTTTTACAGGAATTGGTATGGCGCGAGTTTTTTATGCAGGTTTTATATCACAATCCTTCCACAGTTACCGATGCTTTTAAAAAGAAGTACGATAAAATTAACTGGAGAAATAACGAAGATGAATTTGAAAAATGGAAAACAGGTAAAACCGGCTATCCCTTAGTTGATGCCGGTATGCGCCAACTTAACAAGTCTGGTTTTATGCATAATAGGGTTAGAATGTTGGTTGGAAGTTTTCTCTGCAAACATTTGCTTATCGATTGGCGATGGGGAGAAGCTTATTTTGCTAAAAAATTACTGGATTACGAAATGTCTTCTAACGTAGGAAATTGGCAATGGGTTGCCGGTAGTGGTGTAGATGCTGTCCCCTATTTCAGGATTTTTAATCCTACTACCCAAATTGAAAAATTTGATAAAGATGAAAAATACATTAAAGAATGGGTGGAAGAATATAATACCGAAGATTACCCTGAAAAAATGGTAGACCATAAAGAAGCTAGAGAGCGAGCGCTTTCAACTTATAAAGAAGCAGTTAGTAATAGTTAGTTGTTAGTTAAATTGAATAATTGCTAAATGACTAGGGCAACTTTTATTAAAGTTGCCCTTTTCTATTAATCATCTTTTGTGATCGAATTCTTTACTATTGAAGAGTCTATCTATTGATCGCTATCATTCTTCAAATAATTCCTTGCTTTATCTAAATCTTCTGGCGTATCAATACCGATTGTTTGCATTTCGGTTTCTACCATCTTTATGTTTTTACCATATTCTAAATATCGAATACATTCAATTTTTTCAGCATTTTCTAACTGAAGCATGGGCAAATTGCGGAAGTCTAATAAAGCTTGTTTTCTAAATGCATAAATACCAATGTGTTTATAATACATAACTTTAGCTTCGGTATTTCTTGGATAAGGAATTGGAAATCTCGAAAAATACAAAGCGTAGCCATTATTATCGGTAATTACCTTTACATTATTAGGATTGGTAATTTCATCGCTATCTTCTAAACCAACTTTTAAAGATGCCAGGTCTATACTGGCTGCATCGTCCTCAGCAAAAACATTTAGCAATCGTATCAAACTATTTTTATCGATAAAAGGCTCATCTCCCTGAACATTAACAACAATATCTACATCTATATCGTGAACAGCTTCTGCAAGACGATCACTGCCACAATCGTGCTCCTCCTTGCTTTTAATAACTTTACCGCCAAATGCTATAGCAGTATCGAAGATTTTATCACTATCGGTAACGATATACACCTCGTCAAAAAGTCCTGTTTTTTTTGCGGCTTCGTATGTTCTTTGGATTACCGGCTTGCCGTTTAGATCTTCCATTAATTTTCCAGGAAATCTAGAAGCATCATAGCGCGCGGGAATCATGGCTATTATCTTAAGTTTTTCTTTCATCAAAAATTTTTGATTATTTTTTACAAAATTAAGGTTTTAATTATGCTGCCGCTGTTTAAGTTTCGTTAATCCTGCGTAACAAAAAAATCATCTTTAAAACCTATTAAATACAGTTTATCAGTTGCACGTGTAACCGCCGTATACAGCCATCGCAAATATTCTTTCCCTACTCCGTTAGGTAAATATGGTTGTTCTATAAAGACAGTATTCCATTGCCCACCCTGACTTTTATGACAGGTTATGGCATACGAGAATTTAACCTGTAGTGCATTAAAATATTTATTATTCTTTACCTTTAAGAATTTTTTATACTTCGCAGTTTCCTCTTCATAATCTTTCATTACCTCCTGATACAGTTGATTGGATTCTTCAAAGGTTAGTGAAGGAGTATTACTTGTTAAGGTGTCTAACATAACCACAGTTTCAAAAGGCCTCATTTTTGGATAATCAACCATTTGTACAGAAACTTCAGCAAATCGAAACCCGTAAAGCTCTTTAATGGCAAAAATCTCTAAAACTTTTACAATATCGCCATTGGCAATAAATCCTGCTTCTGAAGTTGGCTTTACCCAAAAATAATTATTCTTAACCACCATTAAATAATCCCCCGCTGAAATTTCTTCTTCCTGAAACATAATTCGGGATCTTATTTGCTGATTGTATTGATTAGCGCGTTTATTAGATCGAACAATAATACTACAATCTTCGTTCCCCAAAGTATGATAGGCATCCTGTATAGCTTCCATAATCTCATAACCATCAACAAGCCTAACAACATCGGCTTTAGGACCTAATTCAAATTTAAAACTATCGTAAAATTCTTCTCGAATAGCTTCCCTAATAAGTGTTGCGTTATGCAGAATATCACTTTCTTCACTTTGCCGCACAACCTCGTCTAACTCGATATGTCCTACTTCTTTAAAAAAACCGGTGCGTAATTTATCTTGATCTAGTGCAGGACTCATATCCATTTTCACCGGTGGTAGCTGAGCCGTATCACCTATAAATATCAACTGGCAATTACGCCCACTGTACACATATTCAATAACATCATCAAGCAAAGAGCCATTATCAAAGTTTTTAGAATCACCTGGGTGATCTGCGATCATAGAAGCCTCATCTACAATAAAAATAGTATCCTTGTGCTTATTGGGCTGTAACACAAATTGTACTCCACTACCCCCTGTTTTCTTAGGAAAATAGATCTTTTTATGAATAGTAAAAGCTTCTCGCTTGGAGTAATTGGCAATTACCTTGGCTGCACGTCCCGTTGGTGCCATTAACACACCAGATTTTTTTATTTTCCATAGATTTTTAACCAAAGCACTGATAATTGTTGTCTTACCAGTACCTGCAAACCCCTTAAGTAAAAAAAGGTCTTCATTACATCCATCTACCGCAAATTTAGAGAGTTGTTGCAATGCAATATCCTGTTTTGCACGCGGTTGGAACCCCAAATCATTAATTAAAATTTTATAGAATGCTGAAACATTCGGTTTTTCCATAGCTGAATCTTCAAAAAACCAAAGATAATCATGGATTTTTAGGCAAGAAACTTTTACGAATAAAAAAAAATTGTAGATTTGTCGTATAACTCTAATAACTTAAATTAATTTCTTAAAAGCATGAGACTTGTAATTCAATTACTATTGTGGGCGGTTATAGCTTTTCTGGCTTGGTTAACTTTCGACGCTGTATACCGACCAATTCAATTCAATAAGGTTAAAGAACAACGTTACCCCAAAGTAATTGAACACCTTAAAGACATTAGATCTGCCGAACTTGCTCATAAAGAAATTGTGGGTGGTTTTGAAGATGATTTCGATAAATTAGTTCAGTTTATTGATACAGCAGAATTTGCTATTACTCAACGTAGAGATACTACCGTATTAGATGAAGAGTATAAAAAAGCTTATGGTGTAGATGAGTATATTGAAAAAGTTCTTATTGATACATTAGATTTCATACCTGTAAAAGACTCTTTATACAAAGGCGATCGTGATCGTTATACTAAAATGATCAATATACCAATTAAAGGTGCCGATGGTAAAATTGAACTAGAAGCAGGATCTATTTCAAAAGGAGGTAACAAAATACCGGTTTTTGAAGCAAGAGTTGCAAAAAGTGTAATTCTTTTCGATCAGGATAAACAATTAATCCTTCAGGAGAACGAAGCGCAATCTGTAGAAGAAGTAAATGGTCGTTATATCAAAGTAGGTTCTATGGAAGAAGTTAGTACTACTGGAAACTGGCCACAAACATATGGTGACCAATAATCAAGAAAATATTTTTTTGAAACTGTCCATTCAGGTTAGCCTGAATGGACTTTCTTTTTGTATCCTAAATACAGAATCAAACACCATTGTTTATTATCACAAAAAAATCTTCGATAAAGAACTGGATCCTATAAATCTTCTGCAAAAAATCGAAGAAGAATACAACACGCAATCACAACTAAAAACTCCCGTTAACGAGGTAAAATTGTGTTTTTGCAACACATTATTTACGCTAGTTCCCAAGAAATGGTTTCAGGAAGATGCCGCTGCTTCCTACCTAAAATTCAATACTAAAATTCTCAAAACAGACTTTGTTGCCATAGATGAAATTGACGATAATCAAATTGTAAATATTTATATCCCGTATACCAATATTCTTAATTACTTTTTTGAAAAGTATGGAGAATTCGAATATTCACATCATCTGTCTATTTTGCTGCATAAATTTCTTTCTTTTGAAGATCACAAAGGCATAAAAATTTACGCCCATAATCGCAATAAACAGCTCGACTTATTTGCTATTGAAGATGGGAAGTTATTAGTATGTAATAGTTTTAGTTATTCTACAGGAGAAGATTATTTATATTACCTTCTTTTTATTGCTGAGCAGTTAAACTTAGATCCTAAAAAATTCAGTTTAAATCTAAGTGGAGAAATTCACAAAGAAGACGAGATTTACAAATTGCTTCAAGATTACATTCAGCATATAATCTTTTTATCTTCAGAAATATCATACGAAATCGAAGAAGGTTGGAATATTAATAAATCTGAAGAATACATACTTTTAAATACACTTTAAATGCGCATCATTTCAGGAAGTAATAAAGGAAAAAGAATTATAGCACCCAAAAAATTACCGGTTCGGCCAACAACAGATATGGCTAAGGAAGGATTATTCAATATCCTTAATAACCATTATCATTTTAGTGCTTTAACTATTTTAGACCTATTTTCTGGAACAGGAAATATCTCTTACGAATTTGCTTCTCGAGGAGCTGAAAAAATCACTTCGATAGATGGAAATTATGAATGTGTAAAATTCATTAAAAAAACAGCTAACGAGTTAGATTACTCCATTACCGCGATAAAGAGCGATGTTTTTAAATATTTAGAAAAAGCTCCTATTAAAGCAGATGTGATATTTGCCGATCCTCCCTATAATTTTTCAACAGAAGAATTTTTAAAAATCGCTGCTCTCGTATTTGAAAATAACCTGCTTACTGAAGACGGAATGCTAATTATAGAGTCTGGAAAACACACCGATCTATCTAATGGCCCAAATTTTGTAGAAAAGAGAGGTTATGGAGGTTCTGTTTTTTCATTTTTTTATAAAACTAGTGAAGAAGATTAGAAATACTAAAGCTAATTTTCTATGCTATTTTCTTACAATCATAGCTTTATTATCTATGAGTATGAGTGCCCAGGAATACGAGATGATTTGGAGCGATGAATTTGATTATCGCGGCAAACCCGATAAGGATAAATGGACACATGAAACCGGCTTTGTTCGCAATCTTGAAGAGCAGTACTACACGAAAAGAAAAAAGAATGCAATTGTTAAGGACGATGTTCTAAAAATCATCGCTAGAAAAGAAGAATATAGTAATAAAAAGTACGATCGAGATATTCAAAACTACCGTTATAATACAGAAAAGGCTTTTTACACATCCGCAAGTTTATATACGCATAAAAAATTCGATCTAAATTTTGGTAAAATTGAAGTGCGTGCTAAACTTCCGCAGGGAAAAGGCGTTTGGCCGGCAATTTGGATGCTTGGATCCAACTTTTACGATGTCGAATGGCCTTATAGTGGCGAAATCGACATTTTAGAATTTGTGGGGAAAGATCCCAATACCATACATGCAACAGTGCATTATCCACACGGGAAAGGTTCTAAAATAAAAAGCGAAGGAGAGCAATTAACTCTAAAAACCTCCCCTACTGAAGATTTTCATCGCTATGGAATAAACTGGGATTCAGAAAAAATAGAATTTTCTTTTGACGATCATATCTATTATACTTTTAAGATTGATGAAGCGGATACCGAAAATAATCCTTTTAGAAAGCCATTTTTCTTAATTATAAATTTGGCTTTAGGAGGAAATTGGGCAGGAAAAATCGATAATAATATTTTTCCGCAAGAATTTTTAATAGACTATGTAAGAGTATATAAAAAAGCAGGTCTGTAAGCCGGATTCTGTTCACCCTGAAATACATCAGGATGCCCTAGTCATTTATCTACGAACCTTGTTACCAAAGATCTTTAGCTGCCTACCCTCCAACGACAAACGAGCAATTTGATAGTGTTGGTTTACATGGCATTGCACCGCATAGAGTTTACCTGGTTTCACTACAGCATTACCTGTACATTCTTTCTGTTGCACTTGTCCTGGCCTCACGACCGGTGGGCGTTACCCACTATGCTGCTCTACGGTGTCCGGACTTTCCTCTAAGCCGCAAATATGAGCTTAGCGATAGGGCCGACCTGCTTGGCTGCAAATGTATTTAATTTAAATTGAAAGTTTAGATAAAAGTTTACAGTTTACGGATGGGGGTAAGCAGAAAAAACAATTCTTTATTCGCGATTTCTAACATCATAGCATTTTCGTCATTCCGCAATTGAGCTGGAATCTTATAATGAGGCGCTGAATTAAGTTCAAGGTGAAGACAAGACCTTATAATTCTTTGCATCCCTTTAAAAAGACTATTTAAATATATTCAAACCCACGCATTAACAGATTTTCAAATTAAAACATTCTTGGCTCATGTCTCTTGTCTCTTGTCTCTTGTCTCTTGCCTCTTTAAAAAAGATATCATTTAATTTTACGCCTTCTCATTTCTATTTTTCATCTTTTATACGGTTATCTCTTTTTCAACCAACTTTTATAAAATTGATGATTTGTTTATAAATACTACTTCAGATTTTAGAAGTTAAGCAGGTGATTTTTATATTTGCCTTTCAAACTTGTTAGATGGAGCATTTTGTAGTTTCGGCACGTAAATACAGGCCACAAACCTTTAAAGATGTAGTTGGGCAGCAGGCAATAACCAATACATTGGCTAATGCTATTGCTCACAATCACCTAGCCCAGGCTTTATTATTTACTGGTCCGCGTGGAGTGGGAAAAACTACCTGTGCCCGAATCTTGGCAAAAATGATTAATCATGACGGCACCCAAAGTCCTGATGAAGATTTTGCTTTTAATATTTTCGAGCTGGATGCCGCCTCTAACAACTCGGTTGATGATATTAGAAACCTTATCGATCAGGTTAGGATACCGCCTCAGGTAGGGAAATATAAAGTGTATATTATCGACGAGGTTCACATGTTATCTACTTCGGCTTTTAATGCATTTCTGAAGACCTTAGAAGAACCACCAAAACATGCGATTTTTATCCTCGCCACAACCGAGAAACACAAGATAATCCCAACAATTCTTTCGCGTTGCCAGATATTTGATTTCAAAAGAATTACGGTTACAGACGCTAAAGAATATTTAAAATATATCGCTGAGCAGGAAGGCGTTAATGCTGAAGAAGATGCGCTACAAATTATTGCTCAAAAAGCAGATGGTGCAATGCGTGATGCGCTTTCTATTTACGATCGTGTAGTAAGTTTTAGCGGAAAAGACCTAACAAGGCAGGCCGTTACAGAAAACCTGAATGTATTAGATTACGATACCTACATGCAGGTAACTGATCTTCTTTTAGAAAACAACATTCCGCAATTGCTGGTATTATTTAATGATATTTTATCCAATGGATTTGATGGTCATCATTTTATCGCCGGCTTAGCTTCCCATTTTAGGGATCTATTAGTTTGTAAAGATCAAAGAACCATTCAGCTTTTAGAAGTTGGTGAGCAGACTAAAGCAAAATATTTCGAACAATCTCAAAAGACCTCTCAGCAATTTTTGCTTCAGGCAATAGATTTGGCTAATGAATGTGATTTGAAATATAAAAGTAGTCGAAATCAACGACTCTTGGTCGAATTAACATTAATGCAAATTGCCTCTGTCACCTTCGACGGAGAAAAAAAAAACAGCAATCCTAAAATAGTTCCGGCTAGCCAGTTCGAACAACCTGCTAAATCGATCTCAAAAGAAGAAAAATCGATTATCAGAAATAACGAATATGGACAAAATAATGCTGCCCCTGAAGTCTCACAACAACCTTCTGTAGAAAATCGTACAGAAAACGATAGTTGCTTACCAGAAACAAAACCAGAAAATCAGGAATACTTCAGAAATGAAGTTCCAAAAGCTTCTGAAGAAGAACCTAAAAAGACTGAAAGCACTAAAATTGAACCTGAACAGAACGAAGCTCCAAAAACAAAGCCAGTTACTGATCCTGAAATAAAAAAAGAACGGGTTTCTGGACTTTCTCTTGCGAGCATTCGAAAGAAAAAAGAGCTTGAAGCACAGGTAAAAGATAAAGCACCAGAGCGCGAAGCGGTAATGACCGAGAAATTTACTGAAGCTCAATTACAAGCGGCTTGGGATGATTACGTGCACCGACTAAAGAAACATGGAGAAAAAATTTTAGCATCGATTTTAGAGACAGATCTTCCTACGCTAAAAGGAAATAACGAAATTCATTTAGAACTGCCCGCCGAATCGATGAAAATGGATTTAGAAAGAGGTCAACATAAATTGATGGGCTTCTTAAAGGCGAGGTTAAAGAACACTACTATTTCTTTGGTGATAGATGTGAACGAAACCACTGCGAAAAAATTTGTATTTACGCCAATAGAAAAGTACAATAAGCTAAAAGAAAAAAATCCGCTTTTAGATAAATTACGAACAACTTTTGATTTAGACGTATAATTATGCTTGGTTTAAAACTTCCTACAGATCCCAGATGGGCAGACATTGCCAATAAAAATATTGAAGAAATTTTAATAGATCACGCCTGGTGTGAGCAAAAAGCTGCTTCGACGGCTATATCACTTATCGTAACATATCCTGAATATCCAGAGTTGGTTACTGCCATGGTTGCGTTGTCGCGTGAAGAAATGGGACATTTTAAAATGGTGCATGATAAAATTTTAGAGCGAAATATTGAAATGGGATGGGATCGTAAAGACGAATATGTAGTGCAGCTTTTAAAATTCTTTCCTAAAGGTGGAAGTCGGGAAACTCAGCTTATTCATAGATTATTAATTGCAGGACTTATTGAAGCCAGAAGTTGTGAACGTTTTAGATTGCTTAGCGAAAAGCTTGAAGATAAAGAATTAGCCGAATTTTATAAAAATTTAATGATTAGTGAAGCCAATCACTATACAATGTTTCTAAAATTTGCCCGAAAATATGGTGATCGAGAAATTGTAGATAAAAAATGGAACGATCTTTTAGAATTTGAAGGGAAAATGATCCAGGGCTTAGGAAGTAAAGAAACTATTCACGGTTAATCCTTATTTACGATATTAAAATGGCGGTAATAATTTACCGCCATTTTTTATTTCCGAAGTATTAATTCTAGCTAACTAGAATGGTAAAGGGATTTAATAATTCCATCTGCCAAACCTATTTTAGGTACAAATATTTGTGCTGCTTTTGCCCACTTCATAGAATTTAAATAAATCCTGGAAGCAGGAATTATAACATCTGCACGGTCATTTTTTAAATCTAATTCAGTTATTCTTTCCTCGTAGGTATAGCTATTTAATAATTCATCGTATTTCTTTAGATAGGAAAGACTTAAAGGCTTTCCATCCTTTTTACCGCTATTCTTAAAAATGTTGTTGATATTTCCGCCAGAACCAATTAAGCTAATATCTTCTAGGCCTTTCGAGTTTTCCCTTACCCAAGATTCCATTTCTCGCCAGGTTTTATTTTCTACCAGATCATTTAATAATCTCACCGTACCCACTTTAAAAGAACGCGAAGCGATACTTTTACCATTACTGTAAAACGTATACTCGGTGCTTCCCCCACCAACATCTACATAAAGGTAATTATGATCATCCTGAATTAAAGCATGTAAGTCTGTAGCAGCAATAATAGCAGCTTCGTGTGTACCGTCTATAATTTCAATCTCTACACCAGTTTTTTCTTTGAGCATCTCTGTAACCTCATCACCGTTTTTAGCTTCTCGCATTGCCGAAGTCGCACAAGCCTTGTATTTCTCTACACCATGCGCTTTCATCAATAAACTAAAGGCATGCATGGCATCCAGCATTCGGTTTTGATTATTTTCTGATATGTTTTGTTTCAAAAATACATCGGCTCCCAATCGAATAGGAACACGTACCAAAGAAGTTTTTCTAAAATTGGGTTCTATTCCTTCTTTTTCAGTAATGGTTGATATTAACAATCTTATGGCGTTAGAGCCAATATCTATAGCGGCATAATTCTTTTGTACTATCACTGTTTAAAATTTTCATTCTTATTTACATAATAATCGTATAAAGCTTCCTGAGAACGAATTATAGGTTTTGTCTTTTTACGGTAAGCATTATTTTGCTTTTCTGAAAAAACACGGGCTTTCACATTGTCACTCCAACTAATTTCGAAACCATCAATGATTTCCTGCTTGATATCGTGATCGTAAATTGGGCAAGCGATTTCTACTCGATTATCTAAGTTCCTATTCATTAAATCTGCTGAAGAAATAAATACTTTAGGGTTTCCTGCATTTTCAAAGATATAAACGCGGGGATGTTCCAAAAACTTATCTATTATACTTATCGATTCGATATTCTCACTCATACCTGGCAATCCCGGAATTAAACAATTAATTCCTCTTACTATCAGTTTTACCTTCACACCGGCTCGACTTGCCTGGTATAATTTATCGATCATTGGATAATCTGAAAGACTATTGAGCTTTAACTTTATACCGGCTGCTTTCCCTTGTAATTGATTATCTATTTCATTTTGAATAAGCTTATTCAACACTGTTCTTGTATAGTGCGGAGAAACAATTAAATGGCGGTATTTACTTACTTTATAATTGGTTTCAAAAAAGTCGAAAACTTTGTTCACTTCTTTTAAAATCTCCTGATTAGCGGTAAACAAGGTGTAATCGGTATACATTTTAGAAGTAGACTCATTAAAGTTCCCAGTACTTATAAAGCCATATTTCTTTAATTTACCATTACTTTCTTCACGTTCTATTACACAGGTTTTGCAGTGTACTTTTAAGCCGGGAACGCCGAATATAAGCTTTACTCCTTCTCGCTGCATCTGCTCGGCATATTTGATATTGGCAGCTTCATCAAAACGCGCTCTAAGCTCTATTTGTACCAGTACCTTTTTGCCATTTTTAACTGCATTTATTAAAGAACTCGCAATGTGCGATATTTTGGCGAGGCGGTATATTGTGATCTTTATTGTTTTTACGCGAGGATCTAAAGCAGCTTCACGCAAAAATTTAACGACATAAGAGAAACTTTGGTAAGGCGCGTAAAGCAAATGATCCTTTTTACCTACCCCGTTTATTAAGCTGGCTTGTAATGCTAATCCCGGGATGGGTAAGGCTTCTTTAGTATCATAAAGCAACTTTTTGCTACCTAATCTAGGAAATCCCATATAATCACGCCTATTATGGTATCTACCACCGGGAATAATACTATCGGCATGATCTATTCCCATTTTATTCATTAAATATTTTAAGGTATCCTTATCGATATTTTTATCGTAAACGAAACGAACAGGATCTCCTTTAATTCTATCTTTTACGCTTTCAGAAATTTTTTCAATAAAACTTTTACTCAGATCACTATCAATATCCAGCTCGGCATCTCTGGTAATTTTTATCATATGTGCAGAGATGGTTTCATATTCAAAAATATTAAATATACTATTTAGGTTATATCTAATAAGATCGTCCAAGATAATTATATACTGCTTCTCATCATCTGATGGCAACATTACAAAGCGCTCGATACTCCTTGGAATTTCGATTAAAACATATTTACGCTCTTTTTTGCTAACAATATTTGTAAGTTTTCTTGACGATTTTGGAGACTTCATTTCCATAGTGACCGCTAGATAAGCTGCACTATCTTTTAAGCTGGGTAATTCTTCCAAATCATTTAAAACGATCGTCACAAGCGCCGGACTTACATGAGACAGAAAATAATCTTTTACAAATTTTTGCTGCGATTCAGAAACTTCTTTTTCATTGATAACGCAAATGCCATGCTCATCACGAAGTCTATGCTGAATTTTATCTAATATTTTTAAACTTTCAGATTGTTGTTTAATTACTTCCTTGGTAATATCCTCAAGTAATTTACTTGCTTTTACACCACCTAATGCACTTTTCCCCGTTTTCCCTGCTAAATCAATACGTTTTACTGTAGCGTAACGCACTTTAAAGAATTCATCTAAATTATTACTGAAAATCCCTAAAAATCGAAGACGTTCTATAAGCGGTACCGATTCGTCTTCCGCTTCCTGCAAAACTCTATTATTAAATTGAAGCCAACTTAATTCTCGATTGATGTATTTATTTTCCTGCATACTTAGCGTAAATTCTTTGGAAATAAAGTTAATAATGTTTTACCTGATGAAATGGATTGCCAACTATCCTTATTAAATTCGATAACGCACAGGCCGGTAGTAGGGATATTATCATATGTGGCATGCCCTGCATGATTTACAAAACTGGTAACTGCCGGATTATGCGAAAAAATGATAAGTGTTTCTGTGGAATCTGGAGCATTTTGAATCACTTTCTTTAATCGGGAGTAATTAAAAGTATATAGACTTTCTATCACTTCAAAATCTTTATTATCCACAGCCAATTTATCCTTAAAAATTTTAGCAGTCTCATGAGCTCTTACGGCATGGCTACTCCAAAAAGTAGCTTTAGCTTTATTGACATTTTGATCGTAATATGGTTTAAAAACGCTCAAAACAACTTCAGCATCTTTGTAGGCTCTTTTCTTTAAAGGCCGCTCTAAATCTTCAACATCATGTTTCCAAGACGATTTACCGTGTCTTACTATTATTAGACGTTTCATTATTACGGTGCTAAGCGTTTAGAATTCCATTTCGCATCTTCTAAATTGAAAGTAATACGATCATGCAACCTATTTTTTCTACCCTGCCAGAATTCTATATTTAAAGGTTTCACAATATAGCCTCCCCAATGTTGAGGCTTAGGAACCTCTTTGCCTTCATATTTTTGCTCCACCTCAGCGAGATTTTCTTCCAATACCTCTCTAGATGCAATTTCTGAACTTTGGGGCGATGCCCAAGCTCCTAGCTGACTTCCTCTGGGACGGGAGTGGTAATATTCAGTGGCAGTTTCTTCATCTACTTTTTCCACCATTCCTTTTACAATTACCTGTCGCTCTGTAGACGGCCAAAAAAACGAAATACAAACACGCGGATTACTAGCAATAGACTTTCCTTTTTCAGAATTAAAATTGGTATAAAATATAAAACCATCTTTGCTATATGATTTTAAAAGAACTACCCGAGATTTTGGAAAACCATCCAACCCAACCGTGGAAATCGTCATAGCATTAACTTCTCCTGAACCGCCTTCGGCTTCGGTTTCGTTAAACCACTGCTCAAATAAAGTAAAAGGATTATCTGGAATGCTGCTCTCTAATAATTCGCTTTTTTCGTAAGATTGTCTATAATCCTGAAGATTTTTGCTCATCGCTTAATTTTTCAGTTTTGATTGATTTAAGATTTTACTTGAAAATCTCGAAATCGAAGTCATTTTAATATTTATAAAATCATGCAGACCTTGGTAGGTGCAGCGTACTGCAATTTACGAGTTTTAGAAATAAGCCAGAAAAAATAGGTCTAGCTTTATCAATATTTTATAAAAATTTAAAGTAGATTATTTTACTCTGAATTAAAACTCAAAACTCTTACCATCTTCTGCTAGAGAAACATTTGGAAATACTTGTTCTGCTTCAGATTTAAAAATCTCAATATCAGGATAACGCGTAGAATAATGTCCCAAAATCAGTTTTTTTACATTGGCTCTCTTCGCAATTGTGGCGGCCTGCATTGCTGTACTATGTTTAGTAGGATTTGCATATTTCAATTGTTCCTGCAAAAAGGTAGATTCGTGATACAACACATCAATATTCGCTATCTGCGGAATAATTTCTTCAGAAAAAGCAGTATCGCTACAAAATGCATAACTTTTAGGAGCCTCTCCAGCTTTGGTTACCATCTCGTTTTTTATCAATTCTCCATCTTCAGAAATTACATCTTTACCCTTTTTAAGGCTTTTAAAAAGTGCCACATTGATCTTATGCTTTCGAGCTTCTTCGATTAACAGTTTACGATCTCCTTCTTTTTCTTTGAACAAAAATCCATTTGTGTACACTCTATGCACTAGCGGAATAGTTTCTATGGTAAGCTTTTCGTTTTCGTAAATTTTCTCAGGCTTTGTTGAAGATAATTCGTGAAAATAAAGTGGATATGGCGTCCAGGCATTCGATAATTTAAGTTGAAGCAAAATAACTTCTTTAATTCCTTTGGGACCATATACATGCAGTTCCTTCTCTCTGTTCAGCAGCATAAATGTAGAGATAAGACCTATCAAACCATAAAAATGATCACCATGCAAATGTGAAATAAAAATATGCTCGATTTTGCCGAATTTGATCTTATTTTTACGCAGTTGTACCTGGGTTCCTTCCCCACAATCAATAAGGAACATTTGGTTTTGCAAAGTTAAAACCTGCGATGTAGGATTGGTGAGCGAACGTGGCGTGGCTGCATAACAGCCTAATATGTCAATCTTCATTCAGAATAAATTTAAACGGCTAGAATTTATTTAAAATCCTAGCTCTCGTTCAAGCTCTTCCATTTGGATTATATCTTCTGCCTCTTTTAATGTTGGTGCCACGAATAATTCTTCTGGTATTTTATCTATATCTATAGAATTATTGGCAATCACGAAAGATTTTTTATGAGCACGATGTACTGTTGAAAGTTCTAAGAATCCAAGTAATTGCTCTAATTCTAACTGCTCATGATTTAAAATATCTATAATAACATTTTCATCCTCAAATTCGTGATGATTTGTAGTTAAACGCGATGCAAAATCTGTTATTGAATCTTTTGCATCGGTGATTAATAGATAGTTTGATTTCTTTTCAATTTTCATCAGCTTCTTTTTAAGTAAGATCTACTAATTTAAAAAATAAAATCTATTGCTTGATCTTTGAAGCTAATAAATAAATAACAGCCATTCTTACTGCAACCCCATTTTGAACCTGATCTAAAATAATTGCCTGATCGCTATCGGCTACATCACTCGTAATCTCTACTCCGCGATTAATGGGCCCGGGATGCATTACTACAATTTCTTTATTTAAGCTGTTAAGGATTTTCTTATTTAAACCGAATTGCTGAGTATACTCTCGTGTTGAAGGAAAATAACTAATATCCATGCGCTCGTTTTGCACTCGTAACATATTAGCGACATCGCACCATTCTAAAGCTTTTATAAGATTAGTTTCTACTTCTACTCCTAAAGATTCGATATATTTTGGAATTAAAGTCTTAGGTCCACAAACTTTTACATTTGCTCCCTGAAGTTTTAAAGCAAATATATTAGAAAGTGCCACCCTACTATGAAGAATATCGCCAACGATCACTACGTTTTTACCGGCAACATCTCCTAACCGTTCTCGTATAGAATAAGAATCTAACAGTGCTTGTGTTGGGTGCTCGTGAGCACCGTCTCCTGCATTTACGATACTGGCATTAACATGTTTTGAAAGAAAAATCCCTGCACCAGGGTTAGGATGCCTCATCACAACCATATCAACCTTCATAGAAAGAATGTTATTAACGGTGTCGATAAGTGTTTCTCCTTTTTTTACTGAAGAAGAAGCGGCAGAAAAATTGATGGTATCTGCACTTAATCGTTTCTCGGCAAGTTCAAAAGAAAGTCGGGTTCTTGTACTATTTTCAAAAAACAGATTAGCTATCGTAATATCACGTAATGAAGGAACTTTTTTAATAGGACGGTTAATAATTTCTTTAAAATGATCGGCAGTTTTAAATATTAAATCAATATCCGATTTTTGCAAGTACTTAATCCCCAATAAGTGGTTAACACTTAGTTCGCTCATTACGCTTTTTATTTTGAAATAAGGTAAACAATATCTTCACCCTCATTTTCTTTCCAGTTTACTAAAACTTTTTCTTCGTTTATGGCATCAACCTGTCTTCCATTATAATCTGGCTGAATAGGCAAATGTCTGCTAAAACGACGATCGATAAAGCTTAGTAACTCAATTTCTTTAGGCCTGCCAAAAGATTGAATCGCTGTTAATGCTGCTCGTATACTTCTACCGGTATAAAGAACATCGTCAATAAAAACAACGCGCTTTTCTTCAACTACAAAATCAATTTTCGTTTTATTGGCCTCTAAAGGTTTATCACTTCTTCTAAAATCATCACGATAAAAAGTAATATCCAATTGACCTGTTTTAAGATTTTTGATTTCGTATTCCTTCTCTAGTATTTCCTGAAGCCTTTTCAGTAAAAAAACACCTCGTGGCTGAATTCCAATAAGAACAGTATTAAAAAAGTCAGAATGATTTTCTACAAGCTGGCAAGCCAGTCGTTGCAGAATAATTTGCACTTCTTTAGCGGTAAGTAGCACTTTTTGACTCATATACTGGATTGAAATGATGGTTCGGAAAACAAAAATAAGGTATTTTTCATTTCTAATATAAATTAGATTACTACATTTTTTGAAAGATCAAATATTTGAGAGCTTATTCAGAATAAAAAATAAAAATTTCTTATAAAAATCTAGTAAAATCACAAAAGTAAAGAAACAGGTATATTTTTTTGATTTTCAAGCTTATATAAGCTAATTTTAAATAGTTACCCAATATGAATTGATTTAAGAATTGAACGATTTTTTTTCATTTTAAACTATTAAAAAAATAAAACCATAACCCTAACAAAAGACCAAAAATGAAATTAATTTACAATGGTGGAAATAGAAAGCTTTCCAGAGTTGTTAATCGTGCCAATGAAATATTGTTAAGTAGTTTTTATTTTTTAGAAATTGAGAAATACCTTCGAGAGAATTATGAAGAAGAAAAATGTTTAATTTTTTTGACAGCGCTAAAATCTTTCGATGAAAAAGTTGCTATCAAAGGTTTTTGGAATCCAATAGGTAAAAAGTATCTAGAAATTAAAGATGACTATATTCAAATAAATACGGCCCATCTTAGCAAATCGCATCGAACGCTATTAGCTCAATTAATTGGTGAGTATTTAATGATTTTGGATCAGAGAAAGCAATTATCGCAAATTATACCTTTAAAAAATGGTAAAGATCTCCCTGCTAATTTTGGATCTATAGCTAGAAATTTTATGTGATTTTATATAGTTTCATAATAAAGCTATAATCTTTTCTAAAGAGTAAAGTTGCCTTTTCCATTTTAACTACCTTCATCAAAAATTTTCTATGATTGTAGCCAGAAATTTAAAATGGAAGCAGGTTTTTTTCTACATGTGGAAACCTATGCTCTATTTTCTTGTTTTATCACTAGCAGTTTACATATTGCACATTAAGTTTGGGATGAAGAGCTTAAGTATTCCTTTTAATGCCGTTGCAACATTAAGCACAGCGCTTGCTATTTATTTGGGATTCAAAAACAATAGCGCATACGATAGATGGTGGGAAGCTCGTAAAATTTGGGGACTATTGGTTAACTATAGCAGAGCCTGGGGTCGAGAAATTCTTAGTCTAAGTTTTACTACAAAGAATGAGGAATCTCAAGAAATTGCAAACTGGCAAAGAAATGTTATTTATCGCCACATTGCTTTTGTACATTCCCTGCGAGTATTTCTTAGAATTAAACATCCTTACAATCAAAATAAAACTGAAATTTACGAAGGATCCAACAGGTATGATGATATAAAAGATTTTGTAAGCGCAGAAGAATTTAAAAATTTTCTTGATAAAAATAACCCACCTAATTATCTAATACAACTGCAAAGTGAAGACTTAAAATATGCCTATAGAAAAGGATGGATTTCAGACTATAGATTTGTAAGATTAGATGAAACTCTAACCGAATTTAATAATCACCAAGGTATGAGCGAGCGAATTAAAAATACTCCTATGCCTCGCCCCTACAGTTTCTTCTCGAGAGTATTTGTATACCTTCATGGCACATTGGTACCTTTTGCTTTTATTGAAGATTTAGGATGGATAAATATTCCTTTATCCTTAATTATTAATTTCATCTTCCTTGCATTGGATACTATCGGAGAAAGAACAGAAGATCCTTTTGAAAATAGAATGGACGACACTCCCCTTAGTGCTATTAGTCTAACTATAGAGACCAATCTTAAGGAAATGATTGGCGATAAAAATTTTCCTGAAAAACAACAAGAAATTGAAGGCGTGGTTTTATAAAAAAACTATTCCATAAAATGGCAGTTCAAAAACTGTCTTTTTTTATTTAATTTTGAGAAAGAAAAGAAAAAATGTTTATGACTGAAGAAGATAAGAAATTTATGCGTCGGGCAATAGCTCTGGCAGAAGAAGGAATGGACACCGGAGCAGGAGGTCCTTTTGGAGCAGTAGTTGTAAAAGACGGGGAAATTGTTGCTGAAGGATGGAATATCGTTACTTCTAGTAACGACCCCACTGCTCATGCTGAAATTACTGCGATAAGAAGAGCTTGCGAAAACTTAAATACTTTTCAATTAGAAGATTGCATTTTATACACAAGCTGCGAACCTTGCCCTATGTGCTTGGGTGCGATTTACTGGGCCAGACCCAAAAAAGTCTTTTATGCACTAAACCACAATGATGCTGCAAAAATTGGATTCGACGACCAGTTTATCTACGAAGAATTAGATAAGGATATAGAAAATAGAAAAGTCCCTTTTGAAAATATAATTCGAGAAGAAGCTTTACCTGTTTTTGAAAAATGGGACAGAAAAGAAAACCGAATCGATTATTAAGATTCGGTTTTTCTTTTTATTATTAAAACGAACTATGGGTGATTTTAGTTCTCTTTTAAATTACGCCATACTCTTGCACTCCTTCTTATTTCTTCATCTAATCGCTCTAGTTGTGATGATGTCTGTGGAGTTGCATTAGGAACCAATTCAGGTAAAACGACTTCAATCATTATTGGTCCTTCAAAATTTAATTCCTCTAAAACAGCATGATGATTTACAAAATCTACCTGCCCTCTGCCTATTCCAGATCGATTAGAATCTGAAATCTGATAACTAAGCATAAAATCAGAAGCTTCTTTTATCGCCTGTATAGGATCGCTTTCTTCGATATGCATATGAAAACTATCCAATATTAAACTAAAGTTGTTGTGGCCAACAGCATTTATTAAATCTAAACCTTTTGAAACTGTGTGTATCATCGTCGATTCGTATCTATTAACACACTCATAAGCTAATTTCACTTTTTTGAGCTGTGCATAGGCATCTAAAGTTTTGCAGCACTCCACTAACATCGACCAACTTTCTTCAGCATTAGGACAATTAGTAGTCCACTGTGCTAAGCCTTGTAACGTAACTACCGGTACATCTGTCTCAACTGCGAAATCTATCATCTTTTTATAAAACTCGATTGCCGATGATTTATTCGCCTCCTCTAAAATCGGTGGGGCGCAGTTGTAAGGATCTATGGCAAAAATTTCAATTTCAAAATGATCTGCCGCGGCTCTTATTTCTTTAGCATCGTAATTACGCCAATCTCCAGAAAACTGTATCCCGTCAAGATTTAATAATTTTACTTTTTCCATTAATTTATTAGGATCTTCAATCCCCAAAATCCAAGAGCAAACTCCAATTTTATTCATCTAAATTCGTTTTACTTCCTAAAGATAAATCCAATTCTTAAAATCCTTGTTAGTTTCTAGTTAATTCTGAAAATGTTTTTAACTGAACTACTTTTCACTCATCTTTCCAATCATTTTGTATAACAATCGGTATAATTCTTTTGCTTCATCTAAGGATAATGGAAGTTGTTCGGCTAACATTGCGGGTACATCGCAAGCCTGATCTTTTAAAGCTTTTCCTTTTTCGGTTAGGGTTATTACAATATTACGTTCATCGGTTTCAGAGCGTTTTCGCTCTAAATATCCACGTTGCTGAAGTCGCTTTAAAAGCGGCGTTAAAGTGTTAGATTGTAACTGAAGTTTCTCTGCAACTGTACTTAAATTTACCTCATCTTTTTCCCAAAGCACCATTAACACCAAATATTGCGGGTAGGTAAGATCTAAATCTTTCAACATTGGCTGATATCGCTGAATCACTAATCGTGAAGCCGTATACAACGGAAAACAAAGTTGATTTTCCAGTTTTAAATTTTCATATTTCTCACTCATTATTCAGCAATTTTTGAGGTTTACAGCCCTATTTTTCAATTGGAAAATTAATAAAAAAAAACCCTTTCCGCAGTAAAGCAAAAAGGGATTTTTTATTATTAGTTTTAGTTCCTGTTCACTTTTAAGTTGAAGAAAATTAGGTAACTTGTTTAGTTTGACCAGTAACTTTTCACGATGAGACCCTGAATCAAGTTCAGGGTGACGAACTATTGAATTTAAATTACTTCTAATTCTACCTCAATATTTCCGCGAGTGGCGTTAGAGTACGGACAAACTTGGTGTGCTTGTTCTACCAATTCTTGCGCTTTTTCGTTCTCAACTCCAGGAATTTCTACCGCAAGTTTTACGGCTAATTGAAATCCGCCTTTATCATTTGGGCCAATTCCTACGGTAGCTTTTACTACTGTTGGATTTTCGGGTTTTACTTTGGCTTTGCTCATCACTAAATTTAAAGCGCTATCAAAACAAGCGGCATAACCTGCTGCAAATAATTGCTCGGGATTGGTAGCTCCTCCATTTCCGCCTAATTCTTTCGGCATTAAAACGTCAAAATCTACAAATCCGTCTTCACTTTTTACGTGTCCATTTCTTCCTCCGGTGGCTTCTACTGTGGTTTGATATTGTGTTTTCATAACTAATTTATTTTTTTAAATCATTAACGATTAAATCGCGTACGATACAAATCTATCAAAAGAAGCTTAACAATAGTGTTAAGCTTCTCTCAAAGTTTACAATAAATTTTCTAAAAGCGATCTTACAAGGCATTCAACAGAAAAAATTCTTACTTCCTAGCAAGTCTCTAAACATTTAATCTCGATGATCGAGTAAATTTTCTATGGAAGTTTTACTCGGAATATCTGATACGGAAATTCAACATTAGATTCGCCATCATTCCAAAACGATTGGCGCTGTAATTGCGAACACGAAAAATACAAAAATCCATCACTTCCTATGCCTAAAGAATCGGGCCAAAGCAATCTAGAATCCTGAACCAACGTATGTACTTTGCCATCTTTCGGACTGACATATTTTACGGAATAGTCTACAGAATTGGTTAAATAAACGTTCCCTTTTTGATCGGCTATCAGGCCGTGAGTAATACCAACTTTGCCCAAATCTTCCACTTTTGCTTCCAGCTCACGTTCAGAAAGCGAAGCATCGGCTAAAAATTTGGTTTCAATTCTATACAAATTCAATTTATTAATGGGTTTGAAGTAGAAATACTTGTTGTCTGAAGTCAGCGCAATTCCATTTACATTCGAGCTAAACGGCTTTCCATCTTTGTTACGCATTTCTTTTCCGTGATACGTCAAAACTACCTCCGGATTCGCTTTAGTAGCTTCAATATTTTGTAAAACCGTCCGTGTATTTCCGGTTTTTAAATCTAGAATTACTACTGCTGCTTGTCCGGGATCTGAAAGATACCCAAGCTGTTTATCGGTATCAATTCTAATATCATTTAAACCGGAAACTGTTTTGTCTAAATCTTCAAAATAATAGACGTGTTCAAACTCATCAGTTTTCAAATTGATTTTCAGCAACTTAAACTTTCCTGCTTCCGCTTTTCCGTCATCACCAAAAATAGATCCGCCAGATGATGGTTTTGAATCGAGTATCCAAAGCATATCGTTTGCATCTACATACAAATCTTGCACTTTTACAAAGCGTTTTTTCTCGTTACCAGCATGTGTATTCCACGCTTTGTTAGGATACGGAACGGTTTTACCCTCAATAATTTCTGTTAAACCGTATTTATAAGGCTTACCTTCTCTATAAGGAAACGATACAAAAACGCGATTATCAGAGGAAACGCTTAGACCAATGGCCATATATTCGCCTAAATCGGCTACGGTTTCTAGATTATCACTATGATATTCTTGTGCTGCAACAGGTTGAAAAAGGAGCATTAAGACGATACAATATAAACTGGTTTTCATCATTATTTGGGTTCTGGTGCATTTTGAGCTATTAAGCCTTTTGTTTTTAATTCTTTCCAAAAATCAGATGGTATGTTCACCGACATCGATTTTGCATTCGCAGCCGACTGCGCCGCAGAACTTGCTCCGGGAATCACACTTGAAACAACAACAGGCGCGGCACAAAACTGAAGTGCTGCCGTAGCTAAATCTACCTTATATTTATCGGCTACTTTTTGTAATTCAGCTCTTTTTTCTAAGTATTTTTCAGGAATATCTTTGCTATAATCAAACCTATCTTTCCCTGCTAAAAATCCGGAATTAAACGGTGCTCCAACCACAATACTAATTCCTTCTCGCTCACATACCGGAAAAACGTTATTTAAATCATCTTCATGATAAATCAACGAATATTGTTTGGCCGACAAGAAAATATCAGGATCGGCTACTTGAATAGTTTCTAAAATAGGTTCAGTAGTATTTACGCCCAATCCCCAAGCTTTAATTAAACCTTCTTCTCGCATTTTGGTGAGCTCGGGCATTGCGCCATTTTTGGCTTGTTCAAAATATTTTTCATAATCACTTCTAGAGAAATCAGGATTATCGGGTGATAAATCGTGAATAAAAACAATGTCTAAATAAGCCAAACCTAAACGATGTAAACTATCTTCAACCGATTTTCTGGTTGCTTCCGCAGAATAATCGTATGTGTAATTCATATTTAACTTTCCTTTCCATAAACCATCGGGCATACTAAAATTAGCATCGGGTATTAATAATCTTCCCACCTTGGTAGATAGCACAAAATCTTCACGATTTTTATTGAAAAGATAACTTCCCATTCTGCGTTCACTTATGCCTAAGCCATACCAAGGTGAGGTATCGAAATAACGCACACCATTTTCCCAAGCAGCATCCATTGCGCCACGAATTTCTTCATCTGAATTTACGTGAAACCCATTTCCGGCAGCAACGCCACCCATACCAAATTTCCATTCGGGTTTAAATTTTTCTCGTAAATGGTTATTTTTAATTTTTGCTGAAGGAATTGCGCCGCTAGCTGTGCTTGCTGCACTTAATATTGAAGGTGCCGCCAGTATTACGGCAGAACCTAAAATTGACTTCTGTATAAAATTTCTTCGGTTAGCCATAGTTTTATTTTTGATTCAATTCAGAACAATTTGTTTTTATCCCTAAATTATTAAGTAAGGGCTGAACAGAAAGATTTTTGAAGTTAAACTCTAGTTAATTTGAAGCTACTTTGGAGTTGGTTTCCGGAGTTTCAAAAGGAATCAATTTCTTATAATGCTTGTAACGCAAAAAGATTTCTTTTACGTATAAAAAAGGCTCTCGACCTCTTACAAAACCGTATTTAACTTCCGGCCGACTAAAAAATTCACGCGAGCTTAACTTCAGCATATAATCTTCTACATTATCGTCCCATTGGTATGGATCTTCATCAAAAGCTTTGGCCAATCGTTGGGCATCACGAACGTGACCCAAACCACAGTTATAGGCGGCAAGCGTAAATTTTATTTTTTGAATACTATCTGTTACGTTTGTAAACTTCTCTTTTAACTGTTCTAAATATTTGGTACCGCCTCTAATATTTTCTGAAGGATTTGTAATATCAGAAATTCCTAAATCTTTCGCTGTGGCCGGCATAATTTGCATTAAACCTCCTGCCCCAGCCCAAGAATTTTCATTGGGTTTAAAACGAGATTCTTGAAAAATTTGAGAACTCAGCAATCGCCAGTCCCAACCTAATCGTGCTACATTGGTTTTTACAATTTCGTCGTACTGACTAATTTTCCCTTCATTTTTACTGTAAAACTTACTTTTAATTCGGCGTCTGTACGATTTCTTGTTTTTGAAATATTTATTATAAACCACATAGTAAAAGTCTTTTTTCTTGATATTTTTTAACCACGCATTAATCTCAGCTAATAGTTCAGATGAATTTTTTCGAACTGCCCAAGCAATGCGTTGCGAAAAACTGATCTCGGTATCAATATCCAAAATCGGATTGTAGGTTTGATTGATCGCCGCAATATTATAGTCGGCAATGGTATAATCAATCTCTTCATTCACCACCATTTTAATAATATCTTCGGTAGTTTTATTGCCCGGCACTAACTGAATATCGATCTGCCCGCCAATTTCATCTTCTAAATTCTCCAATCGTTCAAAATAAGACGAATTTTTGCGTACGTGCACTGTTTTCCCAATCATCTCGATAGGATCATTGATCGTTTGCTTTTTTATTTTGTACATCGGTAATCTTCGCCAATCTTCCGGACGGCGCTGCACCAAAACCTGATGGGTGAGGTAATGATAATCGGTAAAATTCACCAGCTTTTTTCGGTCTTCAGTTACCGACAGCCCAAAGGCAATTAAATCGCCTTCGCCGGCATTTAACATATCAAATAAATGATCGATATCTTCGGCAACTTTTATATCTAATTCCAGGTTTAAGTGTTCAGCTAGTTTCTTCACCAATTCATATTCAAACCCCATCGGTTTTCCACGGTATAAAAAGTAACTGGTAGAATTATAAATGGTAATAACGGTGAGTTTCCCATCCTCTTTTATTTCTGAAAAAGATTTGGAATATTGATTAATTGCAAGTTCGGGAGAATCTTCAGCGTTAGTATTTCTACTCTCAGAACAATTTAAAAGAGTCCCTAATAAGAATATACAAATGCTAAACTTGAAAATATTACTATGTGTAAAAAAATGGCGTAAAGGTCTAATCATTAAATAGCTGATTTTCTTAAATATAGCTATTTATCTCCAGATATAAAATTTATTCATTTTTTATCAATTATTAATTCATAATAAAAACAAATATTCATAATTATTTGGATATAATTTATAATTATCAATTATAAACTATCGAATATTAAATTAGTATTCTTTAAACATTTAATACCATAACAATTTGGTAACTTTCTATAAAAGTGGATTTTATGAGTTACAAATTCAGTGCAAATCATATTACTTATAATTTTAGAGATCTTAAGGAATTGCTAGCCAAAGCTAGTCCATATCGTTCTGGTGATGTTCTTGCTGGTCTCGCTGCCAAGGACAATAAAGAACGCGTGGCAGCGCAGTATGCTTTAAGCGAAGTTCCACTAAAAGACTTTTTAGAAAACCCCATTATTCCTTATGCTGAAGATGAAGTTACTCGCTTAATTATAGATAGCCATAATGCCGAGGCTTTTTACCCAATATCGCAATTTAGTGTGGGAGAATTTAGAGATTGGCTGTTGAGTTATGAAGCTACTCCGGAAATACTAAAAAAAATTTCTCCCGGACTTACTCCAGAAATGGTTGCAGCAGTTTCAAAATTAATGCGGAATCAAGATCTTATAAAAATTGCGCAAAAATGTGAGGTCGTGACAAAGTTCAGAAATACGATTGGACTAAAAGATCGATTTTCAGTTCGATTACAGCCCAACAATCCCGTAGATGATCCTAAAGCGATTGCGGCTAGCACGATAGACGGACTACTATATGGCTGCGGCGATGCCGTGATAGGAATTAACCCTGCAACCGATAGCCCAACCGCTGTTTCAGAATTATTGAAATTATTGGATAATTTTAGGCAACAGTACGAAATTCCTACCCAAACTTGCATTCTTAGTCATATTAGTACGACAATGGAGATTATTCAAAAAGCACCTGTAGATCTAATTTTTCAATCTATTGGTGGCACTCAAAAAGCAAACGAATCTTTTGGAATTAATCTGGCAATGCTTCAGGAAGCTTACGAAGCCGGACTAAGTTTGGATCGAGGGACTATTGGAAAACAAATGATGTATTTTGAAACCGGACAAGGATCGGAACTTTCGGCTAACGCACATCATGATATCGACCAACAAACCTGTGAAGTAAGGTGCTATGCCATAGCTAGAAAGTACAATCCGTTTTTAGTAAATACAGTTGTTGGTTTTATTGGTCCTGAGTATTTATATGATGGTAAACAAATTACTCGTGCTGCTTTAGAAGATCATTTCTGTGGAAAATTAATGGGATTACCTATGGGATGTGATGTTTGTTATACCAATCATGCTGAAGCCGATCAAGACGACATGGATTCTTTACTAACGCTTTTAGGAGTTGCCGGATGTAATTACATTATGGGAGTTCCGGGAGCAGATGATATTATGCTGAACTACCAAAGCACTTCCTTTCATGATGCCATGTATGTACGAAAAGTTTTAAATAAACGTCCTGCTCCCGAATTTGAAGAATGGCTCTTAAAAATGGGAATTATTGATGAAAAAGGAAATCGCCAGCCTTTACCAGAATCTCATAAATTGATCAGCAATGGATAAATCAAAATTATATAAAAATAAAATACAGAAAGATCCATATACTAATTTGAGAGAACTTTCACGCGCGAGAATTGCCTTAGGAAACACAGGGGGAAGCCAATCTTTGCAAGATGTACTACAATTTCAAATGGATCACGCTAAAGCAAGAGATGCTATTTATTCTGAATTTGATATTCAAAAACTCGAAATGGATGTCGAAAAATTCAACCTACCTATTTTCAAATTTAAGACTCAGGCAAAAGATCGTGAAGAATATTTGAAACGCCCCGATCTTGGAAAATTATTGGCCGATACTGATGTACAAAACAACAAAGAATATGACATTATTTTGAATCTTGTTGATGGCTTATCTCCCGAGGCTACTAAACATAGTATTCCTATTATAGCGCAATTATTACCCGATTTAAAAGCAACCTATTCTTTTGCAATATGTATTATTGAAAATGGTCGGGTAGCCATTGGAGATGAAATTGCAGAAAAATTGAATGGAAAATTTACCGCTACATTTATTGGTGAGCGACCAGGGTTATCAAGCCCGGAAAGCTTAGGAATTTACACTACTTACAATCCAAAAAGCGGCACTACCGACGAGAAAAGAAATTGTATTTCTAATATCCATAACGATGGCATGAAAACCAGGGCGGCAGTAGACTTACTCAAATTTTTAATTAAGGAATCTTTTGCTAAAAAAATAAGCGGTGTTTCGTTGAAATCTGATATTAGAGAACAAAAAGATATCTGTTAGATCTGAAAAGATCCAACAGATAAATTTTTATTGACTCCATATTCTTTTCAATATTAATTTTATTCATTTTTCAATGCATATTATTTTAATCGAATATTTCAGGTATCATAAATGTAGAATTTAAATCAATATCATCTTAAAATAGATATAGTGTATTAAGATAAATCTCATAACTATTTAAAAACCCGTCACTTGAAAGCAAAATACCTGATATCAAGTATTTTTTAGAATTAATTAAGGGTTTAATTTAGATACTTAATAAAGCATCTAAATTAAACTTTTAAAATGATCAAAAAACTACTCATTGTATTATTCATTTTCGTCACAGCAAATAAACTATTTGCTCAAAATGAACAAAACAATTACGAAAACAGATTTGCTATCGCACTAAACGGCTCAACTCTTGGTGGAGGAATTGAGGTTGCGAAAAACATTTCCTCCCATTTCAATTTAAGACTTAGGGCTAATACTTTTGGAATCAAAGATTTTATTCAGGAAATAGAAGTAGATGATGCAAATCTAAACGTTACCGCCGATTCTAGATTCTTAGAATTTGATTTGAGTTTAGAATACCTACCCTTTGAAAATAGCAGTTTTAAACTTGTTGGTGGAGCCGCATATTTTAATGATGGAAAAACAACTGCTTTAGCAAAATACGATGGATCCTTCACCTATGGGGAGATCACCATTGGACCAGATGAAATTGGTGATTTAGAACTAACTTTAGATTACAATGGTTTTGCACCATACTTTGGACTTGGATTTGGTAGGGCTGTTCCTAAAAAAAGAATTGGAGTTGCCTTCGAAGCAGGGAGCTTTTATCTTCCAGAACCACAAGTTGGCATTAACGCTACAAAAATGCTTTCCCCAACTGCGGATCAAGCTGAATCACTTCAAGAAAACATTCGTGATTACAGATGGTATCCATTCCTTAACTTAAGACTCTCTGTTAAAATTTAAACAAAAGCCATGAAAAAATATACTTTAATAATAATCGTACTTGCTTTAATTTTCGTTCCATCCTCTTGCGAAAAAATGCCAGATGAAGTTGTCGATGATTTTAAACTCGGCATTAATTCAGACTTTCTGGAATATACCTTAGTTGTTCAATTTGTAGATGCAGGTAATCCTATTACCCCTCCTGAAAATATAGAGTTGAAAGTATTAGATAACGATAATAATGGTTTATTGGATTCTAATGGTAATAAAGAATTTACAGTTGATAATGGTATAGCATCTTTTATTTTGAATCCTACAAGTAAACCCAATGGAGCGGATGATGTTAAAACATATACTATTTATGCTACGGCATCTGGTTTTCTTCCTGTAAATTTTACTGTAAATTTTACAGAAGATCAAAAAAATCAAAACTTGACAATAAATATGGTAAATACTTCATCCCCCCCAGAGGGTGTTGCTAATATTACGAAGAATATCCCTTTAATTGGTGGTACTCTTAATAGTAGTGCTAGCGTTGCAGTAGCTTCTGAAGGAAACAAGATTACTGGCGCAGATCTTACAATAGATTCCGGGACTGAATTCTATGACACAAATAACAATAAAATTACAGGGGGATCACTAAGGATTAGTTTAACTCATTTTGATGCTAATGGTGCCGCTTCCTTAAATTCGTTCCCTGGTGGTTTTACACCAGAAAGCGTTATTGGTGAAAGTGGAGAAGAAGAAGAAATTTTCTTCGTTACTGCAGGTTTCGCATCCATTGATATGAATATTGATGGCACTAGCATTAGAAAATTCAGCAAACCCATAGAAGTCACGATGGAAATAAATCCTAACGGATATAACTTAGAAACAGATTCAGAAATAAAAGTAGGTGACAAAATTCCTGTTTGGAGTTATGAAGTCGAGTCTGGACAATGGGTTTTTGAAAAGGAAGGAAGCGTTGTAAATAATAGCGGAAAACTTGAAGTTAGTTTTGAAACCGATCATCTTACATGGTATAATCTAGATTTTTACGGAAGAAGATGTTACAAATCAAACTCAATTGTAATAAATGCTCCCGGAACAGATGCTTATGATTATTTTTATACAGAATTAGTATATGAATACAACGACCAGCCAGTTAGCTATTACGCAAGGAAAAATATGCGATTATATAATAATGCAAAAATAAATTTTTATCGCTGCCCTATAGCCACTTGTAAATTTAAAATATATTCTGGATCATCATGGTATAATAAAGGAGAACTAATTGCTGAAACTGCTCCATTCAATCCATGCAGCAAAGATATAAGCATAACATTACCTGCTTCCGCTTTTCCTGAAGTCGTTTCCGCAGATGTCACTTTGAGTTGTCCAGACTCTAATTTTGAATTCAAACCATCATACTACTTTTATTATAAAGAAAAGGGGTCTTATTGGTGGAGGTATGGATATATGAGCAACGGAAAATTTCAATCCTACTACATGACTCCAGGCAAAACTTATGATTTTAGGACGTATTTTGGGGACCGTATTGAAACAGAATTCACCGTATCCTCTGGTGTAAATTATATTACTATTAATAGCGATGAAATTTGTGAATTTGCACTATAGGCAAATTAATAAATTTACTAAAAGTCTTCTATAATTATTAGGAGACTTTTTTTCATTTAACAATACTTTTCTTACAAAAATCATGTTTAAATAACAATAAAAGAATTTTTATTGCCACAAAAAGAGAATATTATCGATAAAAAGCTATTTTCTTAGATAATAAACTATCTTTGCTTTGTAACTTTAACATAAGTTTAAATTACGACCCCTAATAGTAATTAAGTAGATAAATGATGATGAAAAACTTTTTACCCCGTTTACACCTCAATTTCCTTCTAATTTTATGTTTTCTTTTGATTTCTTGTGTCGTAATAAGCCAAGAAAATGAAACTTCAAAATATAGTAAGAAATATGCTATTGCCCTAAATGGTTCCACACTAGGTGGTGGACTTGAAATAGCAAGGAATATCTCACCACATTTTAATCTCAGACTGAGAGGTAATATTTTAAGCATTAAAGATTTTGTACAAGAAATTGAAATAGATGATGCGAACCTTAATGTTACTGCAGATTCAAGATTTCTAGAGTTCGACTTAAGTTTAGAGTATCTCCCTTTCAAACAAAGTAGCTTCAAAATCGTAGGAGGTGCCGCATATTTTAGTGATGGTGAGACTAAGGCACTAGCAACATATGATGGCTCTTTCGAGTATGGTGAAATTATAATTGGTCCAGAAGATATTGGTGACCTAAGACTTTCTTTAGATTATAGCGGTATTGCTCCATATCTTGGTATAGGAATGGGTAGAGCCGTGCCAAAAAATAAATTTGGAATAGCTTTCGAAGTAGGAAGTTTTTATTTACCCGAGCCAAAGGTTGGAATTGCTGCTACCGGAATGCTCGCTCCTACTGCAAACCAAGCTGAATCTCTTCAAGAAGATATTAAAGATTATAGATGGTATCCATTCCTCAATTTAAGATTATCAATTAGAATCTAATTAAATCCCTTACACATGAAAAGAATAATATTATTAATGATGATGATGGCTGTAGTAATTATTCATACAGCTTGTGAGAAAAACCCCAATGAAATTGCAGACAATTTTAAACTTGGACTCGATGTAAACTTTTTAGAATATACTGCGCAAGTAGAAATCCAAGATTTGGAAGACGGTAGCTATCCTGAAAATATTAAATTAACTCCTGTGACGGATTATGGTACAGCGATTCTCAATTCTGCCGGGGAGCGAAACTTTAAGGTCTCTAAAGGAAGTATAACTCTTATACTTAATCCTATGGATAGACCTCAATCGGCTAATGAAGTTAAAACTTTTGATTTTATAGCATCGGCTCCCGGTTATCAATCTTCGAAAGTAAAAGTAAGTTTTACTGAAAACAATAAGACTGTGCAAATTCCGGTTTCTTTGCTTAATAAAACTAAAGAATCAGATGGAGTTAGTTCCGTATCAGAAAAGGCTGATCTTTCTGAAAGTGAACTTAAGGAGAGCAAAGTTGTGAATTTTGGAAATAAAAGTAACAAACAAACCAATGGATCTGTTGAAGTTAAGGCAGGAACAAAGTTTTTAAATACAAGTGGCAAAGTATTATCTGGCAGTTCTATTAGTATGGAAGTTATCGACGTAGACGCTAATACCACAAATTTGGTTAAAATTTTTCCTGGTGGTTTTACAGATCAAACTGTTTCTAAAAATGGCACTACAGAAAGAACATCATTTTTACCAATGAGCTACACTTCTATTAATATGTACGTAGGAGATGAAGAGGTAAAAGACTTTAGCGAATCTATAAACGTAAAAATGGAAATTGATAAAAATTTGTATAACCCTAAAACAGCAACTAAAGTTAAAGCGGGCGATCAATTAGCATTATATAGTTATGAACTGGAAAACGGAATGTGGGTTTATGAAAAAGAAGTTACCATTACAGGAATAGGTAATCAATTATATGCAAATTTCGAAACAGATCACTTAACTGATTATTCATTAGTTGCCGAGTTACCTGTTTGTTCTGATATTTTTGAAATTAATAATCCAACAGATTCCAATATACAGGCGAAAATAGAATTAGAAATTGCTGGTAGTACCGAAACAAGAATTTATAAGATTATTGAGCAAAATCTTGCTCCTGGAGTAAATCAAATTCCTTACAATGGAGTAGGTGAAAATATTTCTTTGAAGCTGTACACCTCTGGCAATGTAATTACAGTAGATAATATATCCTGTGGGGAATCTCCTGCTATTGAAATGCCAACACCAGATAGCGAATTGCTAACTATTACGATTAATATTCCATGTGAAGATGTGACTCTGAATATAGCTAGCTACCCAATTAAGTATAGAAAATTGGGAGATACAACTTGGATTAATGGTATCATCAAAGATCTTGTGTTAAAATCTTACGAAATGGAAGCAGGAAATACTTACGAATTTCAAATTGAATTTGACGGTCAGATTTATACTTACGAAGAATTCATCAACTCTAACGATTATCAATTTAATGTAGATAGCGAGTTATGTAGTGAGATTAATTTTTAAGCAAACACGTACTCATAAAAAAGGGGAATGCTCATTGCATTCCCTTTTTTAATTATATCCGATGCCTACAAAAATAATATAAAACCTGACGAATTTGAATAGACCTTCACAAATATTTTATGATTAAATAGGATTTTTATATAGAAATAAATGAAATATATTTACAATAATTCACCGAAGTCTAAATAATAGTTTGAATAATTAAAATCATAATGTAGTTTTGGAAACTAAACAGAAGGAGATGAGATCGGAATTATTAGATATCCTAAACAAGGATTCAGAAACAAATATTGAAAAAAGTTTACCAAGTATTTCCATCGATTGCGTCGTTTTTGGGTTTGATACGGCCTCACTAAAAGTACTACTAACAAAAATAAAAGGAAAAGATGGTTGGCTACTGCCCGGTGGATACTTACATAAAGCTGAAAATCTAGAAGACGGTGCCTATAGAATATTGGAATCAAGAACAGGCGTTAGTGAAATTTACCTTAACCAATTTAAAACATTTGGTAAGTTAAACCGAAGTAAAGAATTCTTTTCTGAATATGACGAAAATTTATGGCATAAACGAAGATTTCTTTCCGTGGGCTATTATGCGCTAACCAATTTTGCAAAGGTAGAACCTAGAGTAGATTACCTGTCTGAAGCTTGTGAATGGAAGAACATTAGCGAACTTCCCGAATTAATGATGGATCATCAAGAAATTTTCGATGCAGCACTTTTGGAGCTTAGAAAAGGCTTAAACTATCGTCCTGTTGGTCTTAATCTTTTACCAGAGAAGTTTACAATGCCAGAGCTACAAAGATTGTACGAAATCATTTTAGAAAAGCCGCTAAACAGAGGAAATTTTTATCGCAAAATGACCAAATATGGTATCTTAAATAAACTAAAAGAAACCAGAAAAGGTGGAGCTCATAAAGCACCTAACCTTTATACATTTAATACTGAAACTTATAATGAGGCGCTCGAAAATGGCTTTAAAGAGGCATGGTAGAAGCAACATTATATATTTATAAACAAGCTTTTTTGAGAAATATCAGTTTTAAATAAAATATTCATTAAAATTCACAAATTGAGAATATAAAAATTCTACCAAATATAGAGTAGCATTGTTGCTAAAAAGTATGCTCTTTTTGCATGAACGAGTGTACTTTGTCTGATAGCTTAGAAATAAATAATAATTCATTAAATTAGATTGAATTTCTAGTAATTAATTAAATACCAAATTAATTATTCTAGATTCTGCCTTCTTTACTTATAGATTGGATATAAAAAAATGAATTAAAGAATAAAACTACTTACAGCATGAAAAAAATTGATCTTGCCTGCATCATCGATGACGATCCCATATTTGTATTTAGCGCGAAAAAAATAATGGAACTGGCCGATTTTTGTAATGGTTTTTTGGTTTTTGGAAATGGTGAGGAGGCCTTAAACCATCATAGGGCTCTTATATCGTCTGATAAAGAACTACCAGACGTTATTCTTTTAGATTTAAATATGCCTGTAATGGATGGATGGGAATTTCTTGAAAATTTTATACAAATAAAGAGTGAAAAAGCTATCACGATCTATATCGTTAGTTCTTCGGTAGATCCAAGCGATATCAATAAAGCAAAATCTTACGATCACGTTAATAACTATATTGTTAAACCGGTTACTATCGACAGTCTAAAAAAAGTTTTAAAAAATCATAAAGCTTAAGTTTTATTACATTTTAATCTTTTTGCAAGCGGAAGAGTGAAATCCTAATCTACAGATTTTTCTGAAACTGATAGGTAATATCAAATTAGTACTTTAAAAGCACTATTATGAAATTGAAATAATTTTGCTTTAAGTAAGATTCATCCCCTCAGAAATTCAATTAAAAAGTCAAATAAAGAAGCTTTTAGTCATAACTTTCTAGTTTAATTCAATTGTATAATAATTTACTCCTTCTCAAGCCGATGGAGCAATGTCATTGGATCTAAAAGTTTAATATAACACCAGCAATCAAGACTAAAAATAAATATCGTTATAAAATAAAAAAACCTCCTTTTTCAAGGAGGTTTTAGTTTTTATAAAATCAGGAAATTACTTTCCTTCCATTTTATCTTTAAGAGCTTGAAGATCTGCGTTTACATCACCAATAGTGGTTTTGTCGTTGTTTTGAGCAGCAGCTTTCTTAGCCGCTTGCTTAACAATCTTTTGCTCTTCTTCTCTGTGAATCGCAGCATGAGATGCTACAACACGTTTAAACTCTTTGTTGAATTCAATGATTTGGAATTCTGCAGTTTCACCTTTCTTAAGTTTACTTCCGTCTTCTTTTTCTAGGTGTCTTTGTGGAACAAATGCAGTGATATCTTCATTAAATTCGATAGTAGCTCCTTTGTCTACGATTTCAGAAATTGCAGCAGTATGTGTAGTACCTACAGCAAATTCAGTTTCGTATTTATCCCAAGGGTTACTCTCGATTTGTTTGTGACCTAAACTTAATTTACGCCCTTCAACATCTAATTCTAATACAACAACATCTAATTTGTCTCCAACATTACAGAATTCTGATGGATGCTTAATCTTCTTAGTCCAAGAAAGATCAGAGATATAGATAAGTCCGTCGATTCCTTCTTCTAATTCTACGAATACACCAAAGTTAGTAAAGTTACGAACTACACCTGTATGCTTAGATCCAACAGGATATTTAGAAGTGATATCAGTCCATGGGTCTGGAGTTAATTGTTTAATTCCAAGAGACATTTTGCGATCATCACGATCTAAAGTAAGAATTTGTGCTTCAACCTCGTCACCAACATTTACGAAATCCTGAGCTGAGCGCAAATGCGTACTCCAAGACATTTCAGAAACGTGGATCAATCCTTCTACACCTTCAGCAACTTCGATAAATGCACCGTAATCTGCGATTACAACTACTTTACCTTTTACTTTATCACCAACTTTAAGATTCTCATCTAGAGCTTCCCATGGGTGTTTGTGTAATTGCTTAAGACCTAACTGGATTCTAGTCTTAGCCTCATCAAAGTCTAAGATTACAACGTTAAGTTTTTGATCTAGCTCAACGATCTCGTTTGGATGGTTGATTCTAGACCAGCTAAGATCTGTAATGTGAACAAGTCCGTCAACTCCTCCAAGATCAACAAATACACCGTAAGAAGTAATATTCTTAACAGTACCTTCTAATACCTGACCTTTTTCTAATTGACCGATAATCTCTTTCTTCTGCTCTTCGATATCAGCTTCAATAAGTGCTTTATGAGATACCACAACGTTTTTGAATTCGTGGTTGATTTTCACAACTTTAAATTCCATTGTTTTACCTACATAAGCATCGTAATCTCTAATTGGCTTCACATCGATTTGAGAACCTGGTAAGAAAGCTTCAATACCAAATACATCTACGATCATACCACCTTTAGTACGACACTTCACAAAACCGTTAACGATAAGACTTTCGTCGTGCGCTTTATTCACACGATCCCATGCCATGATCACACGAGCTTTACGGTGAGAAAGCACTAATTGTCCTGTAGCATCTTCTCTAACGTCGATTAAAACTTCTACCTCATCACCAACTTTAAGGTCTGGGTTGTAACGAAACTCGTTAAGAGAAATTACACCTTCACTTTTAGCATTAATGTCGATAATTGCATCACGATCTGTAATATTAATTACTTTTCCTTTTACAACCTCATCATCAAGAGTGTCTACGAAGTTTTCTTCAACTAATTTTTCGAATTCTTCCAACTTAGAATCATCGATAGGATCGATTCCTTCTTCGTAATTGTGCCAGTTGAATTCTTTAAGGAATTTTTCTGGATTAGCTTGTTGCTCAGTCACCTCTGGTTGAGATGCTGTAGCCATTCCTGCTACATCCTGAACGTCCTGATCTTTAATTTCTTCAGCCATAATAATTTGCTGATTTAAATTTGTATTCTGCGTCTTTCGGAAAATTTTAAGCAAAATAAAACACAGAAGATGTTTACATTTTGATTTTCAAGCCTTTCTGATTCTCCGTACTCCTGCCAAAAAGGAGTGCAAAACTACAACTAATTTTACTATTTTCAAATAGTAGGTAAATCAATTTACTTCTGAAATAGATTTTTTAAAAGCAAAGTGAAATATTAAGATCAAAATAGCATAAAACAGGCCTAAACTAGCCACACCTCTCCATTGAAAAAGTTCCCAAGCATAGGCTCCAGTAGTAGTACCCAGTGCACCACCAATAAAGTAACCAACCATGTAGATAGTGTTAATCCTATTACGAGCATCTGGATTTCTTGAAAAAATAATATTTTGATTTGTAATATGTAGCGATTGCAATCCCATATCTACTAAAATAACGCCTATAACCAATCCGAATATAGAATGGCCCGAAAACTCAAATACAACCCATGCAAAAATCATAATTGCAGTTGCAATGGTTATCAGCAGGTTTTTATTCATTCGGTCACTTAACTTGCCAATAAGACTTGCCGCTAAAGCTCCGGCTATTCCTAAAACTCCAAAGGCTCCTGCGATACCACTTCCGTAGTTAAAATTATCTTCCATTAAAAATACAAGCGTCGTCCAAAAAGCACTAAAACCTGCAAAGCCTAAACCTCCTCTTACGGCTGCTAATCTTACTGATGGTTCGGATTTAAAATATCCCCAAAGGGATTGCATTAACTCCTTATAGGTTCCTTTAAAATCTGGCTGCAATTCTGGTAATTTTAATTTTAGTAACAACCAGAAAACCAACATAATCCCGGCGGCAATAAAATACATTAAACGCCATCCAAAGTATTCTCCTACAAACCCACTTATAAATCGGCTACCCAATATCCCGATAAGTAATCCACTCATCACTATACCAATAGCACTACCTCGCTTTTCCGGTTTTGCAAGTTGTGCGGCCATAGGGACAAATACTTGAGGAACAACGCATGAAAATCCAACAAAAAAACCTGAGATTATTAAAATAGGAAGACTTTGTGCTAAGGCCATCGCCAATAGACTAGCGATGATAAATATAAAATCTATCATTACCATTTTTTTTCTAGGAAACTTATCTCCTAACGGAATGATAAACAACAACCCAAAGGCATAACCTAATTGCGTAAAAAGCGGAATATTACTTACCGCCGATTCTGAAACTTGAAAATCTTTAGCCATTAAACTTAATAATGGCTGATTATAATAATTATTTGCGACCACTAAACCGGCTCCCGCAGACATTAAATATAAAATTGATGTTTTTAAACCCTCTTCCCTATTTGCTGGCATTACTTAGGCTTCAGTTTTTTCTTTTACCAGAGAAAGTATTTTATCGAACTGTTCTTCTTTGCTAAGATTTGAGTTATCAATAATTATTGCATCATCAGCTTTTACCAAAGGCGAAGTTTCCCTAGTAGAGTCTAGATGATCTCGCTCTTCAACATTTTTTAGGACATCCTCGTAATTTACGTCTTCTCCTTTTTCTTTTAATTCTGCATATCTACGTTCGGCTCTTTTTTCAGCAGAAGCCGTCATAAATAATTTCAACTCGGCATCCGGGAATACCACCGTACCAATATCGCGACCATCCATTACCACACCACCATCTTTACCAATTTCATGTTGCTGCTTTACTAACATTTTTCGCACCTCGGGAATTGCCGCTACTTTACTCACGTTATTGGAAACTTCCATTAAACGAATTTCTTTTTCAACATTCTCGTTATTTAAATGAATTATACCATAACCTAGATCTTCGTCATAAATAAACTTCACGCTGATAAAAGCAAGATGTCTTAATATTGCTTCTTCATCAACTTTATTATCGGTTACCATAATTTTACGCATCGCATATAGGGTCACTGCGCGATACATTGCGCCGGTATCTACATAAATATACCCTAATTTTTTTGCTAATTGCTTTGCTACAGTGCTTTTCCCGGTAGAAGAGTAACCATCAATGGCAATAGTTATTTTTTTACTCATTTAGTTGAAGTTTTTACAAAAATAGAGAATTGAAATTTGATTAAAGAATTCATACGCTATGCTAAAATATTTTTCCAATCTTTTATAAGGAGAATAAATTATTACTCATATCGCACTGAAAAACAAATATTTAATAAAAAAAATAAACTATCCTAGACTGAAATTGAGTAAAATATCTTAAAAATGTTAACAATTTTATTTGTGTACAAATATTTTTTTAGATTTTTTTAACAAAAATTTCAATTTAAATAAAACAATGAAATCAATCAACATCAAAATTTTAGCTATTTTATCTATTCTAGTTTTAGGAAGTTGTGCTTCTCGTTATTCTGAAATTGAACCAGAAAGTCTACCGTATGGTTCTATGAATAAGGATAAAGACATTGCTATGCAATTTCAGTATCGACTACTTTCCAAAAAATATGCTAGTAAAGAAAAAAATAAGGGATTAAAATTAGTTGCTCTAAAAATTTTAAATAATAGTGATAAAAGTTATTTTTTTGGTGAAGATTTAAGACTTACTTATAATGATGGATCTCCGGTCGTTTTTGCAACTACCAATCAAACTTATGATATGTTAAAACAAAAATCTGGCTTCTATTTTCTTTATCTATTACTTTCTCCCACGAAATTTACTACTTCTCGTAGCGATCAATACGGTAACATGCAAACAACTAATAATATTCCAATAGGCCTTTTAATTGGCCCAGGTATTTCGTTACTTAACTTTTTTAAAGCTAAAAATGCTAATAATAGTTTTAAAGCTGAACTTGATAAATATGAATTGTTCAATAAAGAGATACCGGCTGGAAAAACGGTGTATGGACTTGTAGGAATAAAATCTACACAATTTAAAGAATTGAAAGCTGAAATCGAATTTTCTGATAACTAAAGACCGTATTTAAAGTTTTCTTGCAAGGATTGAGGATTATTATATTTACAAAAAATCCGGCATGATTAAACTGTGCCGGATTTTTTTATCTACCTTATTAATTAAAATAAATTACTCTTATAATTCCTTTGCATTTTTCACTTTTTCGTTCGTGATAGCAATGTCTATTACCTCACTCATATCATTAACGTAATGAAAAGTAAGACCTTTTAAATATTCATCTTTAATTTCCTTTATGTCACGTTCATTTTCTTTACAAAGAATAAGTTCTTTAATTTTTGCCCTTTTAGCGGCAAGAATTTTTTCTTTAATTCCTCCAACGGGAAGCACTTTACCTCGTAAAGTAATTTCTCCTGTCATTGCGATACTGTTCTTTACTTTTTTCTGCGTAAATAAAGAAACTAAAGAAGTAAGCATAGTAATCCCTGCACTTGGTCCATCTTTAGGCGTTGCCCCTTCTGGCACGTGAATGTGTACATTGTACTTTTCAAATATCCCAGCGTCTATACCCAAATCGTCAGAATTAGCTTTAATGTATTCCATAGCTAGGGTAGCCGATTCTTTCATTACTTTACCAAGATTTCCGGTAATATTTAAATTTCCTTTTCCTTTAGATAAAATAGATTCTATAAAAAGAATATCACCGCCAACCTGCGTCCATGCCAAACCTGTAACTACTCCTGCTACTTCATTATTCTCGTATTTATCTCTTTCTAAACGCGGGCTACCAAGAATTTCCAGAATATCTTCATTGGTTACTTTTACATTATATTCTTCTTCCATAGCGATACTCTTAGCACCATAGCGCACTACCTTTGCTATTTGCTTCTCTAAAGCACGAACTCCAGATTCTCGCGTGTAACCTTCCACTATTTTCTCTAACTGAGATTTGCCGATTTTAAGATCGTCTTTGGTTAATCCATGCTCTTTTAACTGCTTCGGAAGCAAATGACGCTTCGCTATCTCGATCTTTTCTTCAATAGTATAACCAGTAACATTAATAATCTCCATACGATCGCGTAAGGCCGGCTGAATCGTATTTAGATTATTACAAGTTGCAATAAACATTACCTTAGAAAGATCGTAACCTAATTCTAAGAAATTGTCATGAAATTCACTGTTCTGCTCTGGATCTAAAACCTCTAATAATGCTGAAGAAGGATCTCCTGCATTACCGATACTTAATTTATCAATTTCATCCAGAACAAAAACCGGATTACTGGTTCCTGCCTTTTTAAGACTTTGGATAATCCTACCCGGCATTGCACCAATATAAGTTTTACGATGCCCTCTAATTTCAGCTTCATCTCTTAAGCCACCTAAAGAAATTCGTACGTACTCACGTCCTAAAGCTTCTGCCACAGATTTCCCTAAACTTGTTTTACCGACTCCCGGAGGGCCATAAAGACAAAGAATAGGCGATTTCATATCATTACGCAATTTTAAAACTGCCAGATATTCTATAATTCTCCGTTTTACATCGTCCAGACCATAATGATCGCGATCTAAAACTTTTTTAGCACGTTTAAGATCAAATTTATCTTTGCTAAATTCTTCCCATGGTAAGTCTAAAAATAAATCCAGATAGTTACGCTGTATGGAATATTCAGCTACCTGAGGATTCATTCGTTGCATTTTAGATAGTTCTTTATCAAAATGCTTTTGCACGTTTTCGTCCCATTTTTTATCCTTCGAGCGTAAACGCATTTCTTCAATTTCATCTTCATGAGAAACACCACCTAGCTCTTCCTGAATGGTTTTCATCTGTTGATGCAAGAAATATTCGCGTTGTTGCTGGCTCATATCACTCTGCACTTTAGACTGAATGTCGTTTTTAAGTGCGAGTTTTTGATTCTCAACGTTCATAAATTTTAAGGTCGCTAATGCGCGTTCCTTAAGATCGTTGGTTGCCAGTAAATTTTGCTTCTCCTCTACTGAAAGATTCATATTTGAAGAAACAAAATTGATTAAAAATGAGCTACTTTCTATATTCTTTATAGCGAAAGAAGCTTCAGTTGGAATATTTGGGCTGCTCTTAATGATCTGAAGTGCCAAATCTTTAATCGAATCGATAATAGCACCAAATTCCTCGTTTTCAGCATTAGGTCTGGTTTCAGGAATTTCTTCAACATTCGCTCTCAAGAAAGGATCTTCCTGAGTAACTTCAGTAATATTAAATCGTTTTTTTCCCTGAATAATTACCGTTGTATTCCCATCGGGCATTTTAAGAACCCTAAGAATACGAGCAACAACTCCGATATTATTAATGTCTTTAACGCCGGGATTTTCTACCTCTTCATCTTTTTGAGAAACAACACCGATAGTTTTTTCAGCATTATTTGCTTCGTTTATCAGTTTAATCGAAGCATCTCTTCCCGCTGTGATTGGTATTACCACACCCGGGAAAAGTACCGTATTACGCAACGGTAAAATTGGGAGATTTTTGGGTAATTCTTCTTTATTTATTTCCTCTTCATCTTCAGGCGTCATTAACGGTATTAACTCTGCATCTTCATTTATACCTTGTAATGACAAACTGTCAATATCCGTAAATTTTGTTTTAGCCATAAGTTATCTTTAAAAGTCAAACTGTCACTGCAGTTTGTATATTTTGTTTCGTTTTGAGACTTTAACCCCTACAAATAGTGTAATTCAGGTAGTTAAATTTGCTGCTTTATAATTGTTTCAATTCCTATGCCATCATATTTTTTTGTAAAACATTTTCTAAAAGTGTAACAAATCAAATCCTATTCTATCTTTATACTAGAAACAGGATAATTTTTGCAACCAACCATCACACATATTGAAGATCTTGTAAATGGATGCCGAGTAGGAAACCAACGTGCACAAATGGAGATTTATAATCGCTATTACAAAGCCATGTATAATACCTCTTTGAGAATTGTGCATCATAGCGCTGAGGCGGAGGATATCATGCAAGAGTCTTTCTTGAATGCTTTTGAGAAAATCGATCAATTTAAAGCTGAAGCTTCTTTTGGCGCCTGGCTGAAGCGAATTGTCGTTAATAATAGTATTAATGCGCACAATAAAAAGTCGAAATACGAAGAAGTAAGTTATAAGGATTATCTAAAAAACGAAACCGAAGAAAATGAAGGGATAACAACTACCGATACTCAAAATAAAAAAGTAAAAATGGTTTTAGAGGCAATGCAAGATTTAAAAGAAAGTTACAGAATCTGCCTTACGTTGCATCTAATCGAAGGTTATGATTACGAAGAAATAGGAGATATTTTAAATATTTCTTATGCCAACTGCAGAACTACCATTTCTAGAGCTAAAGAAAGTTTAAGAAAAAAAATGATGAAAGATGAAAAATGATGATTTTTTTGAGGATTTAAAAGAATTAGACTTCGATATTGCTGAACCTAACGCAGATCACGAAGATCGATTTTTAGAAAAGCTCAACACCAAAAATAAAGCTCCTAAAACAGGAAAACTTAGAAAGCTTTGGATTCCCATAAGTAGCATTGCTGCGGCCTTAATTATCGCATTCCTTGCTTTTGGAAATGTATTTTCTTCTCCGGTTTTTGGTAAAGAGAGTGGTTTAGCAGCTGTTTCACCAAAAATGAAAGAAACGCAAGACTTCTATAGCATGCTTATCGAAAGAGAGCTGAAATCACTGGAAGGAGAACGTAGTCCAAAAACCAATAAGATCATTAATGATGCATTGGTGCAAATGGAAAACTTAGAAAAAGAATACAAAAAATTAAAAAAAGATCTTTTAGAAAGTGGGCAGGATCAACGAGTAATCTATGCGATGATTAACAATTTTCAGCAAAGAATTGAATTGCTAAATCAGGTTCTAGACCAGATTCAAACTATAAAACAACTAAAGACACAAGAAAATGAAACTAACATTATATAAACTGTTTTTGCTTGCATTTTTGCTACCATTAGTAAGTTTTGCAAGTAACGATTTAGTGGCTAAGCATACTAAAGACAAGACCATTAAAAAAGAATTTAAAGTTTCTCGAAGTGGCATCTTAGACATTAATAACAACTACGGAAATGTTGATATTTCTACCTGGAACGAAAATCGAATTGTAATCCAGGTATTCATAAAAACGAGTGGTAATGATTTGGAACGTGTTCAGAACAAATTAGACGATATTTCAGTAGAATTTCATCAAAGCGGAAATCTCGTAAGTGCTGAAACACATTATCAAAAAGAAGATCGATCCTGGTGGAGCGGATTGTTTAGCAGCAATAATAATGTAAACATGGAGATTAATTATGTTATTAAAGCACCTGCAAATCATGACATGGTAATCGACAACGATTATGGTGCCATCTATATCGATAAGGTTCTTGGCAATACCGATATTTCTTGTGATTATGGTAAAATAGATATTGGCGAGTTAAGAGGTCGAAGGAATATATTAAATTTCGATTACACCCGTAACTGCCATTTTGGATATATAAGTTCTGCAGAAATCGATGCCGATTATTCTGGTTTTACTATTGAAGAAGCCGAGGAATTAATAGTAAGTGCAGATTATAGTGATTCGAATATCGAAAAGGTATCACGCTTAAAATTCAATTGTGATTATGGCAGTATTCGAATAGATAAAGTAAAACATCTAAATGCAGACGGGGATTATTTGAGTACTAAAATTGGTCGTGTATTCGGTTCTCTAAATATCAATCAGGATTATGGCTCGATAACTATTGAAAAATTAATAAACGGATTAGAAAGCGTTTACATCGATACAGATTATGCAGGAATACGCCTAGGTTACGATGCCGAAATGGATTTTGTTTTCGATGTACAAACTTCTTATGGCGGCGTTAAAGGAACCGAAGATTTAGAGATCACTAAGCGGCATGATCGCAATACCAGCAAAGATATTTCCGGATATTACGGCAATCAAAATAGCCGAAATTCGATAAATATTTCAACAAGTTACGGAAGTGTAAGTTTTCAAAAAGTAAGATAAAATTTAAATAAAATCAATAAAGCCAAGTTGGCATAACCATTAATCAATCAAATCATGAAAAAATCAATTTTAGCAGCATTCGCTTTATTTTTAGGAATAACCTCAGCAAACGCACAATGGTGGAGCAGCAACAAGAACATTAAAGGCAACGGAGAAGTTGTCACTAAATCCCGAAAAACTTCAGACTACGACAAAGTGAGCCTAGTAGGCTTTATGGATGTCGTATTAGTACGAGGAAATGAAGGTGATTTAACGATTGAAGCAGAAAGCAATCTTCAGGAATATATTTCTACGGAAGTTAAAAGCGGCTCGCTAAAAATTTCAGTAGAAAAAGGAGTAAATATTAGTCCGTCGCGAAACAAAAGCATTAAGATCACCGTTCCTTTTAAAGATCTTGAGGGCGCATATATCACCGGAAGTGGAGATATTTGGACAGAAGACAAAATTACCGCAAAAGATTTTTCGTTATCGGTAACAGGAAGCGGTGATCTAAAACTGGAAATCGAAGCCGATAAAATTAAGGGCTCGGTAACAGGGAGTGGCGATATAATTTTAGACGGACAGACAAACGAATTGAATTGCAGCGTTACAGGATCTGGAGATTTTGAAGCCTTTAAGCTAATAGCCAATTATGTAAATGCACAGGTTTCTGGCTCTGGTGACATCATGGTTTATGCTGAAAAAGAATTAAACGCAAAAGTTGCGGGATCTGGAGATATAGAATATAAAGGGAGTCCCGCAAAGGAAAATTTTAAAACTTCAGGCTCTGGAGATATTTCAAAATATTAATCGGCTTAAAAAATAATTATTGTTTAGTTTTTGAATCGAAAAGTCTCTTCTATAATTACAGAAGAGACTTTTTTGTGGATGAAATCTAGCAAACAGCAATTTAATATATTCGTTTGGCCCCAAAACAAAAAAATCAGTGAATTAAAAATCTTAATTTTTATCTATTTTATCATCGTGCCGTGTATCGGTATTATTTGTTTCAAAGACATATAGAATTCAGAATTAAACTAATGTAATCCTGATTCCCAACTCTTTTTTCTCTCGTCTCTTTTCTATAATCTATATTCTAACAGCTCAGCGATCTCATATCTTATTTCTATTCACTAATTTTCGGAACTCTAAACAGCAAAACAATTCCGCCAATAAAAAACAAGACTAAAAATAAAATTGAGTTTCTTATACTTCCGGTAAGTTGAGCAATTAAACCATACATAAACATTCCTATCACGATACCTATTTTTTCTGATACATCATAAAAACTGAAGTAACTGGCAGTATCGATAGCATTTTCGGGTAACATCTTTGAATAAGTTGAACGAGATAATGACTGAATCCCTCCCATTACCAAGCCAACACTGGCTGCTGCTACATAAAATTGATTGGGAGTAGTAACAAAATAGGCATACACACATATTAATACCCAGATAATATTTATAAAAATTAGTGTTTTAATATTACCAATCTTGGCTGCTAATTTAGAAGTGAGTGTCGCTCCCAAAACTGCTACTAACTGAATCAATAATATACTTACAATGAGCCCCGTAGTAGCATCCTTTTCTCCCCAGTCTAATTCTTCAATACCAAAATATGTGGCAATAAGCATAATAGTTTGCACCGCCATACTGTAAACGAAAAAAGCGATAAGATATCTTTTGAGTTGTAAATTTTGTTTTAAGGATTTCCATATTTTCCGAAGTTCTTTAAATCCATTAAATAATACATTTTTGGTCAATTTTGCTTTTTTTGTTCCTTTTGGCAAATAATAATAAGTATACTGACTAAAACCTATCCACCAAACTCCGGTTAGCACAAAAGAAAGACGGGTAGGCAAACCTTCATCTTCGAAACCGAACATCTCATATTTTAGGATCATCAATAAACAAAGAACTAGCAAGATTACACTTCCAATATATCCTAAGGAAAATCCCTTCGCACTTATTTTATCTTGCTGATCGGGAAAAGCGATATCGGGTAGATAACTATTATAAAATACTAAACTTGCCCAGAACCCAATTAGGGCTAGAAAATAACATAGCAATCCAAACCATAAATAATCCAAATCGAACCAAAACAATCCTATACAGGAAATTGCGCCCAGATAACAAAAGAATTTTAAAAAATTCTTTTTATTCCCCACATAATCAGCAATCCCCGAAAGAAAAGGACTAAGCCCAGAAACTACTAAAAAAGCAGCCGCAGTTACATAAGAAATTAAAGAATCGTTATTAAAATCTATTCCAAGAAAACGAACCGCATCGTCAATTTTATTTCCTTCAGCATCTTTTATAATTGTAAGCGCACCATAAAAAATGGGGAATATTGCTGAAGAGATAACCAGACTGTAAACCGAGTTTGCCCAGTCGTAAAATGCCCATGCGTTAAGTAGCTTTTTGCTACCTTTTCGAAGATTTTTCATGGACTAAAAATAAAAAAGCTACACCAATAGTGCAGCTTTTTCAATTTATTTATTTGTAAAATTTTATTCGAAACTGGTTACTCCATATTTTCTAGCTTCAGCTTTAGCTTCTGGAGCCCATGCCTCTAAATTACTTATCCTTGTTTGGTTTGAAGGGTGGGTACTTAAAAACTCTGGTGTTGAAGCTCCTCCACTATTTTGTTGCATTCTTCTCCAAAGATCTGCTGCTTCATCTGGATTATAGCCTGCAATTGCCATTAAAGTTAGACCTATTCTATCTGCTTCAGCCTCCTGACTTCTACTAAAAGGTAACATTACACCAACCTGAGATCCAATCCCGTAGGCCTGGGCAAATATTTGTTGAGTTTGCTCACTTTTTCCACTTAATGCTACGGTTCCTGCAACTGCGCCTAATTGCTGTATTTGAGCTCTACTCATTCGTTGTGCACCATGATCTGCCAACGCATGAGCCACCTCGTGTCCCATAACTACTGCTAAACCAGTTTCATCCTGGGTAATAGGTAGAATACCCGTATAGACCACGGTTTTTCCTCCTGGCATTGCAAAAGCATTTACTTGATTATCCTGAACAAGATTATACTCGAATCTAAAATCATCTAAAAATCCTTGGTAACCATTCGCATTTAAATAACGCTCTGCTGCGGTTTTGATTTTATCTCCTATTCTTTTTACCATTCTGGCATCTGCCGTACCCGTTACCACATTACTACTATCTAAAAATGCGTCGTACTGCTGAAATGATGACGGGAACAATTGATCATTACTTACAAAATTGAGATTCTTTTCTCCTGTGAAAGGATTTACCTTACAAGCGACTACTGTAAGAGTAACAGCAAAAAGAACTAATACCCACTGCTTAATTTTCATAGTTTAATAGATTAATTTTGTTAAAATTACAAAAGCGAAACCTGTTTAAAGATTTGTTTAAGTAGGATTTAACAAATAAAATATGAGAAAACAAGAAATAATTAAACATCATATCCTCATTAAATCATGGCGAAGAAACATAAAGATAAAACTCCAGTACAGCAATTATTACTCCCCACCTATCTTTTATATACCGGAAAGATTTTAAACTGGCTGTCCCCTTACTTGGCAAGTAAATTTGCAGGGAAATTATTTCTCACTCCACATAAATACAAATTACCTCAGCGCGAAAAAGAAATGGATTCAAATTCCATTCAATCAAAAGTTATTCTACCTAAAAGTAACAGAGAAATTGTGGTCTATGAATATGGAAAAAGCAACAAAAAGGTTTTATTAGTTCATGGTTGGAGCGGACGTGGAACTCAACTTTCTAAAATCGCAGATGCTTTGCTAAAAATGGGATTTAGTACGCTAAGCTTCGATGCTCCCGCGCATGGAAAAGCCCCCGGAAAAATGAGCATGATGCCACATTTTATCGAAGCCATTCATTTCCTTAAAAAAGAATTTGGGCCATTTCATTCAATTATTGGTCATTCTTTAGGTGGTATGTCAACTTTAAAGGCACTAAAAGAAGGTTTCCCTGCAGATAAAGCCGTGATTATAGGCACTGCGAATAGCATCACTAAATTAACTGAAGAATTTGTCCAAAATCTACACATGGATAAAGAAGTAGCCTACCTGCTTAAGTCTAATTTTGACGAAAAATTTGGTCAGGATATGGATAATTATTCCGGAGCAATTTCAGCACAAAGTGTTTTTACCCCAACTCTGGTGATTCACGATAAAGATGATGTTGATGTAAATTACCAGTGTGCCGAAGAAATCCATAAACAACTAAAAAGCAGCGAGCTTTATTTAACTGAAGGCTTAGGCCATCGCCGAATTTTAGGAGATCCAACTGTTATTAACAAAATCACAACGTTCATCACGGCATAATCTTTGTAACTTTCAAAATAAAAACAATGAGAAAGTTACTATTTATAATGCTTGCGACTTTTTCGCTTGTCAGTTGCAAGGGAAATGCTCAAGAAGAAAAAGCACGAAAAAAGCAACAATTTGAAATTTCTAAATCTGAAAGTGAATGGAAAAAAGAACTTACAGATGCCGAATTTAAAGTGCTTCGAAAAAAAGCTACAGAACGCCCTTTCTCTAGTGACTTATTAACTGTAAAAGGAAACGGAACGTTTACCTGTGCTGCTTGCGGAAACGAACTTTACGAAAACAAATACAAGTTCGAAAGCGGTACCGGCTGGCCAAGTTTTGATCGCGCTATCGAGGGCGGAGTTGCTTTTGGATCTGATTCTAAGTTAGGTTACCAAAGAGATGAAGTTCACTGTGCAAAATGCGGCGGTCATTTGGGGCACGTATTTAATGACGGGCCAAGAGAAACTACCGGAAAGAGACACTGTATAAACGGTGTCGCTATGGACTTTGAAGCAACCAACAAATAAAATTAGCAATGAAAAAATACAATATAGAAAAATCGGATGCTGAATGGAAAGAACAGCTTTCTGATGAACAATACCGAGTATTAAGAAAAAAAGGAACAGAAGCGCCGCACACCGGTAAATACAATTTACATTTTGAAGATGGAGCGTATCGATGCGCAGCTTGTAACGAGAAATTATTCGAAAGTGATAGCAAATTTGAAAGTGGTTGTGGATGGCCAAGTTTTGATGAAGCCATTGAAGGGAAAATCGAGTATTTACAAGATCGAACCTTCGGGATGATTAGAACCGAAATTTTGTGTGCAAACTGCGGAAGTCATTTAGGGCATGTTTTTGACGATGGCCCTACAGAAACAGGGCAGCGCTATTGTGTAAACTCGGCCAGTATAGATTTTAAAAACAATTAAAAAACCTTTAAATATTAACCACTATGAAAAAGATATTCACTTTATTATTTGTAACCACATTTTTATTTACCTCATGCTCTGATGATGGTGAACCAGGACCACAGGGACCACAAGGTCCTCCGGGAGAAGATGGACTTGACAGATTAGCTTATACTTTAGAAGAGCAAATTACTTTTGATTATTATGATGACACGAATAGTTATTCAAGGGTAATTATAATTCCAGATGATGTGCAAACAATAAACCCTGAAGCTGATGCGGTTTTAGTTTATCGATATCGAGAAATTCAAGATAATGACGGGAATTTTATAGATACCTGGAGTTTAATACCTCAAAATTTCTTTCTAAACGATGGAACAATTCAATATGTTTACAATCATACTCCGTCAGATGTAGAGATCATTATTGAAGGAAATTTTGATTTAAGTAACCTTAGTACAGATTACACCAATAATCAAATCTTTAGAGTAGTTGTTGTTCCTTCAGACTATTTAGCTTCCCACAATGAACTTGATATTGCTAACTATAATGCAGTAATGAAAGAATTGAATCTTAAAACTTCAGATATAAAAATGGCTAATTAAGCTTCTTTATATTTTAAAACTCAACGGCTTTATCTTTTTAGATAAAGCCTTTTTTATTTCAGAAGAAATCCCAAAAACTTTTAGCCAATCCCACAACTTCAAAACTTTTCGGTTAAGGGATTATTCCGTAAATTCGCAGGAACTATTTTTTGTATAAAAAAATCTAAATATGAGTAAATACGATATCATTGTTTTAGGTAGTGGCCCGGGTGGTTATGTTACGGCAATCCGTGCTTCACAATTAGGCTTTAAAACGGCGATTGTGGAAAAAGAAAACCTTGGTGGTGTTTGTCTAAACTGGGGATGTATCCCTACAAAAGCACTGCTTAAAAGTGCAGAGGTTTTTGACTATCTTAAACATGCTGAAGACTACGGCTTAAAATTAGAGAATCCAGATAAGGATTTTGGTGCTGTAATTAAAAGAAGTCGTGACGTTGCTAACGGTATGAGTAAGGGCGTACAGTTCCTTATGAAAAAAAACAAAATCGATGTTATCGATGGTTATGGTAAACTTAAGGCTGGTAAAAAAGTTGAAGTTACCGATGCTAAGGATAAAAAGACAGAATATTCTGCCGACCATATTATTGTAGCTACAGGGGCTCGTTCTCGCGAACTGCCTAACCTAAAACAAGACGGTAAAAAAGTTATCGGATATCGTGAGGCTATGTCTTTAGACAAGCAACCAAAGAAAATGATCGTTGTGGGTAGTGGTGCGATTGGTGTTGAGTTTGCTCATTTTTATAACTCAATGGGAACCGAGGTGACTATCGTAGAATTCTTACCAAACCTGGTGCCTTTAGAAGACGAGGATGTATCTAAACAATTTGAGCGTAGCGTTAAGAAAGCCGGAATTAAAGTGATGACCAACTCTTCTGTAGAGAGCGTTGATACTTCTGGTGAAGGCGTTAAAGCTAAAGTAAAAACCAAAAAAGGAGAAGAAACTTTAGAAGCTGATATTGTACTTTCTGCAGTTGGTATTAAAACAAATATCGAAAATATTGGTCTTGAAAAATTAGGGATCAAAACCGATAAAGATAAGATCGTTGTAGACGATTTTTATAAAACAAATAAAGACGGAATTTACGCTATTGGCGATGTTGTTCATGGTCCAGCCCTTGCTCACGTTGCTTCTGCGGAAGGAATTATTTGTGTTGAAAAAATTAAAGGAATGAATGTACAACCATTAGACTACGGAAATATTCCTGGTTGTACTTACGCTACTCCTGAAATTGCATCAGTTGGTTTTACTGAAAAACAAGCTAAAGAAGCTGGTTACGAAATTAAAGTGGGTAAATTCCCATTCTCTGCTTCTGGTAAAGCAAAAGCTGCCGGAAAATCAGACGGATTCGTAAAAGTAATCTTTGATGCAAAATACGGCGAATGGTTAGGATGCCACATGATTGGTGCCGGCGTTACCGATATGATTGCTGAAGCGGTTCTTGGTAGAAAATTAGAAACTACAGGACATGAAGTATTAAAAACAGTTCACCCTCACCCAACAATGAGTGAAGCGGTTATGGAAGCTGTTGCTGCTGCTTACGATGAAGTAATCCATATCTAAAATTTAGTATTAGATTTTCAGATTATAGACTTGTGGTCTTTAATCTAAAAAAATTAAGCCCTGAAAAACAAGATTTTCAGGGCTTTTTTAGTTTATGCTATATTTCGAAATTCTCTAAACTAGAGAGCTATTTGTTCTCCACTTTCTTTCACTCTATAATAGTTGTTTCCTAAAATCATTAAACCCTCAGAATCATAATCTGGCCAATTTTTATGATAATCCTTGGCATGTTTTACATCAATCGCAAATACTTTTCCTTCGTAGAATTTCTTAACTTTAAATTGTGGTGTATGGCCCACGATAACCGCTTTAGCATTGAATTTTTCTAAAGGTCTTTCAATTTCCTTCTGGCTAAGATCCTCTTTAAAGTAACCTCTATACCAGCTTATTCCTTTTTTAGATGAAATCAAAAGTTCTTTTTCATCTTTATCAACCTTTGGATACGGCGCTTTATAATAAGTAGACCTTAAATACTGATTAATTTCAGGGATAGACATCTCAAGTTCCGCAAGATCTGGATGAAGCCCTCCATGAACAAAAATATTCCCATTTATAGATTCTATGGTATTTTTACTAGCTAACCAATTACCTAAAACCGATTTTCGGCTATAAAGTTGAGATTGTGTCTTATCAATCATCGACGCGACAAAAGTATATTTTAAAGAAGACGCTTGATGATCTCCATACATATTTTTTAATTCATGATTACCGAGTATAAAATGTACCTGGCCTCCATGTTCTTCTGCATCCTGTTCCAGCTTATAAATAAACCACAATACCTGTGTTGTAGAAAAGCCTCGATCTACAAAATCTCCTAGTAAAACAAGGTGATTCCCTCCAAATATCCATTTTAGATTGCTATCTATTACCTGATTCTGAATTAAGAAATTCCTAAAAGCATTAAAACCGCTTTCGATATCAGAGATTGCAAGAATTTTTTTATCGTCTTTATAAATACTTTTTGGGGAAGTCATCGCCGGTCTTATAGTAAAATTGAAGCTAGAGGAATCCAATGGAAAAAATACCGAAGCTGGAATTTTATCCGCAGCAGCATATTTCTTAGCTGTAATATAAAAGCCATCATCCTTATTTCCTTGTATGTATTTTACGTTAACCGTACTGTCATTCTCATAAAAAGCATAAGGACCTTCACCGTTAAAATTAAGACGAGAAGGGTTGTGTCCATAGGTTAATTGCGCACCTTCATAGATCCCAAACGGGATTAAAATTAGTAATACAAAAGCCATTGTAAAACCTACATGTTTTAGATATCTAACCAAACGTGTTTTCATTTTTAAATTAATTATTTTATATGTTTTCTGAAAACAAATTTGCTTACCAATTACTAAGTGATGAAAAAAATGTGACAAGCTGTTGCTAAATAGTGACTAAGTATTTTATCACCAAAATATCTAAGTTCAAACCATGATAAACCTGCTTGATCACTATTTTAAGGTCGTTACCAATAATCTAAGTATTTTGCAACATGATTAAGAATATTACCGCAAAGCAGTTGTTCGCGATAAAATCTATTGTAGTTTTATCGATTTTGGTTCCACTAACTATCCTTACTTATGAGACTATAGTTCTTGGAAATAACCAAGTAGTTTTCCTTGAAGATTATCCAAATTTCATAAGCTTCTCGATACTTATTTACTACAGTTTAATTTTAGTTTTTGGTTTTATCTGGCTTGTAATTCAACTAAAATCGATTACAGTCTTAAAAACAGAAAAGAAAAAAAATGAACTAATGCACCTTCAAAATCAAGTAAATCCTCACTTCTTTTTTAATATGCTGAATAATCTATACGGAGTTGTAGGAAAAGATACTGCTAAAGCAAAAAGTCTTATTTTGAAATTATCGGAATTAATGAGGTATAGCATTTATGAAGGAGAAAAGGCCGAAGTTAGTATTAGTGAAGAAATAAATTATTTAGAAAGTTTTATAGAGTTAAATAAAATTAGATACCATAAACAAGTAGATATTCAACTAGACATTAATATTGCTGATCACAACTATAAATTAATGCCGTTAATGTTTATCACTTTATTAGAAAATGCTTTTAAGCATGGTGTAGATACTAAAAGAGATAAAGCGTTTGTTTCTATTAAACTTTCTGATTTGAATAATGTTATTTACTTTGAAGTAAAAAATAACTATGAAATAAGCGATGATAATAAACCTGATGGAATTGGACTAAAGAATTTAAAACGTCGATTACTACTAGCTTATCCCAAAAGACATAGTCTAAATATCACTAATAAGGATTCAGTTTTTAAAGCAACTTTACAAATAAAAAAATGACAAAATACCTGATAATAGATGACGAGCCGATAGCTCATGAAATCATACAGGAATATTGCGATTTAATTCCGGGGTTAGTATTGGCTAAAAATTGTTTTGACGCTTTAGAAGCTTTAGAATTTCTTAGAAATAATACGGTAGATTTAATTTTTCTGGATTTAAACATGCCCAAATTAAAAGGTTTTGACTTTTTAAAATCCTTAGCAAATCCTCCAAAAGTTATCGTTACTACTGCTTATAAAGAATATGCCTTAGAGGGCTACGAATTAGCCATTACAGACTATCTTTTAAAACCATTCAGTTTTGAACGGTTTTTAAAAGCAGTAAATAAAGCATTGCACGCTCCAAAAAATCATTTAAACAATACCGTATCTCAAAATCCAGCACCAGAGTATATTTTTATCTATAGCGATAAAAAGCACATACAAGTAAAGGTTGATGATATTTTATACATTCAGGCAGCAGGGAATTATTGCAAAATTATGCTTGAAGAAAATCAGATCATGGTACGAAAAAAACTTTCTGAAATGATAGATAAATTAAATACTCAAAATTTTCTGAGAGTACATAAATCCTTCGTTGTTGCTATAAGAAAAATCACTTCTATAGAGGGCAATCGAATAGCAGTAGCTAGTCATTTTATTCCAATAGGGAAAATTTACAAAACTGCAGTAGATACTTTTATTCAAAAATAGCATTTAGCAATCCTCAAAATTATATTGCTAAAGCACTAAATTATAGGAGCAAAAAAACTACATAAGCGCGAGCCCATGAGGCATGTATTAGAAAATTATAATTTTATTTCGAGGCATCCCGATAGCCATAGGAATCGGGATCGGAGCATTTAATCTCGATCATCGAGTTAAATAAAGACCTCTAGCTCGGCATTAAATCACAATACCAAAATCCGGTATCCCAGTTGATATCTTCATCTGTAAAACAATTATCCTCACCGTCATCTACTCTTTTGTAAGTTCGATACACTTTTTCACCAATTTCGAATTTAATTGTTTCAGAAAAAATTGGTCCGTCGAAAACAAAGCTGTGAAATTCACCATTTTCACCGCAGGGATCTACATTATTAGGCAAGTCTTTTAAAAACTGATGATCAATTATTCTTCCGCAGAAGGTTTCGTCTAGATATTCAGCATTCGTACAAACTACAACGGCTTTAAAGCCTAATTCGATAAATTCTTCTACTAATTTTTTGGTGACTTTTTTCCAAAGTGGATAAACTCCGCTAAGACCTATTTTGGATAATTGCTGATCTCGATATTCTTTTAAATCTTCTAAAAATATATCGCCAAAACAGGCAAAATCGATACCCTCTGCTTTTAGTTTTTTAGTTTCGGTTTCCATCACTTTACTATAAGTTTCCATAGAAACATTCCCAGAAAATTCAGCTAGCTGCAAGGGTAATCCAATACTTTTAGCCTGTGCATCGAGCAATTCAAGGCGTACGCCATGCATCGAAATTCGGTTTACATCGGTATTAACAGCAGTAAAGAGTTTAACGATCTCCAAATCGTCTTGTTGCTGAAGTTTATATAAAGAAAAAGCAGCGTCTTTACCGCTACTCCAATTTAGATAGGCTTTTTTCATTTTGAATAAAAAATGGATGTTTTCTTTTATGCGGAAGAAAACAAACTGATCAAAATTTTTGCTGAAATTATCGAATCTCGACTGATTTTACAGAAAACTTTGGATCGCGAGATCGTAGCTTTTTAAACCGAATCCTAAAATCACACCTTTTACCACAGGAGATAAATAAGATTTATGTCTGAATTCCTCTCTTGCGTGAGTATTAGAAATGTGAACTTCTACAACTGGTGTTTCGATCGCTTTTATGGCGTCTGCTATAGCTACTGAGGTATGCGTGTAAGCAGCAGCGTTTAATATGATACCATCAAATTCCTTACGGGCATCATGTAACATATCGATAAGCTCACCTTCAATATTACTTTGATAATACGAAAGTTCTACATCACCAAACTTCCTTTGTAAGTCGTCAAAATATTCTTTGAAAGTTTGATTTCCGTAAATATCAGGCTCTCTTGTTCCTAAAAGATTTAGGTTTGGCCCATTGATGATTAGTAATTTCATAAAAAAGCAGTTAGTGAGGTAAAGGTATAAAAAAAGCGGAAATCTTTTTCCGCTATATGTATCTCAAAATAAAGTCTTAGAATTTGTAACCTACACCAAGCGTAAATGCATTAATTTTAGAGTCTACCTCTACACTTCCTGCCGCATCTTGAATATCACTACTATATCTATTTGTAAGCTCGAAGCTATATTTCGCTTCTATAAAAAAGTTTTCATTTATAGTATAACCAGCTCCAATAGCTAAATCGAAACCAAAAACCTTAAAAACATCTATTCCATTAATGGAAGATTGATTTAACATTAAAGTAGCCTGAGGCCCTCCTAAGAAATAGAATCCTGAATTTTCAATATAATATTGAAAGATCACAGGAATCATTAGTAAATTTTCTTCATCAGCATTTACATAATTTACCGAAGGTTGAAGATGAATAGCCTCGGAAAGCTGAAAATTCAGCAGACCTCCTAGATAAAAACCGGAAGAGGTTCCTGAATAACTAATATTCTCTAAAGAATTTGAAGATTTCCCGTTAAGGCTGGTAAATCCTCCTTGCAGTCCGAATTTGACATCCTGTGCCGAAACCGCTAATCCTGAGAAACAAAGGATTAAAATAACGCAAATTTTTTTCATTTTAGTTAAGTTATAAATTAAGCAATTTTAATATAAAAATCGTTTGGTTTTACACTTAACCGTAAAATTTATACTATTTTTTTTGGGAATATTTGATTATTTTGAGAATGCAAAAAAAAGCGGAAGAAAAATCTTCCGCTTAGTTTCATAATCTAGTTAGTTAGTCAGCTTTTTTATATTCTCTTAGAACATAAATCCAACACCTGCTTGGATTACAGAGTTGTGGATATCTAGATCTTCAAAAGTTTCAGAGAATCCATAAGTATATCTACCTTGGATAAAGAATCCGTTATTGAATTTGTACTCAAGACCTGCTGCTCCACCAAATTCAAAGTCTTCAGCTCCTGGGTAAGGATTATCGATATCCCCACCATCTTGTGTTGGTTCGTAATCAATTTCTTCATTAACTTTCCAATTAAAAGTAGGACCTGCCTGTATGCTTAAACCATCTACTAAATAAATTTTAGCTAAAACAGGAACACTTACATAATCTAATTGATATTCTACGTTATCATCAACATCTAAGAAATTAGATTGATCATTTTCATAAATTTCATACCCTTGTCCAGAATATAAAACCTCTGGCTGAATAGAAAAACGATCTGCAATTGGAATTTCTGCCAATACACCTACATTAAAACTAGTTCTAGAGTTATCTGAACTAAAATCGTCTCCAGTAAAGTTAGCAAAGTTTACCCCACCTTTAATACCAAAATTCCAAGCTTCTTGAGCGCTCATTGTTGTCGCTCCAAATAATAATACTGCAATTACTAAAATTGACTTCTTCATAATAACATTTTTGTTTTTGATTATGGCGCAAATGTAATGATGGGATTCTTAAAGAAAACTTAGCAAAGCCTAAAGTATTATTAAGGTTGAATGAGCCAAAATTGTATCTTTAACACATGAAATGGGAGCATATTTTAAAGGATTACCTTACCTATCTAAAGTTAGAACGCGGACTTTCAGCTAATTCAATTAATAGCTACGAATTAGATCTGATTAAATTAATAAGCTTTTTAAAAGTTAAAGGTATTTCTAGCACACCGCTTACAATCGATCAAGAAACCTTACAATTATTTTTATATGAGATAGCAAAAGAGCTAAATGCAAGATCTCGTGCACGACTCATTTCTGGATTAAAAAGTTTTTTTAATTATCTGATATTTGAAGATTACAGAGAAGACAATCCTACCGATCTTATAGAAGCGCCAAAAATTGGAAGAAAACTACCAGTTACTATCTCTGTTGAAGAAATAGATATGTTGATTGCTGCTATTGATCTGAGTAAGGCTGAAGGCGAAAGAAACCGCGCAATTATCGAGACCTTATACGGTTGTGGTTTACGCGTTTCTGAACTTACAAATCTGCAAATTTCAGATTTATTTTTTGATGAAGGTTTTATAAAAATAACCGGTAAAGGGGACAAACAACGCTTCGTACCTATTTCAGATTATAATATTAAATACATCAATATTTATAAAGATGAAGTAAGACCAGATCAAAAGATAAAAGATGAAGCGGCCGATACACTTTTTTTAAACCGGCGCGGCGGGCAACTTACCCGCGCAATGATTTTCACCATAATAAAACAGCTGGCTGCAAAAGCAAATATTAATAAAAAAATAAGTCCGCACACTTTTAGACATTCGTTTGCCACTCACCTTTTAGAAAACGGGGCAGATTTAAGAGCTATTCAGCAAATGCTAGGTCACGAAAGCATAACAACAACAGAAATCTATATGCACGTAGATCGAACTTATTTGCGTGAAGTGCTTGAAAAATTTCATCCTAAGAAAATTAACCAAGGTTAAGAAACGATATTAAATTTCTGCTAAAACACGCTATACACTTCATATTGGTCATTTCTCTTCTTAATTTCGAAAAAAAGAAATTATTATGAAACCATTACGAACGTTAAAATATAAGAACGGCGATGAACAACCAGCAATTGGTTTAGGAACCTGGAAGTCTGGTAAAGGAGAAGTTGCCAAGGCTGTAGAAATAGCTTTAAATAATGGCTATAGACATATTGATTGCGCTGCAACCTATGGAAATGAAGCAGAAGTAGGTGAAGCTTTTGAAAAAGTATTTAACCAAGGTAAAGTTAAAAGAGAAGATCTTTGGATCACCTCTAAATTATGGAATGATTCTCATAAGAAAGAAGACGTGATTCCCGCTTTAAAGCAAACCTTAAGCGATTTAAAATTAGATTACTTAGATCTCTATTTAATCCACTGGCCGGTAGCTTTTAAAAAAGGAATTGGTTTTCCTGAAAAAGATGAACAATATTATTCTTTGGAAGAAGTGCCAATTATCGAAACTTGGGAAGCCATGATTGAAGCTAAAAAACAAGGGCTAGTAAAACATATTGGAGTTTCTAATTTCAGTACAAATAAGCTGGAAGACCTTATTGGCAAAACCGATGAAAAACCTGAAGCCTTACAAGTAGAATTACATCCCTATTTACACCAAAATAAACTTTTAGAATTTTGCAGTAATCATAAGATCAATGTAACTGCTTATTCTCCATTAGGAAGTGGTGATCGTTCTGAAGCGATGAAAGGCGAAAATGAGCCAAGCTTATTAGAAAATCCTACTATTGTAAAAATCGCCAAGAAACATGGAGCTTCAGCGGGACAAATTTTAATTAATTGGGCAGTGCAGAGAGGAACTGCGGTGATTCCTAAATCTACAAATGAAGGTAGAATTAAAGAAAATCTAGCTAGCTCTGGTTACCAATTGGATAAAGAAGATCTTGCTGAAATCGATAAATTAGACGATCATTTTAGATATGTAACAGGAGAGTTTTTTGTGACCGAAGGAAATTCATATTCCAACATTTACGACGATTAATTTTCTTCGGAAAATATCATAAATAAAAAATCCCCGAATTATCGGGGATTTTTTTGTTTCATATAAATTAGGTTTCCAACCTTATTTTGCAATATTTACGGCTCTTGTTTCACGAATTACGGTAACTTTAACCTGTCCCGGATAAGTCATATCTGTTTGAATTTTCTGTGAAATTTCGAAAGATAGATTACTTGCTTTTTCATCGTTCACTTTTTCACTTTCTACAATCACACGCAACTCTCTACCTGCTTGTATTGCATACGCTTTTTTAACGCCACCAAATCCAAAGGCAATTTCTTCAAGATCTTTCAAACGCTGAATATAAGAATCTAGAACCTGTCTTCTAGCTCCTGGTCTTGCACCACTAATAGCATCACAAACCTGTACGATAGGAGAAAGTAAAGAATTCATTTCAATTTCATCGTGGTGTGCTCCAATAGCGTTACAAACCTCAGGCTTTTCTCCATGTTTCTCTGCCCACTGCATTCCTAAAATAGCGTGAGGAATTTCAGTTTCGGTTTCAGGCACTTTACCAATATCGTGTAATAATCCTGCTCTTTTTGCTAGTTTTGGATTAATCCCCAATTCAGCAGCCATCACACCGCAAAGTTTAGCAACTTCACGCGAGTGTTGTAATAAATTTTGACCATAAGAAGAACGATATTTCATTCGTCCTACCATCTTTATTAATTCTGGTTGCAAACCATGGATACCAAGATCGATAACGGTACGTTTACCTATATCGATAATTTCTTCCTCAATTTGTTTTCTCGTCTTTTTAACTACCTCTTCAATTCTTGCCGGGTGAATTCGACCATCGGTTACTAATTTATGCAAAGAAAGTCTTGCAACTTCTCTTCTCACCGAATCAAAACAAGAAAGAATAATAGCTTCAGGAGTATCGTCTACAATAATTTCTACACCAGTAGCAGCTTCTATCGCTCTAATATTTCGGCCTTCACGACCAATAATACGACCCTTTACATCATCGCTTTCAAGATTAAAAACCGAAACGCAGTTTTCTACCGCTTCTTCAGTTCCTATTCTTTGGATAGTGTTTATGATAATCTTTTTGGCTTCCTGCTGTGCGGTAAGTTTAGCTTCTTCTACAGTATCTTGTATTAAAGCCATAGCATCAGCCTTTGCAGCATCTTTTAAGCTTTCTACTAATTGATCTTTAGCTTCAGCTGCAGATAATCCAGAGATTACTTCTAATTGTTGCACTTTACTATTGTGAAGCTTATCGATTTCTTCCTGCTTCTTTTCAAGATATTCGTTACGATGATCATAATCTGCTATTCGACTATCTAGCTCTTTACTTTTGGTATCTAATTCTTTATTTAATTTTTTATTTTTAGAAAGTTCACTAGAGACCTGAGATTCTTTATCACGGGTTCGCTTCTCTGCATCCCCAATTTTTTTGTCTCTGGCAAGAATTACCTTTTCGTGCTCAGACTTTAATTCGATAAACTTTTCTTTAGCCTGAAGAATTTTATCTTTCTTAATGCTTTCTGCTTCGCTCTTGGCTTCCTTTAAAATTCCTGCCGCTTTATCTTGAGCTTCTTTAATTGTTGCAGAGGCTTTTTTCTTTTCTAAAGATTTGGCTATGGCAAAACCTATACCTAAGCCTACTATAATTCCAACTATCGCTAATACTATTTCCATATGTTATGTTTATATATAAAAAAAGCCTGTATTAGTAGTTGTTTTGTATTAAACTCCTTAAAATCAAGTTTAAGGCTAACAAGCTGATCAAGAATCCGTAGTCCCTTACGGGAACGGCGCGCTTTTACAACTTAGACTCACCCTCTTTAAAGAATTATCTGTTGAGTTTATCAAAATATAACTAATACAGGCAGTAACCTTATTTTATTTAAAGAACGTTTAGGAAGCCATATGCTGTTGCAACAAATCGTTAAGCGATCTTAACTTATCTTCTGCTTTTTGCATCTCTTCACTTTTATCTATATCTTTTTGTTCCGTCTGGGCTGCAAATTGTAATGCACACATCGCCAATACATCCTGCTTATCCCTAACGGCATAACTTTTCTCAAATTGCTTAATCATTGCTTCGATTTTTTTCGCAGCCTTTCTTAATCCTTCTTCTTGACGAGGATCTATAGTTAAGGGATACACCCTATCTGCAATCGAAATTTTTATTTTAAGCTTGTCTTCCATCTACATTTATTCAGATAACTGAACGATACATTGATCGATCTCCCTTATAAGACTGTTTATTTTGAGCTTAGTTTCTTTCTTGTAATCATTACTGCCAAGCATCGCATTTGCTGCTTTTAGATCTTTAATCTGGTTATTAGAACGTTCTAACTCTCCTTTTAACCAGGTATTTTCAGATTGCACCGCTGTCATTTCCTCTTGTATAGACTGCATTTCCTGCTTTAGCAATTCGTGCCTATGCAGCAATTTACTAATCCTATTCTCAAGATTATCAACTATTTCGGTGATATCACTCATAAAAGCCAAACTCGATACTAATCCTTACAAAGTTAACATACCGTTTTAAATTTGCAATGATTTTTTATTTCATTTTTCTTTTTTAAGCCTTGTAATTCCTAACATTCTAAATTATAGTGATTTAATTTTGCATGAAGTTTGATTACCTTTACGCGAGTAGAATTTAATGTATTTAGACGATTTATGAAGCAATTTTTTATTCTTTTTATTGGCTTATTTTCTTTGGCAACCTATGCGCAGGTTGATAACGTACCCCAAGATTATTTTGAAAAACCCCTCGATATCCCATTAATATTATCAGGAACTTTTGGTGAACTTCGTTCCAATCACTTTCATGCAGGATTAGATATTAAAACTCAGGGAAGACAGGGATTAGAGGTAAAATCTTCAGCAAAAGGATATGTTAGTCGAATTAAAATCCAGCATTATGGTTATGGGAAGGCACTTTACATTCAGCATCCCAATGGCTATACTACTGTATATGGGCATTTAAAGAAGCTTTCTCCAAAAATCGAAGCCTATCTTAAAGAAAGACAGTATAACAAAGAATCTTATGAAATCGAACTTTTTCCTGAACCTGCCGAATTGCCTGTTGAACAGGGAGAGTTAATTGCTTTTAGCGGAAATACCGGCGGAAGTGGTGGCCCACATGTTCATTTTGAGATTCGTGATGGTAGCCAACGACCAATGAATCCTGAAATGTTTGGAATTGATATTGAAGATAATCGAGATCCCATTGTAGATGGTCTTTTTGCATATCCAATAGGTGAAGGAGCACATGTGAATAATTCAGCAAATCGACAAAAATTGAGGTTGATCCCGCAAAATGATGGCTCTTACACTACAAATACACTAGAAGCTTGTGGAGAAATTGGTTTTGGTATTTCTACAGTAGACCAAAAAAGTCTTGCTCCAAACAAAAACGGAGTTTATAAAATTGAAGCAAGTCTTAATGGTTCTCCCGTTATTAATCTTGACTTTCAGCGCATTTCATTTGGAGAAAGTAGATATCTTAATTTTTTAATTGATTATGAATACTACTCGAATCACAGAAAAAGAGTTCAGAAGTTATTCAAAGAAAGTAATAATCCGCTTAGCATTTATAATGGTGTGGTGAATGAAGGAAAATTAGAAATTGAAGATGGATTAGATTATAATTATGTAGTTGAAGTTACCGATTTTAAAGGGAATTCTAAAACGATTAGAATTCCTATCAAAGGAAGTTTTGCTGGAGAAATCACCCCAAAAGATGACAAAACTACCGACTATTTTACCAATTACAACGAAACTTTTTCTATACAAGAAAACGGTATTGATATTTACATTCCTAAAAATGCATTGTACTATGACACATTTTTAGATATTAAATTTATGGGTGATACGGTAAAAGTACATCATGACGATGTGCCGCTGCACAAAAATATGACTATAGGTTTTGATGTTAGTGATATACCTGAAGCTGAAAAAGAAAAATTATTTATTGCAAGAATAAACAGCTATGGTAGGCCTAGCTATTCTACAACCTATAAAAAACCGACTCGCTTTACAACCGGCACCAGAACATTTGGCGAATATACATTGGTTGCAGATGTTACTCCACCATCCATCAGGCCAGTTAATTTTAGTGATGGCCAGTGGATTTCGAGTAATAGTACGCTAAAGGTAAAAATTAGTGACGACTTATCTGGTATCCAAGGATATAGGGCCACGGTAAACGGAAAGTTTATTTTGATGGAATATGAATATAAAAACAATACGCTAACTCACGATTTTTCTGACGGTGTGGTTACAGAAACAGAGAATAATTTTAAACTTATCGTCACTGATAATGTAGGTAATGTTAACATCTATGAAGCGAAGTTTTTCAGAAAAAATTGATCTTTAAATTAACAAAAAAAGCCTCGCAAATGGCGAGGCTTTTTATTTTATTAAAAAAATAAACTAAGATTCTATAAATTCTTTTAAGGTTTTCACCACGTAATCAATTTCTTCTTTGGTATTAAATTTTGAAAATGAAAAACGTATGGAAGGTGTTTTTAAATCTTCTTCACTTAAAAATGCATTTAAAACGTGCGAACCTTTGTCGCTTCCACTTTGGCAAGCACTTCCTTTAGAACAAGCGATACCCTTTAAATCTAGTTGAAATAGCAACATCAAAGCTTTTTCTTCGCTTACAGGAAGATTTACATTAATAAGTGTATATGTACTTTTATCTAAGTCCCCACTTTTCCCATTAAATTTCACTCCGGGAATTTCACTTTTAAGAGCGTCAATAAAATGAGATTTTAAGCTTGTGGTGTACGCTTTTTCTTCTTCTAAATTTTTATAAGCCAATTTAAAAGCTTCTTCTAAACCAACAATATTATGCAAACCTTCGGTCCCAGCGCGATAACCACGTTCTTGCTCTCCTCCAAAGATTAGTGGTTTTAAACCGCTATTTTTACGAATATAAGCGAAGCCAATTCCTTTAGGACCGTGAAATTTATGTGCACTAACTGCTGTAAAATCTACGGGAACTTCCTGTAGATCTATTTCGTAGTGTCCAATAGATTGTACAGTGTCTGAATGAAACAAGGCTTTATGTGCTTTACACATTTCAGCAACTTTCTTGATATCAAGTTTGTTTCCTACTTCGTTATTCACGTGCATTAAACTAACTAAGGTTTTCACTTCAGAAGAATTAAGGCGATTTTTTAAATCTTCAAGATCAATTTCACCTTCATTAGTTAGTTTTACATATTCAACTTCGACATCAAAACAATCTTGCAACTGATTCACACAGTATAAAACAGCATGATGCTCGATTTTCGAAGTTATTATTCTTTTTACACCAAGATCTCGAACAGCACTATTAAGTGCTAAATTATCAGCTTCAGTTCCTCCTGAAGTAAAAATAATTTCAGCAGCTGTAACGTTTAACTGTTTTGCGATGGTTTTACGAGCTTTCTCGATTAACGATTTAGCAGACCGACCAAAACTATGGGTAGATGAAGGGTTTCCATAATTTTGTTGCATCGCTTCGGTTATTTTCTCAATAACTTCGGGGCGCATTTGGGTCGTAGCGGCAGAGTCTAAATATACTTTTTCCATGGTGCGCAAAGGTAAGGCTATTTAAAATAAATTTAAAGAAGCTCCGTTGAAAATCTATAAAACTTCTATTTTTGCCCAAAATCTTCTTTATGAAAAAGACATTAGGATTGCTAAGCCTTATATTATTACTGTACTCTTGTGATGATGGCGATATTGTGGTTACCGATTTTGCTATTAAAAATGCTACCCTTAGCGTTTGCGGTTTAGAGCAAAAGGTAATTTATGCTACCAACAATGACGGCGTTTACGAAAGTCTTTCCCTTATTTTGGATGCTACTGGCGCTATAAACGATAGTGTTAGCAATCTTTTGATTACAGAAGTTAATGAAGATGGATATACTTTTAATTTAAACAGCAATAATAGACTTATATATAGAATATATGATGGTGCTATCTCTAACGATTATTTTTGCTCTAATGTTCCTCCCAGCCAGCCTAAAGTGCTGCAGGAATTTGTAAGCGGAGATGCGGGAACGGTGACCATTCGCGTTGCTTATAGCGATCTCTCTAATGATAATAATGATGCCGATACCGATGGCGACGGCGTACCAAATAATATGGAAGGCTATGATCCAAATTTATCAGATTCTGAAATGCAGGATACAGATGGCGATGGAATTCCCGATTATTTAGATATTGATGATGATGGTGATAATGTACCAACCAGGCTTGAAGTTGATCCCGAGGAAGGAAACTGGGAAGATAACGGTTTTTTTGATAAAGATGTTGACGGAACGCCTAATTACTTAGATGCAGATGATGATGGTGATGGTGTACCTACCAGAAACGAAGTAGACGAAAGCGATTTAGAAAATTTAGATGAAGGGCAGATTCTAAATCCATTAAATTATAGAGATGAAGGCGATCTAAACTTTTTAAATAAATTTTACTCAGAATTTGGAAATAATCCGACGTATATCGAAAATCGTATCAATAGAAAGATTATCACTGAAGTTATTATTTCTGGATTTAGCTTAAAAGATAGCAACGGAAATTCTCCAGATATCAATACGAACAGAGATTACAATATGGGTTCTTTCAATTCTTCATTCAATAAAACTTATCTAAGAAATACAGATTCTGAAGAAGATAGCGAAGAAGAAAATCCAGCCGATACTGTTGAAGATTAAAAATTATGGATTAGGCGTTTTGGAAAATATATACTTCTGTAGCGCCTAAACCATATTGCTGATAATTGGCATCATAAAACTTTACATTATCATATCTACCAAATAGATACTCTAATTCAGCTTTTAAAACACCCTCGCCCACTCCGTGAATAAAAACAATACGCTGAATTCTTTTTCTAATCGCAAATTCTAGCTGCCCACGTGCGGTATCAATTTGTTTTGTAAGAATATCATGATTAGATAGTCCTCTTTTTGAAGGTAGTAATTTCTCTATGTGAAGATCTACCTCCATTGCAGGAATTTGTTTTTCCTTTTTCTTAGAAATAGTTCTTTTCCTGTTCTTTTTGAAGTTCTCTTTCTCTTCTAAGGCTCTACGAATAACCTCTTGCTCTACATCCAGCAAAGGATCGTTATTCCGCTCGATCTTTACTAAATCCTTCAATTCAAAACTCATAGGAAAACCGTCTGTCGTTTCTATTGTAGCGACACTACCTGAAAGTTCTACAATTACTCCTTCGATATCATCATCGAGAACATGAACTACATCTCCCTGTTTCAAAATCATCATTCCTGTTCCTTTTGTTCTTTTTTATAATCATCTTTAGTGGCAGACCAATATTGTGTTGCACGATAAAGACCGAACATTAAAATTATAATCCCAAAAATTTTTGAGTAAGGAGGATTATCATTTACTGACATCCCATATATTAATAAGACACCACCCACTATAATAACAAGAGTATTAAGTATTTGAGATTTATTATTTTTCATCTTCATTTTTCTTCCTTTCGTCTAAATTTCTAAAAATTCCGTATATTAAAAAGATAAATAGACTATTTTTGTATTCGCAAATTTAAAGCAATTATGAAGCATTATTACATTATTTTAGCACTAATCTTCCCTATTTTAATACAGGCTCAGACAGATTTGAGTGTTTCTCCATCTAAAAATGGAGAAGATAATTACATATATGTAAAAAATGAATTGCTATTTGTAAATGGAGCTATTGATTTAAAGAAAAATAATTCTAAAGAGACTGAAGCAAGTATATACTTACGAGAAGATGCCCAGTTATTACAGGGATTAGATACCAAAAACGGAGGTGATGGCTATTTATCTGTTTTTCAAGAAGGAACAGCCAATTCTTTTGATTATAATTATTGGGGTATGCCGGTAGAAACAAAGGGGAAAACTTTAGACCAGGTGTTATTTGAGCCAGTAAACAGTACCCTTAGCAATCCTGTTAGGCTAACTAATGGACTTAATGGTAGCGCAAGCCCTCTAACTATCTCTACAAGATGGATCTATAAACTCTCTGGTGTAGGCTATAAATCGTGGGATCCAATTGGTAAGCAAATTAATAAACTTCTGCCAGGTATGGGATTTACCATGAAAGGCACCAAAGGTATAAATACAGTTACCGTAAATGGCGTTCAGAATAATCCCGGCAGTCATCAGCGTTATGATTTTAGAGGAATACCTAATAATGGTGACATCGAGGTACAGGTAAACGAAAATAATACTGTATTACTAGGTAATCCTTATCCCTCTCCTATTGATTTGAAGGCATTCCTTAGTGATCCTGATAATGATATTACAGGTATCGCTTATTTTTGGGATAGTAAAGAAAATGGTAATTCTCACTATGTAAAAGATTACGAAGGTGGATACGGTGCATACTCTCCTGGTGCAAACGATTATGTTCCTGCTACCTTTAAAAAATATAGGAATCAAACCGGGGAACAGATAGAGAATAGCGGAGGTGCATTGGGCAAAGAATACGAAAGACGTTACGCGCCTGTAGGGCAAGGATTTACTGTAGTAGGCACCAAAAATGGCGGTAGAGTAACCTTTAGAAATAGCTATCGAGTGGATGAGCGCGGAATTGATTTAAAGGCCAGAACAAAAGGCTCTAATGGAAATAACGGAAATAACAAAAATTCTTCGGTTATAATTGATGAGGAAAAGTCTAATAGCGTTCGATTAAACATCAGCTTAAATGACACTTACACCAGACAGCTTTTAGTAGCCTTTAGAGATGATGCCACTAAAGGAGCCGATAAAGCTATGGATGCGCCAATGTTTGGTAAACTATCCAGCGATGCATCTTGGAATATAGATGGAAGAGAGTACATGATAAATGTGTTACCATTCGACCGTTCTTCTATGCTACCACTTAACGTATTAACTTCTAGTGAAATGGAAGTTGATTTCTTTATCGCAGAAACGGACTTTCTGGATAACGAAAATATCTATTTGTACGACTCAGAAAATGATAGATTTACAGATATAAAAAAGGAGCATTATAAAATTCAGGTGACTGGTGACTCTAAAGATCGTTTCTTTTTAGCTTTTCAGGATGATCAACCCACTGAAGAGGAAAAAGTTCAAGAAACAAAAGAAGAAGAAATTTTTGTTGCTTCGATAGATATCTTTCAAAATAACAATGAAGGTGTCTTGCAAGTGAAAATACCAAAGGATGTTGAAGTTAATCACATCGCTATATTTAACTTAAATGGCGGCGCTGTAATTAGTAAAAATCTTTCTACCAGCGAAAAAGAATTTAGCTTTACTACTGCTAATTTTAGAGATGCTATTTATATAGTTCAACTAAACACTTCTGATAATCGTAGTGTTACTAAAAAAATTACTGTAAAAAATTAATACGGGATACGAAGAATATATGCTACCATGCCTTAACAAAACTCTTTTTGGGGTTGAGTGTTATGGCTGCGGAGGGCAAAGAGCTGCTGTGCTACTATTTCAAGGACATTTTAAAGAAGCCTTTATAATGTATCCAGCTATATACAGCCTCCTTATTTTTGCTGTTTTTTTAATTATCAATATATTTTATAAATTTAAAGGCGATTTTAAAATTAAAATTGCCTTTATTTTTTTTAATGCTTCTATAATGATCATTTCTTATATTATTAAAATGTTGCAATTTTATAATCTAACTAATTAAACACATTTATGAAAGAGAAACTACCTAACTCAACACTTATTTTAGTTTTTGGAATTTTATCCATCATCGGTTGCTGCTGTTATGGATTGTTGGGTATAATTTTCGGAATTTTAGCCATTGTACTAGCAAATAAGGCGAAAGAACTTTATTACGCGAATCCAGAACTTTATATGGGATACGAAAATGTAAAAACAGGCCGAATTTTAGGAATTATCGGTTTGATATTAAGTGTTCTTTCATTTGTTAGTGGATTAATCTTTTTCTTTACAGCAGGTGGCCTAGATGCGATGTGGGAAATGCAAAGAGAGATATATGGAAATGGTTTTTAAAATTTCCATAAAAGAATATAAATCAAAAAATCCCCGGAAGTTCCGGGGATTTTAATTTTTTAAAAATTCTTCAATTACTACTTTTCAAACTGCATTAAAGTTTGAATAATAATATTTACGCAATCTTTTAATTGTTCTTCGTTCATCACTAAAGGCGGTGCAAAACGAATAATATTACCATGAGTGGGTTTAGCCAACAAACCGTTCTCTTTAAGTGCCATGCAAATATCCCAGGCTGTTGTACTATCTGGTGAATCGTTAATTACAATGGCGTTTAAAAGTCCTTTACCTCTTACAAGTTCAACAATATTAGAAGTTCTTATATAATCATCTAAAAGTCTACGGAAAAGGCCTCCAAGCTTTTCTGCATTTTCGGCTAGCTTTTCATCTTTAATAACTTCAAGCGCAGCATGAGCCACAGCACAAGCCAAAGGATTTCCACCAAAAGTAGAACCATGTTGACCCGGTTTGATAACATCCATTACATTATTATTTGCCAAGACTGCAGATACAGGATAAACACCTCCAGAAATTGCTTTACCTAGTATAAGCACATCTGGTTTTACATCTTCGTGATCTACCGCAAGTAATTGCCCGGTTCTCGCAATTCCTGTTTGCACTTCATCGGCAATAAATAATACATTGTGTTTTTCACAAAGCGCTTTAGCTCTCTTTAAGTATCCTTCTGAAGGAACATAAACTCCGGCTTCGCCCTGTATAGGTTCCACTAAAAATCCCGCAATGTTATTATTTTCCTTTAATGCCTGCTCTAAAGCATCAACATCGTCATAAGGTATTTTCTGGAATCCAGGAGTATATGGTCCAAAGTTCTTTCTTGCACCTTCATCATTCGAGAAAGAAATAATGGTTGTCGTTCTTCCATGAAAGTTGTTTTCGCAAACAATTATTTCAGCTTCGGTTTCTTTCACGCCTTTAGTTTCATAAGCCCATTTTCTCGCCAGTTTAATAGCAGTTTCTACGGCTTCGGCTCCGGTATTCATTGGTAATAGTTTATCAAAACCAAAATATTCGGTAGCATATTTTTCAAAAGGCCCTAAAACATCGTTATGAAAGGCTCTTGAAGTTAGCGTTAACTTTGCTGCTTGCTGGTTTAATGCTTCCAGAATCTTTGGATGGCAGTGCCCCTGGTTTACAGCAGAGTATGCTGAAAGAAAATCATAATATTTTTTTCCTTCTACGTCCCAAACATGCACACCCTCTCCTTTACTCAAAACAGCAGGTAGCGGATGATAATTGTGAGCCCCGTGCTGATCTTCTAATTCTATTGCCTGTTCAGAAGAATTAATTTTAGATAATGACATTCTTTGTTCAAATTTTTATTCATTAATATTTACAATTCCTTCTTATTCTGTTTTACAGATTAGGAGAGAAATCACCCATTTAATGTCTCGGCAATTTACTAAATGTTTACTGATTTTTTTAAAGACATCCTCTTTAAATCCTGCAATTATTCTATTTTTGCCCTATGGGAAGAAGGAATAAAAATAAGCTTTTTGAAGCTGTTGAAGTCGTAGACGCCGGCGCTAAAGGTAAAAGCATCGCAAAATCGCCAGATGGCAGAGTGATTTTTGTAAACAATGCAGTGCCAGGTGATATTGCCGATATACAAACTACCAAAAAAAGGAAGTCTTATTTTGAAGGTACTGCTGTTAATTTCCATTCACTTTCAGAGAAACGGGTAGAACCTGTATGTCAACATTTTGGAACCTGTGGTGGTTGCAAATGGCAATTTATGGATTACAAATATCAGTTAGAATATAAACAACAAGAGGTTACCAATAATCTGCAACGTTTAGGTAAAATAGAATTGCCAGAAATTACACCAATTTTAGGTAGTAAAGAAATCTACTTTTATCGTAATAAAATGGAATTTTCTTTTAGTGATAGCCGTTGGTTAACATTGGATGAAATTCAAAGTGGAAAAGAATTTGACGATAAGAATGCATTGGGTTTCCATATTCCTGGAATGTGGGACAAAATCCTGGACATCAAAAAATGTCACTTGCAGGAAGATCCCAGCAACGCAATTCGGAATTTTGTGAAAATTTTTGCGACACAAAATAATATCCCATTTTTTAATACCAGAGCGCAAAGTGGATTGTTACGAACGCTGATGATTAGAACTTCTAGCAATGGTGAAATTATGGTTCTTATACAGTTTTTTGAAGAAGAAAAAGAAAGTAGAGAATTATTACTTAATGCTGTTGCTGAAGAATTTCCCGAAATCACATCGCTTCAATATGTGATAAATAATAAAGGTAACGACACGATTTACGATCAAGAAGTGATTTGTTATAAAGGAAGAGATCATATCTTCGAGGAAATGGAAGGCCTTAAATTTAAAATTAATGCAAAGTCTTTTTATCAAACCAATTCAGCCCAGGCTTACGAACTTTATAAAATTACTCGACAATTCGCCGATTTAAAAGGCGATGAATTAGTTTACGATCTATATACCGGTACCGGTACAATAGCTCAATTTGTGGCAAAAAAAGCTAAAAAAGTTATTGGTGTAGAAGCTGTCCCAGAAGCTATAAAAGATGCCAAAGAGAATGCCGAAAGAAATGGCATCGAGAATACTGACTTTTTTGCAGGTGATATGAGAAAAGTTTTTACTTCAAACTTTATCAATAAACATGGTCATCCAGACGTTATTATTACAGATCCACCACGGGACGGGATGCATAAAGATGTTGTTGCACAAATTATCGGTATTTTGCCAGAGAAAATAGTATATGTAAGCTGTAATTCGGCGACACAAGCAAGAGATTTAGCGTTACTAGATGAGTATTATAAGGTTACTAAAATTCGTCCAGTAGACATGTTCCCACAAACTTTTCATGTAGAAAATGTGGTATGTTTAGAAAGAAAATAATGCAATTAAAATATAACTATTCTTACTTAATCATTGGGCTTATGGTCTTCCTATTATTTGCGGGATGCCAGCGAGACGATATTTGTCCGGAGAGTACAGATATAACACCAATGTTAGTGATTAACTTTTTTGATGCTAGTTCGTTAGAACCCCGGCCTTCAGTTAATCTAACCATTCGCGAAGTGGGTAGAGAAACCATAGATACCTTATATTACAGAGAAAATCGTCAAAGTATTACAATTCCTTTAAGAACAGATCGCGATAGTACCAAATATGAATTTGTACAAAATGGTTTGATTTTCGATGAAAACGGAGATCCAGGTACAGAGCTAAATGAAAATAACGAGACAAACACAGATGTTATTACATTTAATTATAGCCGTGAAGAAGAATATATTAATCGCGCATGTTCGTTTAAAGTAAATTTTCTGAATGTAAATTATCTTACCGAAGGAGGAGACGACGGGCGGTGGATTAGCCGAATGACTCTTTTGGTCGAAGATATCCGAACGGATAACTTTAATAATCCCGAAAACGATCCTGATGCCAACACTGCTCATTTAAATTTATATTTTGAATAAAACAGTAAAAAAACATACGAGCAAAAAATGCTTAGCCTTTGGGATTCTTAACCTATGCTGCTTGCTTTTTTTAAATTTAAATTTATTTGCTCAAGAAGATTTAGATTCAGAAAGCATAAATCCAGAAACACCCACAGATACGACGTACAGAGAAAAATACGGACTACGCGTAGGAATTGATATTAGCAAATTAGCAAGAACTTTTTTTGAAGATGATTATACTGGTTTCCTTATTGAAGGAGACATGAGAGTCTACAAAAATTATTATGCAGCGGCTGAAATTGGTAACGAAACTTTACCATTTAATGAAGACGAAATTGAAGTTTCAGCCTCAGGTAGTTTTATCAAATTAGGTGTAAACTATAATGCTTACGAAAATTGGGCTGGGATGGAAAATATTGTCTTTGCAGGTTTGCGGTATGGATTTTCTACTTTTAGTCAGGAAATAGAGCAGTATAGAATCTACACTAGAAATAATTATTTTGAAGATGATATTAGAAGAGATCGAGAAGAAACTACGGGCCTTACAGCTGGATGGATAGAATTGATGGCAGGATTTAAAGTTGAAGTTTTAAATAATTTATTTTTATCGGCTAACGTTCAATTAAAAAGCCGGCTGAATGAAAGTAAACCAAGTGGTTTTGATAATCTTACCATACCTGGTTTTGGCAGAACATACGATGATAGTAAATTTGGAATAGGATATGGCTATTCCATATCCTATTTAATTCCTATTTTTAGAAAAGCTAAAAACTAGCCTTGTTTCTTGTGCTTTTTACTGCCCTCGTAAATTTCATATTTTAGAAATCGGGATTCCAGGCCTCCGTTAAACATTTTTACTTTTCTAGAAGGTCTTAAACCTACGCTCTTCATAGCTTCATTATCCGACGTTATAAACCAAGCTTCTGTACCGGGATAACTTTGCTTTAAGGTATCTCCTATTCTTTTATAAAATTCAGTAATATTAACCTCTAAACGTTCCCCATAAGGTGGATTAAAAACCATATGCAGGTGACCGTTTGTTTGCTTTTCAGTTTCAAAAAAATCTGTGCGTTCTATATTAACGAATTCAGAAAGATTAGCATTTTTAACATTCTCTTTAGCCTTTTCTACTGCAGATGGTGCTTTATCGTAACCTAAAATCTGAAAGTGAAAATCGCGAACATTCTTTAAACAAGATTGTTCAATTTTTTCATATAAACTTTCATCCCAATCTTTCCAGCGCTCAAAACCAAATTCTTTCCTATTGATATTCGCAGGAATGTTACAAGCAATCATGGCAGCTTCTACGGGAATGGTGCCACTACCACACATTGGATCTAAAAAATTACATTCACCATGCCAGCCAGACTTTAAAATCATTCCGGCAGCAAGAACTTCATTTATAGGTGCAATATTAGTTGCGGTACGATACCCTCGCTTATGAAGAGATTCACCACTAGTATCCAGAGACACATTACACCAGGTCTTTTCTATATGAATATCTATTTTTAAATCGGGAAATTTCAAATCAATATTTGGTCTTCTACCATGCATTTCTCGAAAACGATCTACAATTGCATCTTTTGTCTTTAATGCGATGTATTTAGAGTGTGTAAACACTTCAGAATGTAAAGTTGCATCGATAGCTAAACTACCATCTACATCTAAAAGCGAATCCCAATCTAGATCTTTTATATTTTTATATAGATCCTCTTCAGAAAAAACTTTAAATCCGGCAAAGGGTTTTAAAATTTTAATAGCTGTACGCAAACATAAATTTGCTTTATACATAAAGCC